>NZ_JBIBYR010000009.1:0-45080 GCF_043083485.1 Streptomyces sp. NPDC014727 | reverse complement strand
GGTTAATCATCATCTCCCCAACCCCCCGGGGGGGGGGGGGGGGGTTTTGGGCTGGGTGTTTTTAACTTCGGGGGGCGCGGTTGTCCTCATGTGCGGGGCGCGGGGCGCCGCACTTACACGGATACCCTTGACACGTGACCGACGCCCAAGAGACCGCAGCAGACACTTCACTGCGAACCACCGG
Organism: Streptomyces sp. NPDC014727; assembly: GCF_043083485.1. Taxonomy (NCBI): domain Bacteria; kingdom Bacillati; phylum Actinomycetota; class Actinomycetes; order Kitasatosporales; family Streptomycetaceae; genus Streptomyces; species Streptomyces sp. NPDC014727. The sequence goes on along the minus strand of NZ_JBIBYR010000009.1, from coordinate 44,896 downwards.
GGGCGCTCCCCCGGACGACGTCGCCCCGGCGCCGATCCCCTTGCTCGAACCGCGCGAGGGCATTCCCCCGGTGGTGGCCTCCGACGACGCCCTCGCCCGGGTGATCGCCGCCTTCGCCGCGGGCTCCGGCCCGGTGGCCGTCGACGCGGAGCGCGCCTCCGGCTACCGCTACGGCCAGCGTGCCTACCTCGTGCAGCTGCGCCGCGACGGCGCGGGCAGCGCACTGATCGACCCGGTCGGCTGCCCCGACCTGTCGGGGCTCGGAGAGGTCCTGCACGGCAGCGAGTGGATCCTCCACGCCGCCACCCAGGACCTGCCCTGTCTGCGCGAAATAGGGATGACCCCCACCGGACTCTTCGACACGGAGCTGGCCGGGCGCCTCGCCGGCTTCCCGCGGGTCGGCCTCGGGGCCATGGTCGAGAACGTGCTCGGCTACTCCCTGGAGAAGGGCCATTCCGCCGTCGACTGGTCCACCCGCCCGCTGCCCGACCCGTGGCTGCGTTACGCGGCGCTCGATGTCGAGCTGCTGATCGATCTGCGCAACGCCCTGGAGGACGAGCTCGACCGGCAGGGCAAGCTGGAGTGGGCGCGGGAGGAGTTCGACGCGATCGCCTCGGCACCGCCCGCTCCCCCGCGCAAGGACCCGTGGCGCCGCACCTCCGGCATGCACAAGGTCCGCCGCCGCCGTCAGATGGCGGTGGTACGGGAGCTGTGGACCGCCCGCGACGAGATCGCCCGGCGCCGGGACATCTCCCCCGGCAAGGTCCTGGGCGATGCCGCGATCGTCGAGGCCGCACTCGCGCTCCCTCCGAACATCCACGCGCTCACCGCCCTGCCCGGGTTCGGCCACCGCATGGGACGGCGGCAGCTGGAGCAGTGGCAGGCGGCCGTCGACCGGGCCAAGGCGCTGCCGGACTCGGAACTCCCCCAGCCCGGCCAGACGGTCGCCGGTCCGCCGCCGCCCCGCGCCTGGGCCGACAAGGACCCGGCGGCCGCGGCCCGGCTCTCGGCCGCCCGCACCGCCGTGTCGGAGCTCGCCGAGCGACTGCACATGCCTCAGGAGAACCTCATCACCCCGGACACGGTGCGCCGGGTCTGCTGGGAGCCGCCCAGGAACCCGACCCCGGACGCCATCGAGACGGCGCTCACCGGCTACGGGGCGCGACGCTGGCAGATCGAACACGTGGCCCCGCTCCTGTTCCGCGCGCTGACGTCGGCGGCCTGAGGGTCGCCGACGAGGGTCGTATTCACGCCAGGTTGCGCGACCTCCGGCCGCACCGCGTCCTTGATCGCCGGACGGGCTCTTCTTCCGCCCCGTCCGGCGATTGCCGTTCACGGCACTGCCGACACGACTGCCGCTCACGGCACCGCCGACGACCGGCCCCGCAGCCCGTCCCCGCTCCGTCCGGCATTCGCGGCGCCTGCGGCCCGTCCGACTTCTGGGGCGAAACAGCCACCGCGCCCACCCCGTTCGCATGTGACCTTCGCCGCTCCCGCCGCAAGGGGTGGGCAGTGTGGTTACCCACAAGTAGCATGAGGGGGTGGCGCGCCGGTGGGCGTGCCCCGCAGCAGTGCCATCCCGCACCCTGGAGGAGAGCCACCGTGCCTCGTACCATCCGGGACGTCGTCTTCGTCGACGGCGTCCGCACCCCGTTCGGCAAAGCGGGCCCGAAGGGCATCTACCACGAGACCCGCGCCGACGATCTCGTCGTGAAGGCCATCCGGGAGCTGCTGCGCCGCAACCCGGACCTGGACCCCGCGCGGATCGACGAGGTCGCCATCGCCGCGACCACGCAGATCGGTGACCAGGGTCTGACGCTGGGCCGCACCGCCGGAATCCTGGCCGGTCTGCCGCAGTCCGTCCCCGGTTACTCCATCGACCGCATGTGTGCGGGCGCCCTGACCGCGGTCACCTCGACGGCCGGCTCCATCGCCTTCGGCGCGTACGACGTCGTCGTCGCCGGTGGTGTCGAGCACATGGGCCGCCACCCCATGGGCGAGGGCGTGGACCCGAACCCGCGCTTCGTGTCGGAGAAGCTGGTCGACGAGTCCGCCCTGTTCATGGGCATGACCGCGGAGAACCTGCACGACCGCTACCCGCAGATCACCAAGCTCCGCGCCGACGAGTACGCGGTCCGCTCGCAGGAGAAGGCCGCCAAGGCATACGCCGACGGCAAGATCCAGCAGGACCTGGTGCCGATCTCGGTGCGCCGCACCAACGCGGAGGCCGGTGAGACGGGCTGGGGCCTGGTCACCGCCGACGAGCCGATGCGCCCCGGCACGACCCTGGAGTCCCTCGCGGGTCTGAAGACCCCGTTCCGCGCCCACGGCCGGGTCACCGCCGGAAACGCCGCAGGCCTCAACGACGGTGCCACCGCCTCGCTGCTCGCCGCCGAGGACGTCGCCCGCGAGCTGGGCCTCCCGGTCAAGATGCGCCTGGTCAGCTATGCCTTCGCGGGTGTCGAGCCGGAGGTCATGGGCTACGGTCCGATCCCGTCGACCGAGAAGGCCCTCGCCAAGGCCGGGCTGACCATCGACGACATCGGCCTGTTCGAGATCAACGAGGCGTTCGCCGTCCAGGTCCTCGCCTTCCTCGACCACTACGGCATCGCCGACGACGACGCGCGCGTCAACCAGTACGGCGGCGCCATCGCCTACGGCCACCCGCTGGCCTCCTCGGGTGTGCGTCTGATGACGCAGCTGGCCCGCCAGTTCGAGGAGCAGCCGGAGGTCCGCTACGGCCTGACCACCATGTGCGTCGGCTTCGGCATGGGCGCCACGGTCGTCTGGGAGAACCCGCACTTCGACAAGGCAGACGGAGGCAACAAGTGAGTTCCACCACTGAGCTTCTGAAGGGTGCGGCCGAGCTGTTCCCCGGCGAGGTCGTCACCCAGGCGCACGTACGCCACCTGGACCTTCCGGCCGGCGCGGGCCGCTTCGCCCTCATCACGCTGGACAACGGCCTGGACCACACCAAGCCGACCACCTTCGGACCGCAGTCGCTGGCGAACCTGAACGCCGCCGTCGACCAGGTCGAGAAGGAGGCGGCCGAGGGTGCGATCACCGGCGTCGGGATCACCGGCAAGCCGTTCATCTTCGCGGTAGGCGCCGACCTCAAGGGCGTCGAGCTGCTGAAGAACCACGACGACGCGCTGGCCATCGGCAAGGGCGGTCACGACGTCTTCCGCCGGCTCTCCGGCCTCGCGGTCCCGACGTTCGCGTACTACAACGGTGCGGCGATGGGCGGCGGTGTCGAGGTCGGTCTGCACTGCACCTACCGCACCGTCTCCAAGGCGCTGCCCGCCTTCTCGCTGCCCGAGGTCTTCCTCGGTCTGGTTCCCGGCTGGGGCGGCTGCGCGCTGCTGCCGAACCTGATCGGTGCCGACCGCGCGGTCTCCGTCATCATCGAGAACTCGCTGAACCAGAACCGCCAGCTCAAGGGCAAGCAGGTCTTCGAGCTCGGGATCGCCGACGCCCTCTTCGACGGTGCGGACTTCCTGGAGCAGTCGCTGATCTGGACCGCGAACGTGCTGAACGGCACGGTCACCGTGGAGCGCCCCGAGGTCGACCGGGGTGACGCGTGGGACCAAGCCGTCGCCCGCGGCAGGGCCATCGCCGACTCCAAGGTGCACGGTGCGGCCCCGGCCGCGTACCGCGCGCTGGAGATCATCGGCGCGGCGAAGAACGGCGACCTGGGCGCCCGCTTCGACGCCGAGGACCGGGCCCTCGCCGACCTGATCATGGGTGGCGAGCTGCGTTCGGGGATCTACTCCTTCAACCTGGTCCAGAAGCGCGCCAAGCGCCCGGCCGGCGCTCCGGACAAGTCCCTGGCCCGCCCGGTCACCAAGGTCGGCGTCGTCGGTGCCGGTCTGATGGCCTCGCAGCTGGCGCTGCTGTTCCTCCGCCGTCTGGAGGTGCCGGTCGTGCTGACCGACATCGACCAGGAGCGCGTCGACAAGGGTGTGGGCTATGTCCACGCCGAGATCGAGAAGCTGCTCGGCAAGGGCCGCATCAACCAGGACAAGGCCAATCGCCTCAAGGCCCTGGTCTCCGGCGTGCTGGACAAGGCGGAGGGCTTCTCCGACGCCGACTTCATCATCGAGGCCGTCTTCGAGGAGATCGGCGTCAAGCAGCAGGTGTTCGCGGAGGTCGAGGCGGTCGCCCCGGCGCACGCGATCCTCGCCACCAACACCTCGTCCCTCTCGGTCACCGAGATGGCGTCGAAGCTGCGGCACCCCGAGCGGGTCGTCGGCTTCCACTTCTTCAACCCGGTCGCGATCCTCCCGCTGCTGGAGATCGTCCGCGGCGAGAAGACCGACGACGCCTCGCTGGCCACGGCGTTCGGCGTGGCGCGGAAGCTGAAGAAGACCGCGGTGCTGGTGAAGGACGCCCCGGCGTTCGTCGTCAACCGCATCCTCACCCGCTTCATGGGCGAGATCCAGAACGTCATCGACGAGGGCACCCCGGTCGAGGTCGCCGAGAAGGCCATCGAGCCGCTCGGTCTGCCGATGTCCCCGCTGGTGCTGCTGGAGCTGGTCGGCCCGGCCATCGGTCTGCATGTCTCCGAGACCCTGAACCGCGCCTTCCCGGACCGGTTCACCGTCTCCGAGAACCTGGCGGCGGTCGTCAAGGCCGGCAAGCGCGGCTTCTACGTCTACGATTCCGGCAAGCCGGAGCTGGACCCGGAGGTCGCCGCGCTTCTCAAGCAGGGCGACCTCGCCCTGTCCGAGGAGCAGGTCCGCGACCGCGTCCTGGACGCGGTGGCGCAGGAGATCGGTCTGATGCTGGACGAGGGCGTCGTCGCCGAGGCCCAGGACATCGACCTCTGCCTGATCACCGGCGCGGGCTGGCCCTTCCACCTGGGCGGCATCACGCCGTACCTGGACCGTGAGGGCGTCTCGGAGCGGGTGAACGGAAGGAAGTTCCTGGCGCAGGGCGTGGCGAGCGTTCCGGCGTAACACCGCGAGTTCGACGACGGAGGGTACGGCCCGGTGGACGGGCCGTACCCTCCGTCCGCGTTGCCCGGGTCGTCCGGGCCCGACGGGGCGATGACAGAATGTCCGACCTCACCCCAGAGGTGGACGACGTCCCCTCTCCGAGCAGAGATGGCGGGACGGTCAGGCATGGCGGGCACCGGAAGCCACATCAGTCGCAGAGCGCTGCTCCTGGCGGGCGGCGGGGCCGCGGTGGCGGCGGCCGGTGGCGTCCTGCTGAGCGGAGCTTCGGGTGACGGTGCGGGCGGCGACGACCTGCCGCACGCCGGATCCGTCGGACTGTTCGACATCGACACGGCGTCGAAACTGCTCCCGCCGAGCCCGCTGCACCATGTCTCGGGCCCGCAGTCGATCGCGTTCGGCAGTGCGACCGGCGAGGTGTACGCGCTCCAGGTCGTGCCCGCCTCCGTCCGGCTGCCCGACGAGGAGCGGCCTCTCGGCGGCCGGGCCCGGCGGCTGGCGGGTGACATGTGCGTGACGGCGCTCTCCCCCTCGGGCGAGGAGACCGGACACATGCATCTGCGGGGCTTCGGTCACGGGATCTCGTTCGGGGTGGAGCAGTCGGACGGGAACGTGCTGCTGTGGGTGGAGTCCGACGTGGACAGGCGGACCGGGTACGGGCGCGCCGTCGCTCGTGTCCCGTTCCACGACGGTGCGGTGCTCGACAGCGCGTCGCCCCGGATACGGCACCACCGCCCGCTGCCGAGCAGCCACCAGGTCCATCCGACCCTGGATCCGACAGGCCGCCGCGTTCTGGTCAGCCACTGGATCGGCCGGACCCATCACTACGCCGTCCACCGCGTGGAGGACTTCCTCGCCGGACGGTACGCGCCGCTGCACCGCGTGCGGGACATCGCGCTGCGGGACGGCGAGACGTTCCAGGGCTGCGCCCTGTACGGGGATCGCATCTACCAGCTGACCGGGAACCCCTACACGGACGCGGCCGACGACAATCCGCCCTCCTCCGGGGGCAACACCTACGTTTCGGCGATCGACGTACGCAGCGGGCGGGCGGCGGGGCGCCGCAAGGTGACCGTCGCACCGGGGCTGGACTTCCGTGAACCGGAGGGGATCGCCGTACGGCCGGGTCCGGAGCCCCGGCTCTGTGTGGGCTTCTCGGTCAAGACTCCGGGGCGACGGAAGCTGACGGTCTACTCGTGTCAGCCGTGACGGCGAACCATGATCGACGGACGTGGCAGCCGAACACGCTAGCGGGTGTAACGGAGATCACAGCGCACCCCATCCGTTCATAACTGTTCGGTATCCAGACATCAAATGTTCGACTTTTCAGCCAGTGAAAGTTCACCAAAAGCGTCAGCAGTGTCTAAGGTTCGGTCGGATGCTTCACAAGTTCCTTACGCACCGTCCGCACTCATGTTCGATCGCGGTTCGGCCCCCACTGTGACGTGCGGCAGTCCCTGTCCGCACTGGCGACGCAGCCGTGCGCCGCACCCAGGCACAGAAGGAGGAGTCGGCCGCTCATGGGCAAAGCACGACGTCAGGCAGCGTTGGGTTTTCTGATCACCGCAGCCCTGGTGCTCAGCTTCGTCGCCATGCTGGCGGCGGTGGTGATGGCCTCGTTGCCCGTCTTCGCCTGTGCCGCGGCGGTCAGCTACGCGGCCGACCTGCTCCTGCACACCTCCGAGTCCTCGGCCCTCGACCGGCTCCGGGACTCGCGCTTCGGCCTCACCATCCGGTTCCTGATCCGGCAGTTCCTGCTGCTGGCGCTCTGCGGCTCCATCAACAACCTCGACTCGTTCGTCGTCCAGATGACGTCCGTGGGGCTGCTGCTGCTCTTCGTACTGCAGCTCGCCTATGGCGCGCTGCTCAAGCGGGTCAAGTCCGAACGAGCCGCGCTGCCCTTCACCACGCGCGGACTCGACCTGGACGCGCTGGGGATCCGGCGGCTGCCGCACCCGTTCCTGATGAACAAGCACGTCCGCAAGATGCTGCACCTGGACATCCCCCTGGTCGGCGGCGCGATCGGCACGATCGCCACCGACCGGTGGGAGTACGTGACGTACGGCGGGATCGCCTCGGTCTGGTTCGCGTTCGTCGCCTTCCTGGTCCTGCTGCCCGGGGCACGGAACGCGCTCATCCTGCCCACGGCCGACGACGCCATCGACGAGCTGAACTGGCAGCTGCGGCAGTACCGGCCGCAGGTCGCGCTCTACTTCACCTTCGCCGCCGTCTCCAGGGACTTCATGTACCAGGTGAACATGTGGCTGGAGTCGCTGGAGTCGCTGGATCTGCGTCCCGTCATCGTGCTGCGCGAACGGGCCACCCTGAGGTACCTGGACGCCACCTCCGTACCGGTCATCTGTGTTCCGAAGGCCGAGTACCTGGCCCGTGTGGAGATGCCCGAACTGCGGGTGACGCTCTACCCGGGCAACGCCGGCAAGAACGTGCACATGCTCCAACGGCACGAGGTCAAGCACGTCTTCATCGGTCACGGCGACAGCGACAAGCTCGCCAGCAGCAACCGCGTCAGCAAGGTCTTCGACGAGATCTGGGTGGCCGGACGGGCCGGGCGGGACCGCTACGAGCGCATCAAGCACGCGGTCACCGCCCACCAGATCGTCGAGGTCGGCCGGCCCCAGCTGATGCCGCTGCATCGCTGGACCGGCTCCGTCGGCCAGGAGATCCCGACCGTCATCTACGCCCCCACGTGGGAGGGCTGGACCGACGACGCCTGCTACACCTCGGTCATCCCGGCGGGCGAGCACCTCATCCGGACCCTGCTCGCGCACGAGCGGCAGCTGCGCATCATCTACAAGCCGCACCCGCTGACCGGCACCCGCTCCCCCGCCGCCGCGGCCGCGCACCGGCGCATCATCGCACTGCTCCAGGACGACAACGCCCGCCGGTTCGGCCGGAAGATCCTGGACTCGAAGACCGCGGCCCGTCGGCTGGCCCGTATCGACAAGCGGCTCGCCGCACTCCAGGAGCGTGGCGTCCGCTCGAAGTACCCGGACCTGACCGAGGAGGAGCGGACCACCCGGATCCGCAAGTTCCGCGACCAGGCGGGCGCCCTCTACTGGGACTCGCTGCCCGTCGACGCGCACCACGTCGTCACGGACAGGGTGCCCACGCTGTACGACTGCTTCAACCACTCGGACCTGTTGATCGGCGACATGTCGAGCGTGGTCTCGGACTTCGTGGCCACCCGCAAGCCGTACGCCATCTTCAACCTGGAGGGGCTGCCGGACGCGGAGTTCCGCAACGAGCAGCGCACGGCGTACGCCTCGTACCTGCTCGACGCCGAGTGCAACGGCCTGGAGACGGCGCTCTCCGCGATGTTCTCCCTGGACCAGGACGTCATGGCCCCGTACCGGGAACAGCTCAAGGACTATCTGCTCGGGCCGGACAATCCGCCGTCGACCGTGCGCTTCGCCGACGCCGCGAACGATCTCTATCTGCGCGGCCTGCGGGACTTTCCCATCGAGTACCCGGAGCAGCCGGGATTCCCCGAGCCCCAGCCGCACCAGCAGGTCTGAGACCCGCCGCCGCACGCCCGTCACCCCGCCCCGCCCACAGGAAGCAGCAGACCTTGACCATCCGTGCCTCCCGTCGCCGTACCGTCGCCGTCGTCCTCGCCGGTGGCACCGGGCAGCGCATCGGGCTCGCCACCCCGAAGCAGCTGCTGAAGATCGCCGGGAAGTCGATGCTCGAACACACCCTGCACGTCTTCGAGAACGCCCCGGACATCGACGAGGTGGTGGTCCTGATGACGCCGGACCATGTCGCCGACGCCGAGAAGATCGTCGCGAAGGCCGGTCTGCGCAAGGTGTCCCGGGTGCTCGCGGGCGGCAGTACCCGGAGCGGGACCACACACCTCGCGATCGAGGCGGTGGCCGCCGGGCTCGACGGTGACGAGGACTGCAACCTGCTGTTCCACGACGCGGTGCGTCCGCTGCTGTCGCAACGCGTGGTCGAGGAGTGCGTACGGGCGCTGGAGCGCCACCGGGCCGTCGATGTGGCGATCCCCTCCTCCGACACCGTGATCGTGACCCGGACGCACGGCGACGACGGCGAGTTCATCACCGAGGTGCCCGACCGCGGACGGCTCCGCCGCGGCCAGACGCCCCAGGGCTTCCGGCTCTCCACGATCCGCCGGGCGTACGGGCTCGCGGCGGCCGACCCGCTGTTCCGGGCCACCGACGACTGCTCGGTCGTCGTGAAGTACCTGCCCGACGTACCCGTGCACGTGGTCATGGGCGACGAGCACAACATGAAGGTCACCCAGCCCGTCGACGTCTTCATCGCCGACAAGCTGTTCCAGCTGGCCTCGACGACCGCTCCGGCTCACGGCTCCGAGACGTCCTACCGAGAGCAGTTGGCCGGGCGGACCCTCCTGGTGTTCGGCGACTCGTACGGGATCGGCACCGACATCGCGCGCATGGCCGAGGAGTACGGGGCCCGGGTGTACGCCCTCGACCGCTCCGCCACCGGCATCCACGCGGAGAACCCCGAGGAGGTGGAGGCGGCCTTCGCCAGGGCGTACGCGGAGACCGGCCGGATCGACCACGTCGTCAGCACCGCGAGTGTCCTCCCGATCGGCCGGCTCGACGAGACCGACGGCGCCACGATCCGCGAGGCGCTCCGGGTCGACTACCTCGCCCCGGTGAACATCGCGCGCGCCGCGTACAAGTACCTCGCCGAGACCGCGGGCCGCCTGCTGCTCTTCACCTCGGGCGGCTACACCCGCGGGCGCGCCGAGTACAGCATCCGTTCCTCGGTCGAGGCGGCGATGGTGAACCTCACCCAGGCGCTGTCGGAGGAGTGGGCCGAGGACGGCATCCGGGTCAACTGCATGAATGCGGCACGGACCGAGGCGTCCGGGCGGGAGTCCACCGGTTCGTCACTCGCCTCGCGGGAGGTCGCGCGCAGCTCGCTCGACGTCCTGCTCTCCGGCATGACCGGCCAGGTGATCGACGTGCGCCGGCCGGGCCCGGCCCCGACGCCCGGCTCGGCATTCGAGTCCGCCCTGTCGCAGGTGCTCGACGACTCCGGGAGCCGACCCGTCTGAACCCCGTACCGGAGACCGGCGCCCACGGAATTCGGAGCTGAAGCCGCCACGGCCACGGATCCAGGAGGACCCGCGTGAAGATCGCTTTTCTGATGTACAGCGCCTACGGACAGGCGGGTACGTCCGTCGCCAACCAGACGCTGGCCAACGCGCTCGCGGCCCGGCAGCACGACGTCGAGCTGGTGAGCCTGTTCCAGTACCACGACGTTCCGCCGCTCCACTTCGGGCCGGGCGTCACTCTGCGCACGCTCGTGGACACCCGCGGCGGCTCGCCGGACCTGGAGAACCCGCTGCACGCGACGGCGTCCCAGCACTGCACTGGTTTCAAGGCCGACGACAAGAACCGCTACAGCCGGCTGATGGACGAACGGGCCGCCGCCTATCTCCAGAGCTGCGACGCCGATGTCGTCATCGCCACCGCCCCCAACACGATGTCCCTGCTGACCGTTCTGGGGACCGGGCAGTACATCACGCTGGGTCAGGCGCACACGCACTACCACCACCAGACCGCGGCCTCGCGGAAGATGCTGGACGCCGCGATTCCGCGGCTGGACGGCTTCGTCACCGTGACGGCGAAGGACGCCCAGACGCACCGGGACGCGTACGGCGCGGTCGGGACGGAGTTCCAGGCCATTCCCAACGCCGTCCCCGGCACCTTCCTGAGGGCCGACGTGCACGGCTCGCGCATCGTCACGGCGTCGGGACGACTGGTCGACTGGAAGCGGTTCGACCTGCTCGTGAACGCCTTCGCGCAGCTCGGCGGGAAGCACCCGGACTGGACCCTGCGGATCTACGGGAGCGGCGACGAGAAGGCGAAACTGCGCAGGCTCATCGACGATCTCGGGGCGAACGAGCGCATCCTCCTCATGGGGCACACGAGCCAGCTGCGTGAGGAGCTGGCCAAGGCGGCGCTGCACACCTCGACCTCGACGGACGAGACGTTCGGCCTGACCATCGTTGAGGCCATGACCTGCGGTGTGCCGGTACTCAGCACGGCAGGCCCGCACGGCCCGTCCGAGATCATCTCCGACGGGGTGGACGGCGCGCTCTCGCCCGTGGGCGATGTGGACGCGTTCGCCGAGAACCTGGACCGGCTGCTGAGCGACGCCGAACTGCGTGTACGACTGGGCTCGAACGCGGTGGAGAAGTCCCGGCACTACAGCGACGAGTCGCAGGCGCAGGCGTACGAGTCGTACCTTTCGCGTCTGCTCACGGCGCGCGCCTACCGGCCCGAGGCACTGTGCCGGGCGACCCCCGCGGGGGACCTGGAGTTCGCGGTCGATCCGGCGCGGGCGCCGGGCAGCCGGTTCACCGTGCTGTGCGTCAACGCGGCGGACGGGCGGCAGGCGCTGCTGGCGGCGCAGGCCGAGCAGACGACCGACGGGCGCCTGTACGCCTGCGTACCGGCGCAGCTGCGGCTGGCCTCCGGGACGTGGAACGTGCTGCTGCGCCGCGAGGACGACGGTGTCATGCGCCGGGTGAAGGTCGACGAGCTCCAGCAGTCGGCGAATGCGCTGATCTCCTCCCCGGACCAGGCAGGCCCGGTGCGGTTCCGCACGTTCGGGCGTTCCGAGGACGGGGGCTTCCTCCAGATCGTCTCGCGCGAGTTCCCCGCCCATGCGGAGGTGCTGTCGGTGGAGACGAACGGCTCGCATCTCAGCGTCCGGTGCTACGTTCTCGGGGTCCCTTCGGTGCCCGGCGGTCCGCAGGTCGACCTCGCCGGTCACGGCGCGCAGGCGATCGCGCAGAGCCGGAAGAACGCGGACGCCTACATCACCATCCCGTGCGCGTTCTCGGACGGCGGGGCCGTCTTCACCCTCGATCTCCATCAGTACGCGGACCGGATGACCGACGTCGACACCATCTGGGACCTGTCGCTGAGCATTCCGGGGAATCTGACGGTGACGGGCGAGGCGCACCGGCTGCGGCTGGGGCGGTTCGGTGACGAGATCATGCAGCGCAAGCACATCCACGTCTATCCGAAGCGGACCGTCACCACCGCGCAGGGCCGCTCGGTGACCTTCAACCCGTACTACACGGACAGCAATTACCTGTCGCTCGGCCTGAAGTCCGCCTCCTGAGCCATGAATCCGCCCGCGGACGTGAACGGGGCACTCACCGCGGTGAGTGCCCCCGGTCCGTGCGGTCCTCGCGACTCAGACCCGCACCGAACGTTCCAGCGCCAGGCCCGGCTCACGGTTCTGCCGGGCGATGTGCAGAGCGCCGTCCTCACCGATCAGCGCGAGCACCACGCGGCCGTACGCGTCGTACGCGAGCGCCGGTCCGCCCGTACAGCGCTCGCCCGTCGGCGACCACCACACGCCCGCCCCCTCGTTCTCCGTACCGCAGGCGGTGAGCATGATCTGGCCCTCGGGGTCGCGATGGGCCAGTACGGTGCAGTCGTAGCCGTCCAGCATGGCGCGCAGCGCCGCCACGGGGCCGTTCGCGGCGGAGCTGTTCAGCGGGATCGCCCAGGTGCCGGGGCGGTGTGCGACGACACCGCCGGTGGCCTCGTCGGCCCAGTAGTACGTCACCCTGTCCGGTGCGGTCTCCAGGGCCGAGGCAGTGCCCGGGATCTGGGCGAACGGTATGTCCTGGTCCTGCGTGAAGGCGCCGCCGGACTCGTTCTGGCTCCAGCGCATCGCCCGCCCCTCTCCCGGGACGAGCACCTCGACGCGTCCGGAGGCGGTGGCGGCCACGGCCGCCCCGTCCCGGAGCCGCCCGCCCTTGAGGTCCTGCCAGCCCTCCCATGTGCCGCCCGGCTTCTCACGCCGCAGCGCGAGCCTGCCGTCGGCGTTGCGGACGAAGACGTGGAGCAGCCCTTCGGCGTTGACGACGGCCGTCGGCGCCCCGAGCCGGGCCGCCTTCTCGCGGTCCTTGTGCGGATTGCCGAGGGAGTGCCACGCGGTGACGGGGCGTCCGGACTGGAACTGGGTGGCATGCACGAGGTCGACGACGGGTCCCGCGTCCTTGCGCACCGTGCGACGTCCGGTGAAGTGCACGAAACCGTCGGGGCCCTGAGTCACCGACAGCCGGGTCAGGCCGGCCGCCGGGAAGAGGTCCGGTCCCTTCCAGTCGGGGCCGCCGGGACGGACCTCCGTCCAGCGGAGCATTCCCTCGTCGCAGAGCGCGTAGGCGGTGAGCCTGCCGTCCTTGCCGAGCACGAGCCAGCGGCCGTCGGCAGTCGCCCGCGCCGCTCGCTCCCTGCCTGCGTCGTGGACGTCGGCGCCCGGAATCGGGGCCCTTTCCCGGGCAGCGCGCCTGGATCTGACCGGCATGACGTGAAGTCGTCCTTCCCCATGGTTCCTCGGCCCCGGCATCGGAGGCCGTTTCGGCGCTCCGGCACGCAAGGGGCCGAACCCACCCATCATAGATTCCTGGTTCGCCCCGGGAACCAGCGCTCCCCCCGGCGTCGGAGGGGAGCCCGCCGGACAACCGCCCTCTCACGGACAGGAATAACAATTCGATTCCGGAGTTGAAGATTGCGCGAAGGATTACACAAGATTCGAAAACCTGTCTATAGTGCACGCTCAGCCCCCCACATGCGTGGACCGGCCCCACCCGAGTCCCCAGCCCCATCGGCCCTTCCGCGGCCACGAGATCAAGGGACTCGCAGGATGAGCCATGACGTCGTTCCCCCCGGCCCGCACCCGTCACGGCGGGCCGATTCGCGCAAGAAGGGGCGCAGCAAGGACGCCGGGAGCGGACGCCCTCGGCGCCGTACCGGCCGCATTGTGCTGATCAGCCTGCTCGTCCTGGTGCTCGCCGCCGGCGGCACCCTCTACTGGCTGTACAGCCGCCTCGACGGGAACATCAAGGGCGTCGACATCGACAAGGCGCTCGGCGACGACCGGCCCGAGAAGCTGCCGACCAGTGGTCAGAACCTGCTGGTTCTCGGCTCGGACTCGCGGGCCGGCGCCGAGAACAAGAAACTGGGCGGCGGCGGTGACGTCAGCGGCGCCCGGTCCGACACCGCGATGGTGGTGCACATACCCGAGGGCCGCACCGAGGCCGTCGCCGTGTCCATACCCCGTGACACCCTGGTGACCCGGCCCGAGTGCACGAAGGCCGACGGCTCGACGGTGCCGCCGGCGAACCGCGTGATGTTCAACTCCGTCTACTCCCAGGTCGGCCCGGCCTGTGTGGTCAAGACCGTCGAGAAGATGTCCAAGGTCCGGATCGACCACTACCTGGAGATCAACTTCGCCGGGTTCAAGGATCTGGTCGACGCGATAGGCGGCGTCACCGTCGACGTACCGCAGGACATCGACGACAAGTCCTCCGGTCTCCACCTCACCAAGGGGACGCACAAGCTCGACGGCACCCAGTCATTGGCGTACGTCCGGACCCGGCACGGCATCGGGGACGGCAGCGACCTCGGCCGGATCGGTCTGCAGCAGCAGTTCCTGCTCGCCCTGCTGAGCGAGGTCAAGTCGCAGGACCTGCTGGGCAGTCCGACCAAGTCGTACAAGATCGCCGACTCCGCCACCAAGTCGCTGACCACCGACTCCGGGCTCGCCTCGTTGACGTCCCTCGCGGATTTCGGCCGGTCGATGAACGGCGTGAACCCGAACACCATGGAAACGATCATGCTTCCGGTGGCGTACGACAAGCAGGACCCGAACCGGGTGGTGGCGGCCCAGCCCCAGGCCGGTGAGTTGTGGAAGGCCATCCGCAACGACGGCGCGATCCCGGAGTCGGCGAAGAAGTCCCCCGCCACCGGCGGCTGACGGGGCGGCGGCGGCCGGTCCGTGACACGCTTCCGGCATGCCGACCGAACGGACCCTCGTGATCGTGGACGCGGCCAACGTGGTCGGGTCCGTCCCCGACGGCTGGTGGCGGGACCGGCGTGGAGCGGCCGAACGGCTGCGGGACTCCCTGGTCCCGTTCGCCGCCGCCGGTCTGCCGGGGTGTCCCGGCCCCGTCGAGCTGGTGCTGGTCGTCGAGGGCGCGGCTCGCGGCATCGGATCGGTGCCCGGGGTGCGGGTGGAATCGGCATCCCGGAGCGGCGACGACCTGATCGTGGAGCTGACCGGGGCCCGGGGGGAACGCGCCTGTGTCGTCGTCACCGCCGACCGCGAGCTGCGGCGGCGGGTGGCGGAGTACGGGGCGCGGTGCATGGGCCCCCGTACGGTGCGGCCCCTGCCGCCGCCGCGCACCCCCTGAGGTCCTCAGTCCGGATCAGGCCGCCCCGCGTGATCCGGGCGGGAGGTCCTGGCCCCGGCCGACCGGGACGTTGATCCGGCTGTGTCCGCGCCCGTACGCGAAGTAGATGATCACGCCGATGAGCATCCAGACGGCGAACCGCAGCCAGGTCTCGGACGGCAGGTTCAGCATCAGCCAGACCGAGGCCGCCACCGAGAGGATCGGGAGCAGCGGCACCCAGGGGGTGCGGAACGCGCGGTGCAGGTCGGGGCGGGTCCGGCGGAGCACGATGACGCCCAGCGCGACGACGACGAAGGCGAAGAGCGTGCCGATGTTCACGAGCGTCGCCAGTTCGTTGATGCTCGTGAAGCCCGCGACGATCGCGATGACCACGCCGAGCAGGATGGTCGGGCGGTACGGGGTGCGGAAGCGCGGGTGGGTCACGGAGAAGAACCTCGGGAGCAGCCCGTCACGGCTCATCGCGAAGAACACCCGGGTCTGGCCCAGCAGCAGGATCAGACAGACCGTGGTGAGGCCGATGGCGGCTCCGAAGCTGATGAACCCGGCGTAGACGGGCTGGCCGACGGCCTTGAAGGCATCGGCCAGCGGAGCCTCGACCGACAGGTCGCTGTAGTGCTGCATGCCCGTGACCACCAGCGACACGGCCACGTAGAGCACGGTGCAGATGAAGAGCGAGGCGAGGATGCCACGTGGCATGTCACGTTGCGGAACCTTCGTCTCCTCGGCGGCGGTGGCCACCACGTCGAAGCCGATGAAGGCGAAGAAGACGATGGAGGCGGCGGTGAAGATGCCCATGACGCCGAAGTTCGTCGGGGCGTAGCCGAACATCAGCTGGATCAGCGGCGCGGTCAGGCCGGAACCGGAAGGCTGCGGCTGCGGCTCGGGGACGAAGGGCGAGTAGTTCGCGGCCTTGACGAAGAACAGCCCGGCGACGATGACGATCAGGACCACGGCGATCTTGATGGCGACCACGATCGTCGTGACCCGGGCGGAGAGCTTCATGCCGAGCACCAGCACGACGGTCAGCACGAGCACCAGCGCGAAGGCCAGGATGTCGAAGCCGAATCCCTTCGCCACATCCGTTCCGGAGAGCACTTCGGGCATGGTCCAGCCGAAGTTGTCCATCAGAGAGCGGACGTAGCCGGACCAGCCGACCGCCACCACTGCCGTGCCGAGCGCGAACTCCAGCACCAGGTCCCAGCCGATGATCCAGGCGACGAGTTCGCCGAGCGAGGCGTACGAGAAGGTGTAGGCGGAGCCGGCGACGGGGACGGTGGAGGCGAACTCGGCGTAACAGAGCGCGGCCAGGGCGCAGACGATGCCCGCGACCACGAACGCGAGGGCGGTGGCGGGCCCCGCGGTCTCCTTGGCCACCTTGCCGGTGAGCACGAAGATGCCGGTGCCGATGATGACGCCCACTCCGAAGACCGTGAGGTCCAGCGCGGAGAGGGACTTCTTGAGTGCGTGCTCCGGCTCCTCGGTGTCGCGGATGGACTGCTCGACCGTCTTGGTCCGGAACAGTCCGTCCCTGCTGGGTGGTGTGTCCTGCTGGGCAGTCACCGGCGTACCTCCACGCACTCGTCGTGAACGCCATGATTGGGACCGCCCCGGCGGCGAAGGGCCGCTATCGGGAAATTTCACACGAATGGGCCGGTCGGACCACCCTTGGGATGGCCGACCGGCCCATCGGCCGTAACGCTGGTCGCTCGTACGGACCCGCGCTCCGCGGGTCAGTCGCGGACGGGTTCGATCACGGCCTCACTGTCCGCGACCGTCTCGTAGCGGCCGTCCAGCTTGGCGACGAGGCCGGTGACCTGGCGGGCGATGTCCGGTGCGGTCAGCCCGATCTCGGCCAGGACCTCCTTGCGGGAGGCGTGGTCGAGGAAGCGCGGCGGGATGCCGAAATCACGCAGCGGTACGTCGACCCCGGCGTCGCGCAGCGCCTGGGAGACGGCGGAGCCCACGCCCCCGGCCCTGCTGTTGTCCTCCACCGTGACGACGACCCGGTGCTGTTCGGCGAGCGGGGCCATGGCCTCGTCGACCGGCTTGACCCAGCGCGGGTCGACGACCGTCGTCGAGATGCCCTGGGCATCCAGCAGATCGGCGATCTCCAGGCACATCGGGGCCAGCGCCCCGACGGAGACCAGGAGGACGTCCGGCCGGGCGGTGCCGGGCTCACGCAGGACGTCCATCCCGCCGACCCGGCCGACGGCCTTGACGGCAGGGCCGACCGCGCCCTTGGAGAAGCGCACCACGGTCGGTGCGTCGTCGACCTCGACGGCCTCGCGCAGCTGGGCGCGGACCTGGTCGGCGTCGCGCGGTGCGGCGATCCGGAGCGTGGGCACGCACTGCAGGATCGACATGTCCCACATGCCGTTGTGCGAGGCGCCGTCGGTGCCGGTGACACCGGCCCGGTCCAGGACGAAGGTCACACCGCACTTGTGCAGCGCGACATCCATCAGGACCTGGTCGAAGGCGCGGTTGAGGAAGGTGGCGTACACCGCGAAGACGGGGTGCAGTCCGCCGGTGGCCAGGCCCGCCGCGGAGACCGCGCCGTGCTGTTCCGCGATACCGACGTCGTAGATCCGGTCCGGGAACTCCTTCTCGAACTTGGTCAGACCGACCGGCTGGAGCATGGCCGCGGTGATCGCGACGATGTCCTTTCGCTCCTTGCCGAGCTTGACCATCTCCTCGCCGAAGACGGAGGTCCAGTCGAGGCCCGAGGTGGCGACCGGGAGGCCGGTGTCGGGGTGGATCTTGCCGACGGCGTGGAAGCGGTCGGCCTCGTCGAGCAGCGCGGGGGTGTAGCCGCGGCCCTTCTCCGTGAGGCAGTGCACGATGACGGGCCCGCCGAAGCGCTTGGCGCGCTGGAGGGCGGACTCCAGGGCCTCGATGTCGTGGCCGTCGATGGGACCGACGTACTTCAGGCCGAGGTCCTCGAACATGCCCTGCGGGGCGATGAAGTCCTTCAGCCCCTTCTTGGCGCCGTGCAGCGTCTCGTAGAGCGGCTTCCCGACGACGGGGGTGCGCTCCAGGATGTCCTTGCCGCGGGCCAGGAAGCGCTCGTAGCCGTCGGTGGTGCGCAGCGTCGCGAGGTGGTTGGCGAGGCCGCCGATGGTCGGTGCGTAGGAGCGCTCGTTGTCGTTGACGACGATGACGAGCGGGCGGTCCTTGGCGGCGGCGATGTTGTTCAGCGCCTCCCAGGCCATACCGCCGGTGAGCGCGCCGTCACCGATGACCGCGACGACGTGGTCGTCCTTGCCCAGTACCTCATTCGCCTTGGCGAGGCCGTCGGCCCAGCCGAGCACGGTGGAGGCGTGCGAGTTCTCGATGACGTCGTGCTCGGACTCCGCGCGGGAGGGATAGCCGGAAAGGCCGCCCTTGCTCTTGAGCTTCGAGAAGTCCTGGCGGCCGGTGAGGAGCTTGTGCACATAGCTCTGGTGACCGGTGTCGAACAGCACCTTGTCCTTCGGCGAATCGAAGACGCGGTGCAGGGCGATGGTCAGCTCGACCACACCCAGGTTGGGGCCGAGATGGCCGCCGGTCTTCGAAACGGCGTCGACCAGGAAGGTCCGGATCTCTTCGGCGAGCTGGTCCAGCTGCTCGGGAGTGAGCCGGTCCAGGTCACGCGGTCCACCGATGCGGGTCAGCAGAGCCACCCGTTCCTCCTTGCGTTCGAGCTGGTCGAGCATGCCGATCCGATGAGTCTAATGTTCCGTTCCCGCGCGGAGTCGGCGGGCGGGGCCTTCGGGACGTACCCGGTACACGGCCGGGGCTCCGTGCGCACACACGGACACGGCTGTGCCCGGCACCGCGCGGGGTGCCGGGCACAGGACCGGGCGGCCGGGATGTTACGCGCGACCTGCGCTCTTCTGGGTGCGACGGGAGACCGAGTCGATGACCACGGCGGCCAGCAGCACCGCGCCGGTGATCATGTACTGGATGGCGTTGGCCATACCGATCATGTTCAGGCCCTGCTGGATCGACTGGATCACGATCATGCCGAGCAGCGCGGACCAGACCTTGCCCCGGCCCCCGAAGAGGCTGGTGCCGCCGATGACGGCGGCCGCGATGACCAGCATCAGCGTGTTGCCGCCGCCGACGCTCTTGGTGGCGCCGCCGGAGAGGCTGGCGATGAAGAGGCCGCCGAAGGCGCCGAGCGTGCCGGACAGGGCGAAGACGATGATCCGGACCCGGTCGACGTCGATGCCTGCGCGGCGGGCGGCCTCCGGGCTGCCGCCGACCGCGAAGACCTGGCGGCCGAAGGTCGTGCGCCGGGCGACGAAGTCCGCGGCGACCAGGACGGCGAGGAAGAGCACCAGGGCGAGCGGCAGTCCACGGGCGCCCTCGGGCTCGTTCAGGACGTACGCGACGACGAAGCACAGGATCGCGACGACGGCGGTGCGCAGCACGACCTCGCCGGTGGGGCGGGCGGGCAGACCCGCGGTCTTGCGGCGCCTGCTGTCCACCAGGAGCGAGGCGGCGTACGCGAGGACCGCGACCAGGGCGAGTCCGTAGCCGGCGGCCTTGTCCTCGAAGAAGTAGTTAGTGAGGTTCTCGACGACACTGCCGGACGGGGTGTTGATCGAGCCCTCCCCGCCCATCATCCAGTCCTGAAGACCGCTCCAGCCGAGGAAGCCCGCCAGGGTGACGACGAACGCCGGTACGCCGATCTTGGCGAAGAAGAAACCGTGCAGCGCGCCGAGAGCCGTTCCGGAGAGCACGGCGACGGTGATCGCGAGCCACTCGTTCCAGCCGTGGCTGACATTGAGAACGGCCCAGACGGCCGCCCCGACGCCGGCGACGGAACCGACCGAGAGGTCGATCTCGCCGAGCAGCAGGACGAACACGATGCCGACCGCCATGATGCCGAGGCCGGAGCTGTAGACCGCGATGTTGGCGACGGAGCTGGCGGAGAGGAAGTTGCTGTTCTGGAACTGGAAGACGATCGCGATGACGATCAGACCGACGAAGACCGGCAGCGAGCCGAGCTCACCGCCGCGCACCTTGCGGGTGAACTCCGACCAGTAACCCCTGAAGCCCTCCTCGCGGACGAGCAGACGCGGGTCGACGGCGGGTACCGGGGCGGCCGACTGCTCGGCGGCCGCTTCCGGTGTGCCGGGCTTGCCGGCGGTGCTCTCGGGGGCCCCGGAAGTCTCGGAGCTCTCGGGAGACTTGGGGGTCTTGGCGAGGTCGCTCACTTCGCGTCCTCCTTCGTGGCCATGCGCGCTTGGCGACGCGTGACGGCATTGTCCGTGGCGCCGGTGATCGCGGCGATGATCTCTTCGTGGGAGGTGCTCGCCACGTCGAAGACGCCGTTGTTGCGGCCCAGGCGGAGCACCGCCACCCGGTCCGCGACGGCGCGCACGTCCGCCATGTTGTGACTGATGAGGATGACGCCGTGGCCCCGCTCGCGCAGCCGCTCGACCAGGTCGAGGACCTGGGCGGTCTGCTCGACGCCGAGTGCCGCGGTCGGCTCGTCGAGAATGACGATCTTGGGGTCACCGATCAACGCGCGTGCGATGGCGACGACTTGGCGCTGGCCGCCCGAGAGCGAGGCGACCGGGATGCGGACACTCGGGATCCGGATGGAGAGGGTGTCCAGCAGTTCCTTGGCGCGCTTCTCCATCGCGATCTCGTCGAGGACGGTCGCCCTGCGCAGTTCGCTGCCGAGGAAGAGGTTGGCGACGACATCGAGGTTGTCGCAGAGCGCCAAGTCCTGGTAGACGGTGGCGACTCCGAGATCCTGGGCGTCGTTGGGCCGGTTGATGCGTACCGCCGCGCCCTCCCACTCGATGACGCCGTCGTCGATCGGGTGGACACCCGAAATGGTCTTGACGAGGGTCGACTTGCCGGCGCCGTTGTCGCCGACCAGGGCGACGACCTCGCCCGAGTGAATCTCCAGGTTCACGTCGGTGAGCGCCTGAACGGCGCCGAACCGCTTGGAGATTCCGCGCAACGCCAGCACAGGCGTAGCGGACACGTGAATCATCTCCTTCACCGCCTGACCGGCGGGAATGATGGTACTGAGCGCAGAGGTGCGCAAGGAGGAGTCCGGCGCCCGCCCCCAGCTTGCGGGGCGTTGACGGAGCGGGCGCCGGACCGGCTGGGAGGCCCGGAGGCACTGCCCGAGGGTGTCGGAAGGACCGGCCGACGGGCGGGTCCTACTTGATACCGGCTGCCTCGCAGGCCGCCTTGTACTCGGGCGTGCAGATCTCCGCGGCCTTGTAGACCTTGTCGGCAATGATCGTGCCGGCGATGTTCTCCTTGGTCACGACCTGCGCGTCGTACAGCCGGGCCGGGATGCCCTTGAACTCGCCGGAGAGGCTGTCGACCTTGGTCGGGGTCAGCTCGTCGATCTTCTCGCCCTTGAGGAGCTTGACCGCGATCTCGGCGGTGGTCTCCGCCTCGGGCTTGATCTGCTTGTAGATCGAGAAGGACTGGTCGCCCTTGAGAATGCGCTGCAGACCGGCGAGTTCGGAGTCCTGGCCGCCGACCGGGACCTTGATGCCCTGCTTGTTCAGTGCCGTGATGATGCCGCCGGCCATGCTGTCGTTCGCGGAGTAGACGCCCTGGAAGCCGTTCTTGCCCAGGGAGTCGATGGCCGCGCCCATCTTCTTGTTGGCCTCGTCCGGCGACCAGTCCGGGATGTCCTGCTCGTAGACGACCTTCTTGACCTGGGCGTCGAGGACGGTGTGCGCCCCCTTCTTGAAGAACGGGGCGTTCGGGTCGGTCGGCGAGCCGTTGATCATGACAACGTTGCTCTCCTTGGCCTTGGCGCCGAGCGCCTTGACCAGGGCCTCGCCCTGGAGGCGGCCGATCTTCTCGTTGTCGTACGACACGTACGCGGAGACCGGGCCCTCGGCGAGGCGGTCGTACGCGACGACCTTGACGCCCTTCTTCGCCGCCTGCTGCACCCAGGACTTGGTGGCCTTGTAGTCGACGGAGTCCAGGATGATGACCTTCACACCCTGGGTGATGAGCGCGTCGAACTGCTTCTTCTGGGTGTCGCTCTCCTGAGCGGCGTTGCTGTACTTGATCTTGCAGTCGCCGCACAGCTGCGCGACCTTCGCCTCGATGATGGGGCGGTCGAACGTCTCGTAACGGGTGGTCTTGTTCTCCGGCAGCAGCAGGCCGATGGACTTGCCGTCGCCACCGCTGCCGGCCTTGTCGTCACCCCCCGCCTTGCCACAGGCGGCGAGGGAGACGGCCATGGAAACTGCGGCCGTGCCCATGACGATGCGTCGCGTCGTTGCGTTCATGCGGGTTGCCTCCCTGACGAGGCCGCGACGTCGCGGCCGAGGTGGCTGGAAGTCAACTCGGCCCCGACGTCAGCGTCAAGGAGTAAATCCTTAACGAGATGACAACGGTGCCATCCGTTATCTAAGTGAAGGCAGGGGTGGCCGTCGACAAGGTGCTTTCCAAAAGGGTTGAATCCCCCATCTCGCTCAGCACCAGCGCCAGCGCACCCAGCACCTCGGCCCGGCCGCCGAGCGCTCCGGGCAGCACCGAGAGCTGCCGGGCGGCGCTCGGAATGGCGTAGCGGGAGACCGAGTCGCGGATCGGCGCGAGCACCAACTCGCCCGCCTCGGCGAGCGAACCGCCGAGCACCACCCGGCTGGGGTTGAGCAGATTGCAGAGATTGGCCACCCCGCTGCCGATGTGCCGTCCGACGTCCCCGATCACCCGACGGCAGCCCGGATCGCCCTCACGGGCCAGCTGGACCACCCGTTCCATGGTGAGGTCGGGCCCGTGACTGGGCTGGAGCAGCGGCAGCACGTAGCGCGCGGCCGTGAAGGTCTCCAGGCATCCCCGGTTGCCGCAGCGGCACACCGGGCCCGATTCGTCGAGCGTGATGTGCCCGATCTCACCGGCCGTGCCGCCCGGCCCCCGGTAGATGTGCCCGTCGATCACCAGACCGGCCCCGACCCCGCTGGCGACCTTGATGTAGGCGAGGTCCCTGACCCCCCGGCCGCTCCCCCACACCAGTTCGCCGAGCGCCCCGAGGTTGGCGTCGTTGTCGACGTACACCGGCACCCCGAGCCGGCCCGCGAGCTCCTCGCCGGGGTTGATGCCCGTCCAGCCCGGCAGGATCGACGTGGAGCCCAGCGTGCCGGACTCGACGTCGATCGGGCCGGGTACACCGAGGCCCACCCCGATCACCTTCTCCGGGCTGATCCCGGTCGTCTCGATGAGCCGTCTGACCAGCCGCTCGGCCCGGCCGAACCCCTCGGCCGACGAGGCGTCGACATCCAGCGGCTCGGACTCCTCGGCGAGCACCTGGTGGGCGAGATTGCCGACCGCCACCCTCAGATGCGTATGCCCGAAGTCGACACCGACCACGATGCCGGCGTCGCCACTGAGCGAGACACTGCGGGCCCGGCGGCCGCCGGCCGAGGTGGGGGTCACCTCGACCGTGCCGCCGTCCTTCAGTTCGCGAACGATGTTGGAGACGGTGGCCGCTGACAGGCCGGTGCTCCGTGCGATCTCCGCCTGCGTGAGCGAACCGGCCATGCGCACCGCGCGCACGACCCGCTCAAGGTTGGCGCGATGCAGAGATGTCTGCGACCCCGGAGTCTCCATCGACTCTCTCACTCCTGCCGTTTTCTCTAACATGTGAACTCTAAGCTGACCGTTTTGGGGTACTCCCCGTCAAGACCTTGAGCATGCGAAGCCTCGGATGAGCACCGTGCCCTCACCTGGGCGGTCTTCCGCACACGGCGAACCGCCCGTCGGCGCGTGGCCGGCGGGCGGTTCGGGTCCGTACAGGGGCTACGGGTGCTACTTCACCGCACCCGCGGTGAGCCCTGCCACGACCTGACGCTGGAAGACGATGTAGGCCGCGAGGACCGGCAGCATCGCCATCACCAGACCGGCGAAGAGACCGGACCAGTCGCCCTTGTACCCCTGGCTGTTGGCGAGTTCGACCAGCCCCTGGGAGAGCACCCGGTGGTCCGGGTCGGTGTTCAGCACGGTCGGCAGCATGTACTGGTTCCACTGCCCGAGGAAGTTGAAGATACCGACGCTGATCAGGCCGGGTTTCGCCATCGGCAGCATCACCTGGAAGAACGTCCGGGTGTGCGAGGCCCCGTCGAGCATCGCCGCCTCCGCCACCGAGGTCGGCAACGTCCGGAAGAACGAGGTGAGGAAGAAGACGGTGAACGGCAGCGAGTACGCGATGTAGACCATGATCAGTCCGTGTCGCGTGTTCAGCAGGGCCATGTTGTTCATGACGAAGAACAGCGGGACCAGCGCCAGGATGATCGGGAAGCTCATCCCGCCGATGAACAGGTAGTAGATGAAGCGGTTGCCGGGGAAGTCGAACCGCGCCAGTACGTACGCCGCCATCGACCCGAGCAGCAGAGTCCCGACGAGCGAACAGCCCACCACCACGACGGTGTTGAAGAAGTAGTCGCTCATGTGCGCCTGGCTCCAGGCGCGCGACCAGTTGTCGAAGTGCAGCTTGTCGGGGAGCGCCAACGGCGTCGACAGGATCGAGTCGTCGGACTTGAACGACGACATGACCGCCCAGAGCAGCGGCATGACGACCAGGATCGCCCAGATGATCAGCACACCGTGCGAGAAGACGTTGAGGACCTGGCCCTCGCTGCTCTTCTCCTTGACCGCGGGAGCGGGCAATTTGGCCACGGGGGCCGGTTCCGCCGCCGGGGCCGCGGGAGGGGTGTCAGTGGTCTTCACGTGTACTCACCTCGTACTGTCGAGCCGGACACGGAGGCCGACCTGTGGTGCTTGTGGTGCCTGCTGGAGGTCCGGGCGCCGTCTCCCGTCAGTCGCGGCATCAGAACTCCAGCCGCTCGCGCCGGCCCAGTCGCATCACGATGGCGGCGAAGGCCATGGTGACGATGAGCAGTCCGACACCGATCGTCGTCGCGTATCCGGCCTGTCCGTCGCGGAAGGCGGTCTGGTACACGTACAGCGGCAGAACCGTGGTCGAGTAGTCGGGGCCGCCGGGGCCCACGGTCATGACCTGGACGGCGGTGAACGCCTCCACGCCGAGGGCCAGGATGCCCATGTAGACCCAGCCCGACTGCACCGTGTCCCAGAGCAGCGGGAGGGTGATCCGGAAGAACGTGGTGAAGCGGTTGGCGCCGTCGAGGAGCGCCGCCTCGTAGAAGTCCTTCGGGATGGACGCCATGCCGGCGGAGAAGAGGACGACGAAGAACCCGACCGTCGACCAGACCAGGACCGACATCACGCAGATGAGCGCGAGGTTCGGATCGCCCAGCCAGTCCGGCTGGACGGATCCCAGACCGATCGCCTTCAGCGTCGAATTCAGCACCCCGCTGGTGGGGTTGAACCCGAACTGGAACAGCAGGGCGACGATGACGATCGACAGCACCTGCGGGAAGAAATAGGCGATCTTGTAGAAACTCGACCCGCGCACGCCGGAGACCGCGGCGTTCTTGCGCCGCCGGCCTCCGACATTGAGCATGAAGGCGAAGAACAGCGCCAGGCCCAGCGTCACCAGCGGCAGCAGCAGCACGAGCAACACGCTGTGCTGCAACGACTTCCAGAAGATGTCGTCCTTCAGCATCCTCGTGTAGTTGTCGAACCCGACCATCTTGAAGTCCGGGCTCAGGCCGGTCCAGTCCGTGAACGAGTAGTAGATGGACTGGATGAACGGCCAGATGACGAAGACCGCGTACAACGCCAGTGGGACCACCAAGAATCCCACGATGAAACGGTACTTGCCGTGCTGCATCGTTTACCGACCCCGATCTTTCCGCGGGTGCCGCCGCTGGTGACGGTTGCTCACTGGTGCTTGTAGTGCTTGATGGACTGGTCCTTGGCCGCCGCGTCGGCGAAGGCCTGGATCTTCTTGATGGCTTCCGCAGGGGTCGCGCGGCCGGCCATCATCTCGCCGATACCGGCGACACCGATCTGCTCCTTCTGGAGCTTCACGTACCAGTCCTGCAGACGCGGGTTCACCACGTTGTCGCCGGCCTTCTTCAGCGAGTCGACGCCGGACTGCATGGCGGTCGACAGGGTCAGACCGTCGGTGCCGCCGTTGAAGGCGCTGAGCGACTTGACCTGCTTGGTGAAGTTCTTGGAGGACTCCTCGGAGAGCATGATGCGCAGCTGCTCCATGCCGCCCTCGGGGTTCTTCGCGTTGGCCGGGACGACGAAGGGCTCGCCGCCGGAGGCCCAGATGGTGCCGAACGGCATCTTGTCGGACGAGTCCAGGCTGGACGGAGGCGCGACCATCATCTTGAAGTCCTTGGGCGTGGTCGGCGCCGCCTCGTTCTCCACCCACGAACCGTTCGGGAGGAAGAGCGCCTTGCCCTTGGTCCACTCGGTCTGCGACTGGATGTGGGTCAGGCCGGGGGTGCCCTTGAGGATGTACCCCTTCTGGTACAGCTCGTAGTACGCCTCGAACGCCGCCTTGACCGCGGGATCCTTCCAGGCGTTCGGCTCCAGGTTGTCGATCTTGTCGAGAACCTCCCGGCCACCGATCTTGGCGATGAACGGGTAGAGCGAGAACGGCAGGTAGTACGGGTACTTACCGGCGTACGTCCAGCCGGCGATGCCCTTCTTCTTCGCCTTCGCGCAGAGGGCGAGCATGTCGTCCCAGTTCTCGGGGTACTGCGCGTCGAGGTTGTCGAGCGCGGTCTGCGAGTACCAGACGCCGTACACGGTGTACGCGTAGTACATGATCCAGACCGGGTCGCCGTCGAACTGACCCATCTCCAGGACACCCGGGCGCAGCGTGTCGCGGACCTTCTTGGTCGGGTCGTCGATGGACGGCGCGTCCATCAGCGGCGTCAGGTCCGCCAGCTGCTTCTTGCCGACCAGGACACCCATGTCCATCTGCTCGGCACCGGAGTTGTCGATCAGGTCCGGCGGGGTGCCGCCGTTGAAGCGCGGCTGCAGCTGCGACTGGATCTTCTGGGTCGCGACGTGCTTGACCTTCGGGGCCTTCGGGAACGCCGCGTTGTACTTCTTCTCCGCGTCGATCGCGTACTGCTGGCCGAAGCCGCCGTCGAAGATGACCACCTCGAGGGGGGCCGTCTCGTTGACGCCGAGCGGGTTCGTCTTGCTGACCTTGCCCTTCTCGACCTTCTTGTCACTGCCGCTGTCGCTGCTCGCACACGACGACAGGAAACCCATCGTGGGAACGGTGAGCAGGCCGAGCGCGGCAGATCGCTTGATCACATCGCGACGGCCGAGGCCCTCATTCTTGTGGGCGGAGGTGGATCCCATGCTCAAGTCCTCGCCTTCTCCAGGACTCAGGCGGTGTGTACCGGTCGCCCGTCGATATTCGCCTCAGGCGAAGGGCCCCGCCACCGCGGTCAGTTGCGCTTGGGTAGTGCTGATCTCAGGCTAGCCATGTGCAGTGGGGGGCTTCGGGAGATCGGGCAGCGGATGCACTTGTTGTGCCCCGTGACCGTTCCCCCGTGTCCCCCTTGTCCGCGGCGCCGGAAACGGCTGTGCAGACGCCGACAGGTATAGTCCACTTGCGCCCGACTGAGCAAGATCGAATGCAAGGTCGAGCAGCAGTCTTTCCCGAGTTGAGACCTCGCGGATACCTGGACCCCGTGCGCCTCCGTCCGGGTGTAACGATTTCCGCATTACGGTCGATTCGACTGGCGGTTCACACTCAACGCCCTTGACACATCACGCCACTTGGCTCCCTACTGGACCTTGCGCGTCCCTGACAACGTTGTCCAATCGCACTTCCTCGGGAGGATTGGCTCCGCATGCAGCCCCGACATGGTTCTCGCAGGAGACAAAGCCGTACGGCCGCACTGGTCGCGGCTTCACTGGTTCTGGTCGTGACAGCCCCCACCGCGGCCGCCGCGCAGTCGGCCGGGACAGGCGAAAAGCGCCAAAGCACCTCGGGTGAACGGACATTCAGCTCGTCATTCGAAGCGGACGAAAAGCAACCGGAATGGCGCAACACCGTCGAAGAAGGCCCTGACGGAAAGAAGCGGTCATCGGGTGTCGACGGCGGATTCTCCACTGGAATACCGGGCAATGTCACCGACAAGGTGACAGACGTCCGTGCCAGTGGCGAGAACACCGGCGGCGGGGAGGTGAAGGAGAACCTGGTCGACGGGGAGTCGGGCACCAAGTGGCTGACCTTCGCACCCACCGGCTGGGTCGAGTTCGATCTCGTCGAACCGGTCAAGGTCGTGACCTACGCGCTGACCTCGGCCAACGATCACGACGAACGCGACCCGAAGGACTGGACCCTGCAGGGCTCCACGGACGGCAAGGACTGGAAGGACCTCGACTCCCGGACCGGCCAGAGCTTCACCGAGCGGTTCCAGACGAAGTCGTACGATTTCACATCGGACGCGGCCTACCAGCACTTCCGGCTGCAGATCACGAAGAACAACGGCGCCTCCGACGCGACCCAGCTCGCCGACGTCCAGTTCTCCGACGGCGGCACCTCGGCCCCGGCGCCGGAATCGATGCGCAGCCAGGTCGACCGCGGCCCGTCCGGCTCCCCCACCGCCAAGTCGGGTGCGGGCTTCACCGGCAGGAAGGCCCTGCGGTACGCCGGCACGCACAAGGCGGACGGCCGGGCCTACTCGTACAACAAGATCTTCGATGTGAACACGGCTGTCACCCGTGACACCTCACTCTCCTATCTGATCTACCCCCAGATGGGCGAGACGGACCTCTCCTACCCGGCCACGCACGTCTCGGTGGACCTGGCGTTCACGGACGGCACGTACCTGAGCGATCTGCGGGCCACCGACAGCAACGGCGGCCTGCTGACCCCGCAGGGTCAGGCCGATGCCAAGCGGCTCTACGTCAACCAGTGGAACAAGGTCGAGTCGGCGATCGGAACGGTCGCCGCGGGCAGGACCGTGGACCGGATTCTGGTGGCGTACGACTCACCCAAGGGTCCGTCGAAGTTCCAGGGCTGGATCGACGACATCAAGATCGCCCCGAAGGCGCCCGAGAAGCGCCGCGCGCACCTCTCCGACTACGCGTCGACGGTCCGCGGCACCAACTCCAGCGGTTCCTTCTCGCGCGGCAACAACTTCCCCGCCACCGCGCTCCCGAACGGCTTCAACTTCTGGACGCCGGTCACCAACGCCGGATCGACCAGCTGGCTGTACGACTACGCGCGCGGCAACAACGATGACAACCTGCCCACCCTCCAGGCCTTCAGTGCCAGCCATGAGCCGAGCCCCTGGATGGGCGACCGGCAGACCTTCCAGCTGATGCCGTCGGTGGTCCCCGGCACCCCGGACGCCTCCCGCAAGGCGCGGGCCCTGCCGTTCCACCACGAGAACGAGACGGCGAAGCCGCACTACTACGGTGTGACATTCGACAACGGCCTCAAGGCGGAGATGACACCGTCCGACCACGCGGCCCGGATGCGGTTCACCTACCCCGGTGCCGACGCGAGCGTCGTCTTCGACAACGTCTCCAACGACGGCGGGCTCACCCTGGACCCGGGGACCAGCTCCTTCACCGGCTACTCCGATGTGAAGAGCGGCGGCTCGACCGGCGCCACCCGCCTCTTCGTCCACGGCGTCTTCGACGCGCCGGTCACCGCGAGCGGCAAGCTGTCCGGCGGCGGGGGCGACGACGTCACGGGCTACCTCCGCTTCGACGCCGGCAAGGACCGCACGGTCGAGCTGCGCCTGGCGACCTCGCTGATCAGCGTCGACCAGGCGAAGCGGAACCTCGCCGCCGAGATCCCCGCCTCCCGCTCCTTCGGACGGGTCGAGGACCGGGCGCAGCGGGCCTGGGACGACATCCTGGGCAAGGTGGAGGTCGAGGGTGCCACGACCGACCGGCTGACCACGCTCTACTCCAGCCTGTACCGGCTCTACCTGTACCCGAACTCGGGCTTCGAGACGGTCGACGGCAAGGACAAGTACGCCAGCCCCTTCTCCCCGCAGGTCGGCTCCGACACCCCGACCCACACGGGGGCGAAGATCGTCGACGGCAAGGTGTACGTCAACAACGGCTTCTGGGACACCTACCGCACGACGTGGCCCGCGTACTCCCTCCTCACGCCGGACAGGGCCGGCGAGATGGTGGACGGCTTCGTCCAGCAGTACAAGGACGGCGGCTGGATCTCCCGCTGGTCGTCCCCCGGCTACTCCGACCTGATGACCGGCACCTCCTCGGACGTCGCCTTCGCGGACGCCTACGTCAAGGGCGTGAAGTTCGACGCCGAGGCGGCGTACGACGCGGCACTGAAGAACGCCACCGTGGTCCCGCCGTCCTCGGGCGTCGGCCGCAAGGGCATGCAGACGTCCCCGTTCGTCGGTTACGCCGACACCTCCACGCACGAGGGCCTGTCCTGGTCGCTGGAGGGCTACCTCAACGACTACGGCATCGCGCAGATGGGCCGGGCGCTCTACAAGAAGACGCAGAAGGAGCGGTACAAGGAGGAGTCCGAGTACTTCCTGAACCGCGCCCGCAACTACGTCGGTCTCTTCGACAGCAAGGTGGGCTTCTTCCAGGGCAAGGACGCCAAGGGCGACTGGCGGCTCCCCGCGGACCGGTACGACCCTCGGGTCTGGGGCTACGACTACACGGAGACGAACGGCTGGGGCTACGCCTTCACGGCCCCGCAGGACAGCCGAGGCCTGGCGAATCTCTACGGCGGGCGCGCCGGCCTGGCGAAGAAGCTCGACACCTACTTCGCCACTCCGGAGACGGCGGGCCCCGAGTTCGTCGGCTCGTACGGCGGTGTCATCCACGAGATGACGGAGGCGCGTGACGTACGGATGGGGCAGTACGGCCACAGCAACCAGGTCGCACACCATGTCACCTACATGTACGACGCGGCCTCGCAGCCCTGGAAGGCACAGGAGAAGGTCCGTGAGGTACTGGGCCGGCTCTACACGGGCAGCGAGATCGGGCAGGGTTACCACGGTGACGAGGACAACGGCGAGCAGTCGGCCTGGTACCTTTTCTCCTCGCTCGGCTTCTATCCGCTCGTGATGGGCAGCGGCGAGTACGCGATCGGCTCGCCGCTGTTCACGAAGGCCACGGTCCATCTGGAGAACGGCCGCGATCTGGTCGTCAGGGCGCCGAAGAACAGCGCGAAGAACATCTACGTGCAGGGCCTGAGGGTCGACGGCAAGAAGTGGACCTCGACTTCACTGCCGCACGACCTGCTGGCCAAGGGCGGCGTCCTGGACTTCGACATGGGTGCGAAGCCTTCGTCGTGGGGCACCGGCAAGGATGCCGCGCCGGTCTCGATCACCACGGACGACAGCGTGGCGACGCCGAAGGCGGACGTGCTGAAGGGCGCGGGCGCCCTGTTCGACAACACCTCGGCCACCTCTGCCACGGTCGCCTCGGTGGACCTGCCGGTGCCCTCGGCCGTGAACGCGGCCCAGTACACGCTGACATCGAGCGCGGCGGCCAAGGCCCCGACCGGCTGGGTCCTGCAGGGCTCGTCGGACGGCACGACGTGGAAGGACCTCGACAAGCGGTCGGGCCAGTCGTTCGCCTGGGACAGGCAGACAAGGGTGTTCTCGGTGCGCGCTCCGGGCTCGTACGCGCACTACCGCCTGGTGTTCGCGGGTGAAGGGAGCCTGGCGGAGGTGGAGTTGCTCTCCTGATCCTCGGCCCGCTCCAGGTCGCGCGGGCGGCCGGTGTCTCGCTCCGAGGCGCCGGCCGTCCGCATGCCGGGCGTCCGGCGAGATGTGGAACGGCCGAGCCCCCGTTCGGTCAGTCCCGCTCCGGGGTGTCCGGAACGGTCCGGGGGAACAGACTCTCGGGCAATGTCACGTTCCACGCCGTGATCACCGGATTGCCGTGCTCGGTGCCGAGCCGCGAGACCGCTCCCGTGGCGAGCTGGAAGAGCGTGCCCTCGGCCGGGGTCAGGCCGAGGTAACGGGCGGTGAGTACGCGCAGGAAGTGGGAGTGGGCGACGAGCGCGATGTCCCCGTCCGTGCCGCGTTCCGCCGTCTTGGCGACTTCGGCCAGCACCCGGTCGGCTCGGGCACCGACCTCGGCGGGTGTCTCACCGGGGTGCGCCCCGGGGCCGGGGGCGACCCCGTCGGTCCACAGATTCCAGTCGGGGCGGGTGCGGCGGATCTCGTCGGTGGTCACCCCTTCGTAGCCGCCGTAGTCCCATTCGCGTAGTTCGGGGGTGACACGGGGTGCGGCGAGCCCGGCGAGCTCCGCGGTGCGCCGGGCGCGTGCGGCGGGGCTGACCAGGGTGAACACGATCCGCCGGTCGGCGAGCAGCGGAGCCAGCGCGCGGGCCTGGTGTTCACCGAGGGGGGTCAGGGGCAGATCGGTGTGGCTCGTGTGCTGCCCGGACCGCGACCACTCGGTCTCACCGTGCCTGATCAGGATCAACTCGCCCATGGGTGTCATCCGCTCTCTGTGCTGTTCGTACTGCGTAACCGGCAAACCCCCTGGTCCACGATCGCATTCCACGCGCCCGGGACGGGGCGGCCGATGCCTCGCTTCCCGGGTACGGCAGGCCCATGTCCCGATCGACGACACCGCATCATCGCAACCGGACAGCGGGGCTAGGACCGACCGGCACATGGGCTGTCCGGGCCATCCGGAACCGGTGGACCGTCGAGTTCACGCAGGAGTACACGGGCCCGCTCCACTTCCGGATTGAGAACACGGAGGTCGAGGTAGATGCCGAGGGCCTCGCGCAAGGCGCCCCTGGCCGATTCGACGGCTTCCGTCGCACGGTAGGTCTGGCCCAGGTGGACCAGCGTCAAGGCCTCGTTGTAGCGGTGCTCCAGTGCACGGTTGAGGTCCAGGCTGTGCTGGTAGCAGTCGATGGCCTTCGTGTGTTCGCCGAGTTGGTGGTAGGCGTAGCCGAGGGTGTCCCAGGTGTTGGCCTGGCCTCGCTCGTCGCCCAGCTCCCGCTGGATGGCCAGCGCCTCCTGGCAGCGGCGTACCGACGCGGTATGGTCCCCGAGTTGGGCGTGGCCCCAGGCCACCGCGTTCAGAGCGCGGGCCCGTCCTGGGAGGTTTCCGACCGAGGTGAACTGTTCGACGGCGCTCTGATCGTGCCGCAGAGCGGCGGCCTCGTCGCCTTCGCGCTCGTACAGCCAGCCCAGGGCGAGGTGGGTGTGGGCGGCACAGAGGAGATCGCCGTTCGCCTCCGAGAGGGCCAGTGCACGGGCCAGTTCCTGGTGCGCTTCCGCGAAGCGGCCGGTCTCCGTGCAGGCCCAGGCGAGCGTCCGACGGGACTCCGCCTGGGCAGCCGGATCCCCGAGGCGAACCGCGGCGGCGAGCGCGGTGCTGTGCACGGCGGTGACGTCTGCCCACCACCCCCGGCGGGCGAGAAAGGTGCTGATCGCCCATGCCGTCCGCCATGCCTGGGCATCGCGCCCGGCGCGTACCGCGTGGTTGACGGCTGCTGTCAGCACGGTGTGCTCGCTCGCGA
This sequence comes from Streptomyces sp. NPDC014727, assembly GCF_043083485.1. Lineage (NCBI taxonomy): Bacteria > Bacillati > Actinomycetota > Actinomycetes > Kitasatosporales > Streptomycetaceae > Streptomyces > Streptomyces sp. NPDC014727. The sequence goes on along the minus strand of NZ_JBIBYR010000009.1, from coordinate 11,343 downwards.
ACCACGCCATGGCCTGGTCGGCGTCGGCGAATTCCTCAAGGCGCGTGCCGTCTTTCGGCGATGCCGACGGGAGCGGGTCGCGGTAGGGCAGCAGGAGTCGGTCGGCTGCGTACGCCGTGTGTGCGTAGTGGTCGAGAACGCGGGTCAGTGCCGCGTCCGCTTCGCCGGCGGGGGCGACGGTTTCCGCCATCTCGAGGGCGTACGCGCGCAGCAGATCGTGGCAGGTGAAACGGCCGGGGACGCGTTCCTGAACGAGGTGGTGGGCCTGGAGGCGGTGCAGCCGTGTACGGAGGCGGGCGAGGGGCAGACCGGTGAGGCTGGCGGCGGCGGGGAGGCTGATGTCGGCCCCGGGTGCCTGGGCGAACTGCCGGAACACCCGGGCGGAATCGGTATCGAGTGCACGATAGGAGGAGGCGAAGACGATCCGTACGTCACTGCTCGTCTCGCCCGTTTCCAGGGCGTCCAGCGGGGTCGCCGCTTCTCGCAGTTCGGCCGCCAGGGCGATCAGGGTGAGCATCGGGTTCGTGGTGAGGCGGGCGGCGAGGACGCTGATGGCGATGGGGAGCCCCGCGCAGTGGTGGAGGAGTTCCGTCGCCGCTGCGGGTTCCGCGGCGAGCCGCTCGGAACCGAGCCGGCGGACGAGCAGGTCGCGCGCCTCGGTGTGGTCGAGCGCTTCCAAGGTGAGCTGGACGGTGCCGTGGGAGGCGGCGAGGCCGGGAAGTTGGTGACGGCTCGTGATCAGAACCGTACAGGTGGGGCTGCCTGGTAACAGAGGCACCACCTGGTCGGTGTCTCGAGCATTGTCGAGCATGATGAGCAGTCGCCTGCCTGCCGTAAGACTTCGGTACAGCGCGGCCTGGGCCTGGGGGGTGGCGGGAAGGCTCCCGGGGTCGGCACCGAGGGCTTCCAGGAATCCCCGCATGACCGTGTAGGGGTCCGCCGGTTCACCGGAGGGGGTGAAGCCCTGCAGATCAGCAAACAGCTGACCGTCGGGAAAGCGCTCTTGCTGGCCGTGGGCCCAGCGCAGTGCCAGCGAGGTCTTGCCGACGCCGCCGATGCCGCATATCGCAGCGATCAGCAGGGTCCCGTTGTGCGGCTCGACTTGCGGATCCAACAGTTTGTCCAAGCAGGCCAGTTCAGTGTTGTGGCCGGTCAACAGAGGCGGCAGAGCCGGTAGTTGTCTGGGGCCCGCGGTGGTGGTACGCACCGAGTCGGGCGTGGCGTCCCGCGCCGGTGGCGCGAGCTGCGGATCCGAGATCAGGATCTGCTGGTGCAATTTCCGCAGCGGTGGCGCCGGGTCGATGCCCAACTCCTCGGCGAGACGACGACGGATGCCCTGGTAGTGGTTGAGGGCATCGGCGGAGCGTCCGCCGCGGTAGAGGGCGAGCATCAGCTGGCCGACAAGCCGTTCGTCCAGAGGGTTGTCCTCGGCGAGGGCGGCCAGCACTGTCACGAGCTCGGTGTGGAACCCGCGGCACAGTTGGAGATCGCCCCAGTCCAGCACGGCTGCGAGGCGTTCGACTTGCGCCGCCTCGCGCTGGGAGCTGAACCACGAGGTGTCCATGCCAGGACACATGTCGCCCTGCCACGTCGCGAGGGCCCTTTCGAAGAGTCTCGCCGCCTCGGTCTCATCCCCTGCGTGCGCGGTGGTTCGAGCCCTGGCAGCGAGCCCCCGGAAGCGGTGCAGGTCGACAGCTGCGGCGGCTACGGCCAGTACGTATCCTCCCGACCGCCGCGCGATCTGCGCCTCCTCGGCCGCGGTGCGCAACGCGAGGCGCAGCCTGGAGAGGTAGCTGTACAGCGTCGAACGGGCGCGCTGTGGGGCTCGCTCTCCCCAGACCCGGTCCACGAGTTCATCCACCGTGACCACTTGGTTGGCTTCGAGCAGCAGCACCGCCAGAACGCGCCGCTGCCGAGCGGGTCCCAAGTCCAGCCGGTGGCCGTCGACCCGGACCTCGACCCCTCCCAGCACACGGAACTCCACCTCCACACCAACCACCCCCGAGGCGGGATCCTAGGCCGAAGCCGGTGGCTTTGAGCAGCTGTTTCAAGCTCTCTTCAAGGTTGGGACACGGTCGGTCGAGCAGGGTGGTGGCCATCCCGTCGGACAGGGTCGGTGACGGGCTGCCGGAGGAGCCAACGAAGCCGGCCGACGAGGACCCACCTGCCGAGAAGCAGGACAACATCCCGATCTCAAGGAGCACACATGCGCATTCGCCATGCCCTGGCAACAGCGTGCCTCAGCACCGCACTCACCCTGGGGATCACGACATACCCCGCGACCGCGGCTTCGTCCAACGTGCCAGGCGACAAGATAGCCGAGCAGGCGCTCAGCCAGTACACCAGCACCAACGCCGAGGTGAAGAAGCGCAAGTACGAGGGCGCGGCCAACGGCGTCAACGCCAAGAACAACTGCAACTTCTACACCGGCTTCTGGACCGACCCGCGCAACCGCCACTTCGACGGCACGAGCGCCCCGCGCACCGGTACCAACCGCGCCACCTGCGGCACGAGCAAGGGCTACATGTACGTCAAGAAGAACAAGACCTGGGTCAAGACCTGGACGCCCGTGAAGTGGAAGTCCCGCGCCTGGTGCTCCGACTTCGCCAAGTACACCTGGTACTGGGGCGGCGCGAAGATCACGGGGCTCAACTCGTCCGCCGGATCCTTCCGCAACTACGGGCGTGCCAACCACACCTGGCACTCGCGCGCCGACGTGGCCAAAAAGAACGGCTACGTGCCCAAGAAGGGCGATGTCGTCAGCTACGACTGGGACAAGAACGGTGTCATCGACCACGTCGGTGTCCTCACCGCGTACAGCACCAAGTACAAGGCGTACTTCTCCGTCGAGGGCAACTCCAGCGAGAAGCTCAACTACAAGAACACCAAGCAGTCGGCGGTGTCACCGTACGTCGTCGGCTACACCTCGCCCCTGAAGCGCTGACGGTGGCCGCAAAACGGTGAGCCGGTACGGGAAAGGGCCGCACCCCTTCGTCCTGCGAAGAGGTGCGGCCCACTGCCCTGCCGGATCGCCTACTTGCGGATCAGGTTGCGGAGCACGTACTGCATGATGCCGCCGTTGCGGTAGTAGTCCGCCTCACCGGGGGTGTCGATGCGGACGACCGCGTCGAACTCCACACCGGTGTCGGTGGAGACCTTGACCGTGCGCGGCGTGGTGCCGTTGTTCAGCTCGGTCACGCCGGTGAAGGAGAAGGTCTCCTCGCCGGTGAGGCCGAGGGACTCGGCGGTCGCGCCCTGCGGGAACTGGAGCGGGAGGACGCCCATGCCGATGAGGTTCGAGCGGTGGATGCGCTCGTAGGACTCGGCGATGACGGCCTTGACGCCGAGGAGCGCGGTGCCCTTGGCGGCCCAGTCGCGGGACGAGCCGGAGCCGTACTCCTTGCCCGCCAGGATGACCAGCGGGGTGCCCGCGGCCTGGTAGTTCTGCGAGGCGTCGTAGATGAACGACACCGGCGCGCCGTCCTGGGTGAAGTCGCGGGTGAAGCCACCCTCGGTGCCCGGGGCGATCTGGTTGCGCAGGCGGATGTTCGCGAAGGTGCCGCGAATCATGACCTCGTGGTTGCCGCGGCGCGAGCCGTAGGAGTTGAAGTCGCGGCGCTCGACGCCGTGCTCCGTGAGGTACTTGCCGGCCGGGGTGTCGGCCTTGATCGCACCGGCCGGGGAGATGTGGTCGGTGGTGACCGAGTCGCCGAGCTTGGCGAGCACCCGGGCGCCGGAGATGTCCTCGACCGGGGTCGTCTCCATCGTCATGCCCTCGAAGTACGGGGGCTTGCGCACGTAGGTGGACTGCGGGTCCCACTCGAAGGTGTTGCCGGTCGGGATGGCCAGGGCCTGCCACTGGGCGTCGCCCGCGAAGACGTCCTGGTAGGACTTGTTGAACATGTCCTCGCCGATGGCGTTGGCGACGACGTCGTTCACCTCGGCCTCGGACGGCCAGATGTCGGTGAGGAAGACCGGCTTGCCGTCCTGGTCGATGCCCAGGGCGTCCTTGGTGATGTCCACCTTCATCGAACCGGCGATGGCGTACGCGACGACCAGCGGCGGGGACGCGAGGTAGTTCATCTTGACGTCGGGGTTGATCCGGCCCTCGAAGTTACGGTTGCCGGAGAGCACCGAGGTCACGGCCAGGTCGTGCTCGTTGACCGCCTTGGAGACCTCCTCCGGCAGCGGGCCGGAGTTGCCGATGCAGGTGGTGCAGCCGTAGCCGACGAGGTTGAAGCCGACCTTGTCGAGGTACGGGGTCAGGCCCGCCTTGTCGAAGTAGTCAGTGACGACCTTCGAGCCCGGGGCGAGGGTGGTCTTGACCCACGGCTTGCGGGTCAGGCCCTTCTCGACCGCCTTCTTCGCCACGAGCGCCGCCGCGACCATGACGTACGGGTTCGAGGTGTTGGTGCAGGAGGTGATCGCGGCGACGGTGACGGCGCCGTGGTCGATCTCGTACGACGTGCCGTCGGGGGCCGTGACCGTGGTCGGACGCGACGGGACACCGTTGGTGGAGGCCGGGGCGTCGGAGGCCGGGAAGGACTCCTTGCCCGACTCCTCGTCCTCGGAGACGTAGTTGCGCACGTCCTGGGCGAACTGCTGCTTGGCGTTCGCGAGGATGATGCGGTCCTGCGGGCGCTTCGGGCCGGCGATCGACGGAACGACCGTCGACAGGTCCAGCTCCAGCTTCTCGGAGAAGTCCGGCTCGGCGGCCGGGTCCAGCCAGAGGCCCTGCTCCTTGGCGTACGCCTCGACGAGCGCGACCTGCTGCTCGCTGCGGCCGGTCAGCTTCAGGTAGTTCAGGGTCTCACCGTCGATCGGGAAGATCGCCGCGGTGGAGCCGAACTCCGGCGACATGTTGCCGATGGTGGCGCGGTTCGCGAGGGAGGTGGCGGCGACGCCCTCACCGTAGAACTCGACGAACTTGCCGACGACACCGTGCTTGCGGAGCATCTCGGTGATGGTCAGCACGAGGTCGGTGGCGGTCGTGCCGGCCGGGAGCTCACCGGTCAGCTTGAAGCCGACGACGCGCGGGATGAGCATGGAGACCGGCTGGCCGAGCATCGCGGCCTCGGCCTCGATGCCACCGACGCCCCAGCCCAGCACGCCGAGGCCGTTGACCATGGTGGTGTGCGAGTCGGTGCCGACGAGGGTGTCGGGGTACGCCTGGCCACCCCGGACCATGACCGTACGGGCCAGGTGCTCGATGTTGACCTGGTGGACGATGCCGGTGCCCGGGGGGACGACCTTGAACTCGTCGAAGGCGGTCTGGCCCCAGCGCAGGAACTGGTAGCGCTCCTTGTTGCGGCCGTACTCCAGCTCGACGTTCTGCGCGAACGCGTCGTTGGTGCCGAACTTGTCGGCGATGACGGAGTGGTCGATGACCAGCTCGGCCGGGGCGAGCGGGTTGATCTTGGCCGGGTCGCCGCCCAGTTCCTTGACAGCCTCACGCATGGTGGCGAGGTCCACGACGCACGGCACACCGGTGAAGTCCTGCATGATCACACGGGCCGGGGTGAACTGGATCTCCTGGCTGGGCTGCGCCTGGGAGTCCCAGCCGCCGAGCGCCCGGATGTGGTCGGCGGTGATGTTCGCGCCGTCCTCGGTGCGGAGCAGGTTCTCCAGCAGCACCTTCAGGCTGTAAGGGAGGCGCGCGGAGCCCTCGACCTTGTCCAGCCTGAAGATCTCGTACGACTCGTCGCCCACGCGCAGCGTGCTGCGGGCGTCGAAGCTGTTCGCCGACACGACAGTCTCCTTCATCAATGTGCGCGTACTCCGCGCCACGCCTCATTGCGGCGGGCGCCGCGTGGTGCCGCCTACGGCCCCTCGACCATCCGCTGAGGTAAGGCTTAGTTAGGCAACCCTTACCGAGTGGTGGCCTACGGTGCGCCTTCGGCATATATCTCGATGTCGAGATAACTCTAGTACATCACTGCCGCACGGTCATGTGCGGGCGGGGTGACCGCTCTCATCCAATCAAGGCGTTCACTCAGCGAACCCAGCCGTTCCGCCTCCTGTCTCAGTGAACCCAGCCGTACGGGTAAATCGTGCTGGGGGTGCGGGGTGGCTGCACCCGCTGGGGCGGATCTTGCAGGGCCGTACTTGAAGTGCTCTCCCGGCTGAAGCCGGGAGATTCCCGCCTACCTTGCGGTGACGGGCTTGACGCCACGGGTGCGTCTGACGACTGCCCTCCCGGCAGCCGGGATGAGCGCGTGGCCCATCCGGTACAGGTGCAAGACGTTTCGGGCGGCGTTGTGGTCGGCGTTGCACGACCATCCGCAGTCCGGGTTCTTGCATACGAACGTGGCCTGGTTCTCCCGGCCGCCCGGCGTGATGAAGCCGCATGCGGAGCAGCGCCGGGAGGTGTTCGGGGCGGGGACCTTGTGCAGGGTGCCGCCGTGGCGGTCGGTCTTGTACGTCAGCATCATCACGGTGCGGCCCCATGCCTCTTGGCTGATGGAGCGGTTCAGGCCGGACTTCTGCGCGACGCTCTTTCCCGGGTTGTCGATGGTGCCCCTGGCGGACTTGACCATGTTCGGGATGTCCAGTTTTTCCACCACGATCACGCGGTAGGTGCGGGCGAGTTCGGTGGTGGTCTGGTGCTGCCGGTCAGTGGCGCGGCGCGTGGCTGTTGCGCGTAGCCGCTTGATCCGGTCGTAGGTGTTGTGGAGTCGGCGGGAGGTGTTCTCGCCGCGCTTGAGGAAGCTCTTGCGGTGCGCGGCGCGCCGCTCCAGGCGGAGCAGCTTGGCCTTCTCGTCGGGCGTCGATGCCGGCTTCGGGGCCCGCGTGCGGTTGCGGTGCGGTGTCGAGGGTCTGGACGCGGAAGGCGATGTGCCAGCCGAGGGCGTCCTTGACCAGTCGGGCCCCGGTGATCCGGTTGTCCGTGCTTGCGTTCTTTGGACGAGACTGACGTTGTGTCCGCCGAACCCGAACGAGTTGGCCAGCGCAGCAGACCAGCGGCCGGTGCGCCGCTCACCGCGCACGACGTCCAGTTCCACGCGCGGGTCGGGTTCGTCGAGGTTGCGCGTGGCCGGCACCGTGCCGTTCGTCGCCGTCACCGCAGCGCGGCTGCCGATCACCCGGCCGATCGCCTCGGCTTCCGCCAGGTCACCGGACTCCGTCGAGGTGGCGTGGGCGTGCACGACCCCAATGTCCGCCGGGGTCAGACCGGCGTCGCGCAGCGCCAGTTCCATGGCGAGGGCCTGGCCTTCCGCGTCGGGGCTGTGATGTGGTTCGCGCTCGAACTCACGGCACTGCCGGCCAGTGTTCCGTAGGCACGTACTCCACGGGCCCGGGCGAACTCGGCGCGTTCGAGAACCATCATCCCCGCGCCCTCGCCCATGACGAACCCGGACCGTTTGACGTCGAACGGTCAGGACACGGTCTCTGGGTCCACGGGCTGCGTCGACAGGGCCTTCATCTGGGCGAATGCCGCGATGGTGAAGGGGTGCAGGCATGCCTCCACCCCACCTGCGACGACCACGTCCGCCCGCCCGCTGCGGATCAGATCCTGCCAGTTACGGGTCACACGAGCCTCCTTGAATTGTGCGGATGCTACATAGCACCCGACTTGCCCTCATGGGGATCGTGCCAGCATGCAGAAGATAAATCAGGAGAGAAGTCGACCGATTCGGATGCGAGAGATTGTCATATTCCAACCATGCGTAACTTCACCGAGACAGGGCAGGGCCGCCCTCGGCCGTCGACGGAACGACGTCGGTCCGAAGCCGTAGCCAAGGACCTCCCAGCCGCCCCGTCCAGTACCGCATCTCCCGCGACGCCCGCCACCGCCCGCGCCCGCAGAACGGGCATCACCCCTCCCGGCTCTGGGAGCCTTCACCGTCGGCACCACGGAGGCGGTCGTCGCCGGGCCGCTCCCCGAGGTGGCCACGCGCTTCGGTGTCCCGCTGCCGCGGCGCCCGTCCCCCGATGCCTCGGCAGCCGGTCGGCCCCGCCCTGACGCTCGCCGCCGCGACCCGGACCCACCCCGCCGTTCGGTAGTCTCGCCGCCGCACGCCGCCCGCCCGGTGCCCCGATGGGTGTATCGGCCCCCGGAGCGGTACGGGTGCCCGGACGAAGGAGGAACATGAACGACGTCACCGAGTTCAAGGACATCTCCCCGACCACCCTCGCCGATCTCCTCGGGCGGGAACAGGTCATGGACCTCGGCATCCGCCCCCTGTGGCCCTCGATGCCGCGCGTCGCCGGCCCGGCGTTCACCGTACGGTGCCCGCCGGGCGACAACCTGATGCTTCACGCGGCCATCCACCGCGCGGAACCCGGCTCGGTCGTCGTCGTCGAAGCGGGCGACGTGGACTACGCGCTCGCCGGCGGAAACGTCTGCGCCGTCGCGCAGCGGCGGGGGATCGTGGCGTTCGTGACCGACGGGGCGATCCGTGACCTCGCCGAGGTGCGCGACATGGGCTTTCCCGTCTTCGCCAGGGGGGTCGTCCCCATCCCCGGAGCCAAGAAGGCCGTCGGACCGCTGGGCGGTCCGGTCCGGTGCGGCGGCGTGGACGTCGACGCCGGCGACATCGTGGTGGCCGACGAGGAGGGCATCGTGGTCACTCCCCGTGCCCGCCGGGCCCAGGTACTCCTCGATGCCCGAAAGAAGTTGGCCAAGGAAGCAGGCGAATCCCTCGACGACTGGGAGAAGGCGCATCGCGCCCGCATCGACAGAATCCTGGCCGAAGGGGGATTCGAAGGCGCCGTCGAGGGCTGATTCGAGGAACGGGCAGCGGACCGGGCCGACGCTGCGCTCCGGCCGGATCCACGCTGTTCCCGACGGCCTTGTCCTGGCCGCACCCGCCGGGTGGGGCCAGGACAAGGCCGGTGCGCGCGTTCCCCGTTCCCCGTTCCGTTCCCCGTTCTCCCCCGGACGGACGTACACCGTTCGCAATCACGCCGATCCGGGTGAACCATGGAACGCACGGTGCGCCGGTCGCCGCACCCTTCACACGCGACCGGCCGCGCAACTTCCGTGCCTCCACGCCCTGCCGTCACCCGAATGCCACACCCCACCACAGGTCTCATCTCATATCTGAGATAACCTTTCGCCATGTCAGACGATTACCTCGTACGCATCGGCAAGCTCATACGTGACGCCCGTCAGCACCGGGGCTGGACACAGAGTCAGCTCGCCGAGGCGCTCGCCACCAGCCAGAGCGCCGTGAACCGCATCGAGCGCGGCAACCAGAACATCAGCCTTGAGATGATCGCGCGCATCGGTGAGGCACTCGACAGCGAGATCGTGTCGCTCGGCTACGCCGGGCCCATGCACCTGCGAGTGGTCGGCGGTCGCCGGCTCTCGGGCTCCATCGACGTCAAGACGAGCAAGAACGCGTGCGTGGCCCTGCTCTGCGCCACACTGCTCAACAAGGGCCGTACGGTGCTGCGCCGAGTGGCCCGTATCGAGGAGGTCTACCGTCTCCTGGAGGTGCTGAACTCCATCGGCGTGCGGACCCGGTGGATCAACGACGGTACCGATCTGGAGATCGTCCCGCCCGCCCGGCTCGATCTGTCCGCCATCGACGCGGACGCCGCCCGGCGGACCCGTTCCATCATCATGTTCCTCGGCCCGCTGCTGCACCGGATGGACTCGTTCAAGCTCCCCTACGCGGGCGGCTGCGACCTCGGTACGCGGACCATCGAGCCGCACATGATCGCGCTGCGCCGGTTCGGCCTGGAGATCGCCGCGACCGAGGGGCTCTACCACGCCCAGATAGACCACTCGGTCACACCCGACCGTCCCATCGTGCTGACCGAGCGCGGGGACACCGTGACCGAGAACGCACTGCTGGCCGCCGCCCGGCACGACGGCACGACCGTCATCCGCAACGCATCCTCCAACTACATGGTCCAGGACCTGTGCTTCTTCCTGGAGGCGCTGGGCATACGCGTCGACGGCATCGGCACCACCACTCTGACCGTGCACGGCTCCCCGCACATAGACGTGGACGTCGACTACTCCCCCTCCGAGGATCCGGTCGAGGCGATGAGCCTCCTCGCCGCCGCCGTGGTGACGGAATCCGAGCTGACGATCCGCCGGGTACCGATCGAGTTCCTGGAGATCGAGCTCGCGGTGCTGGAGGAAATGGGCGTCGACTGCGACCGTACGACGGAGTACGCCGCCGACAACGGCCGTACCCGGCTGGTCGACCTCAGGGTCCGGCCCTCCAAACTGGAGGCGCCGATCGACAAGATCCACCCCATGCCGTTCCCCGGGCTCAACATCGACAATGTGCCCTTCTTCGCGGCCATCGCCGCCTCCGCCCAAGGTCAGACCCTCATCCACGACTGGGTCTACGACAACCGGGCCATCTACCTCACCGACCTGAACCGCCTGGGCGGCAGGCTGCAACTCCTGGACCCGCACCGGGTGCTGGTCGAGGGCCCGACCCGGTGGCGCGCCGCCGAAATGATGTGCCCGCCCGCACTGCGGCCCGCGGTGGTGGTGCTGCTCGCCATGATGGCGGCGGAGGGCACGTCCGTACTGCGCAATGTGTATGTGATCAACCGCGGTTACGAGGAGCTGGCGGAGCGGCTCAACTCCGTGGGAGCGCAGATCGAGATCTTCCGCGACATCTGATCGACGAGTGCCGCCGCACCCTGTCTGACCTGCACGAAAGCGGTTCAGGAGGGGGCACGGCGGCACCCGTGGGACTTCTCTGGGACTTTGCGCCTGAGGTGGGCTCCTGCGAGCCTTGTCCGGGCCCGACGCCGTCCGGGCCGAGGCTACGCGAAGATCGCGTCGATGGCGGCGGTGCCCCGTGCGCCTGCGCGGGGCAGGAAGTGGGAGTACTTGCGCAGGGTGAACCCGGGGTCGGAGTGGCCCAGCCAGCGCGCCAGGGAGACGACAGATTCGCCGGCCTCCAGTTCCTCGGAGGCGTAGAAGTGGCGCAAGGCGTGGAAGCCGTGCTCCCGGGACGGCTCCCATACTCGGGACCCACTCCGGTCGCTCTCTTGCAGCGGAGCGATCACGCCCGCTCCGGCCAGGGCCGGCTTCCAGGCGTAGGAGTTGAAGAAGTTCCGGTTGATCGCCTTCCTCTCGCGTCCCGTCACCAAGAGGCTGTACGTCCTCGGCCGCCGGTGTTTGGCTTCCACAGGCGTCTCAGGGGGACTCGGATCATCCCAGGGCAGCGTGACAGGCACTGGCGCGAAGAGTTCCATGTGCCGCTGGATGGTCCGGGCCACGCTCTTAGCCTGGGACTGTAAAACGTTCGGCTCTGGCTCACATTCGGTGGTGACGCAGCGTGCCGCTATCCGAGGAGGATGCGGTGGCGAAGAAGGGTGAAGCCTGCTCGTCCATGCATCTGGCGCGCGATCCGCTTGGTCTTGGTG
>NZ_JBIBYR010000008.1:0-298403 GCF_043083485.1 Streptomyces sp. NPDC014727 | reverse complement strand
TGGAAGCCTGAAGAACTCCCATCATCGCAGGTCACAAGGCACTTCCTCGTTCCAAGAAGAGTTATCCACAGACACCGAATCGGTGGATCAAGGCTTAGACGTCCGTGATCGCGAGCTGGGGCGAACCCGCCCCGTCATCAGCTTTGCGGGTGTTGGTCAGCTTTCGACTTCAGTTTTGTCGCCGCCCCAGATGGTGTGGAAGGCGCCGTCGCGGTCGATGCGGTGGTAGGTGTGTGCGCCGAAGTAGTCCCGCTGGCCTTGGGTGAGGGCGGCAGGGAGACGTTCGGCGCGCAGGGAGTCGTAGTAGGCGAGGGTGGCGGCGAAGGCGGGGGTGGGGACGCCCTGGGTGGTGGCCGTGGCGATCACGGTGCGCCAGTCGTTCTGGGCGGCGGCGATCTCTTCGGCGAAGCTCTTGTCGGAGAGGAGGCTTGCCATCTGAGGCTGGGCTTCGTAGGCGCTGGTGATCCTGTCGAGGAACGCGGCCCGGATGATGCATCCGCCGCGCCAGATCGCGGCGACCTTGCCGAGATCGATGTTCCAGTCGTATTGCTCGCTGCCGGCCGCGATCTCGTGGAAGCCCTGGGTGTAAGCGACGATCTTCGAGGCATACAGTGCCTGCTCGACCTGGTCGGCGAATGCCGCGGCCTTGTCCTGACCGAGCTTGCGGACGGTCGGTCCGGCGAGGTGGCGTGAGGCATCACGGAGGGTGGCGTGGCCGGAGACAGAGCGGGCGAAGACGGCCTCGGCGATGGCGGAGACGGGAACACCCAGGTCGAGGGCGATCTGCACGGTCCAGCGGCCGGTGCCCTTCTGCTCAGCCTGGTCGAGCACGACATCCACGAAGGGCTTGCCGGTCGCCGCATCGACATGTGAGAGCACTTCTGCGGTGATCTCGATGAGGTAGGAATCCAGGCGCCCGGTGTTCCAGGCGCGGAAGATGTCCGCGATCTGCGCGGGGGAGTATCCGGCCACGTCGCGGAGCAGCTGGTAGGCCTCGCCGATGAGCTGCATGTCCGCGTACTCGATGCCGTTATGGGTCATCTTTACAAAATGTCCGGCGCCGTCAGGACCGATATGCGTGACGCACGGGGCGCCGTCCTTGGCCTTCGCGGAGATCTTCTCCAGCATCGGCCCAAGTGAGTGATAAGACTCTTTGCTGCCGCCCGGCATGATGCTCGGTCCGTTGAGCGCGCCTTCCTCGCCGCCGGAGATGCCGGTGCCGACGAAGTGGATACCGTGCTCGCGCAGTCCCTTCTCCCGCCGGCGGGTGTCCTCGAAGTGGGCGTTGCCTCCGTCGATGATGACATCGCCGGGCTCCAAGAGAGGCGTGAACTCCGCGATCACTGCGTCCGTGGCCTCTCCTGCCTTCACCATGACGACCAGACATCGTGGCCTTTCCAGGGCTGCCACGAATTCCTCTGCACTCTCGGTCGCGATGAAATCACCCTCATTGCCAAACTGTTCGACCAGTTCGTCGGTGCGAGCCGCCGTGCGGTTGTGTACTGCAACGGTGTATCCGTTGCGTGCGAAATTCCGGGCCAGGTTGCGCCCCATGACGGCAAGTCCCGTGACACCGATCTGCGCTGTGCTGCTCATTGCGGCTCTGCCTGCTTCCGGTTTCGCGGTCTTCGGCGGTTCGGCCGACCACCATGATGGAACGGGCTACCGAGCTTACGAGGTACAGACGATCGAGGACCGGGAGGCTGTCATGGTGTCGCAAATGATCCCCGGATGGTCGTCCGCACTCTGTGGTAAGACCGTTTGGTCCGTACGGAGCGCGATCCGGGAGTGTCACATTCAGGCCTGGTGCGGAGACGCGCAGCCAGCGCGTGTCATGGCATCGCGTAGTGGTGATCTCTGAGGGGAAAACGCACGGCGGTGTCGCGCTGGCAGGCTGGCCGGCGCCCGCCTGGATCGTCCAGACCCTCGTAGTTCGTCGGCCGCGTCCACCTCGATGGTGACGGTGGCTTGGTGCGGCCGAGGAGTGCGGATATACCGCACTTCGAACCACGTGAGGAGAAGGTGAACGGAGCGCGGGTTGCGGCCATTGGCGTGGTCCCCTCGACCGCGTCAATGGACGGCCGGGGCGCGACTGGCCAGTGCGGTCACCTCGGCCCGCGCCGCGGCCAGCGAACTCTCCGCCAGCGGCCGGAATCGGGCCAGGTGCGGGACGAGTCCGGCCATGGTCATCTCGACGCCGACGAAGCTCAGGTTCTCCTCCGCCACGCCCTGCCCGCCGAAGTACGTCCGCAGATAGGGCGTTTGGAAGTCCCGTGCCTCGCGTGGGGTGCCCGGACCGTAGGAACCGCCCTGCGTGGTGATCACCACCACCCGCGTAGACCGCAGCAGGCTCTCCCCGGTGTCCGGGTCGGTGAAAGCCCCGGGAAAGCCCACCCGGTCGATCCACGCCTTCAGCGAGGCGGCCACCGAGTAGTTGTACATCGGGGCACCGACCAGCAGGATGTCGGCCGCCAGCAGTTCGGAGACGAGCGGACGGGTCAGTGCCCACTCCCGTTTCTCGGCCGGGCTCTCGACCAGGGCGTCGACTTCGGGCGGCGGGACGAGGCCGTGTCGCTCCACGCGTCGCCCGAGCGAACAGTAGGCCGTGCCCAGCGGCGACACCGGGTCGGCGGCCAGATCCCGGTACCGGTAGCCGGCCGTGCCGTGCACGGACCGCCAAGTGTCCGCGAACAGCGAGGTCAGCTGTCTGCTGAGGGACTCACTGGAACGATTGGCACTGGAATCCAGGTGCAGCAAGGACGTCATCACTTCTCCTGTCACTTCCGCTACGTTGCGTTCGTCATGAGAGCTGACGGGGCGGGACGGAGAAAGGTGACCGGTGGACGAGCGCGACGGGCTGGCGGAACGATTCGAGACGCAGCGCGGCAGACTGCGCTCAGTCGCCTACCGGATGCTCGGATCGTTGGACGAGGCCGACGACGCCGTGCAGGAGGCATGGCTGCGGCTCGGCCGGATCGACGCCGGCGAAGTGGACAACCTGGGCGGCTGGCTCCGGACCGTGGTGACCCGCATCTGCCTCGACATGCTGCGCTCCCGCAGTTCGCGGCGGGAGGACCTGACCGCGCAGGAGAAGCTCGACCACGTCGCGAACCCCGCGCGGGCGAACCCCCGGGAAGAGCCGGAGAACGAGGCGTTGCTGACCGACTCGGTCAGCCGAGCCCTGCTCGTCGTGCTGGACGCACTGGGCCCCGCCGAACGGGTCGCGTTCGTGCTCCACGACATGTACGCCGTGCCGTTCGACGAGATCGCGCCGATCGTGGAGCGCACACCGGTCGCCACGAAGAAGCTCGCCAGCCGCGCGCGCCACAAGGTGCGGGGCAGGCCGGTGGTCCCGGCGTCCGAGCTCGCCCGGAACCGGCAGGTCGTCTCGGCGTTCCTCGCCGCCGCGCGGGCCGGTGATCTCAGCGCGATCCTCGCCGTGCTGGACCCCGACGTGGTGCGCCGCGCCGATCCCGCCGCCCTGCCGCCGGGCGGAGCGACCGTGGTCCGCGGCGCACGGGCCGTGGCGGAGGGCACCGCCGCACTGGCGCAACGGTCCCGGCTCGCGGAACTCGCCCTGGTCGAAGGCGCGGTGGGTGTCGTCTTTGCCCCGCGCGGACGGCTGTTGTTCGCGCTCACCTTCACCGTCGAGAACGACAGGATCGCCGCGTACGAGGTGATCGCCGACCCGGTGCGCCTGCGACGAATCCGCCTGGCCGTACTCGACTGGCCGGCGAAGGACCTGAGTTGACCTGGCGACAGTCCCGGTCGGCCTTCGGCTGCGCGGGACCGCCCCGGTTCGTCGCGACTTCGCACCGGCCCCGGAGTACGCGAAGCCCGGGAGCATCAAGGCGCGACCGGTGGGGCAGGGGCGGGAGCCCTCGTCCCACCCGTCGCGCCCTCGGACGAGCCGTCCGTCACGGGTGGACTGTCCTCGCTCCCTTGTCACCGGCCTTTGTCTGCCCATAAGTTGGGCGCTTGCGACGTGTCCTACTGCCAGTGGGGGAGCCAAGTCATGGCCGCAAACGGACGGCACCGCAGATACCAGCCCGGCCGGCTCAACCGTGCCTCGCTCACGGTCACCGCCGGAGGTGCGGGCATCGCGCTCCCACTCATCGCGGCCGCCTCGGCAGGCGCCGCCTCGACGGACGTCTGGGAGAAGGTCGCCGCCTGCGAGTCCACCGGCGACTGGCACATCAACAGTGGCAACGGCTACTTCGGCGGCCTGCAGTTCACCCGGTCGACGTGGGCGGCCTACGGAGGCACGGTCTACGCCCCGCGCGCCGATCTGGCCACCAAGGGGCAGCAGATAGCGGTCGCCGAGAAGGTGCTCGAAGGGCAGGGGCCGGGTGCCTGGCCGGGCTGCTCGACCCGGGCGGGGCTGACCAGCGGCGGGGACGCCCCCGACATCAGCCCGCAGTCGGAGCGGACCGGTCACGCCAAGGTGCCCGGTAGGGCCACCGCCGGAAAGCCGGAGACGAAGCGGACCTCCGCGACCGCCACGCCGACCACCGTGCCCGGCAAGCGTGAGATGTACACCGTGGCCCGTGGCGACTCGCTCTCCGCCATCGCGGAGACCGAGCACGTCCGGGGCGGTTGGCAGCATCTGTACGCGAGGAACCGGGAGGTCGTGGGCGACGATCCGGATCTCATCCTTCCAGGGCAGCGCCTGAGCCTGGACGCGTCCCGGGCACCGAGGAAGGGTTCCCAGGCGGGTTCGGCCTCGGCGGCAAAGCCGAACCCGAACCCGGACCCGAAGCCGAAAGCGAAGACGCAGGCGGCGACCGCACCGCACGAGAGGGCGAAGGCGCAGCACCGGACGACGTCACCGAAGCAGCAAGCGACCACGCCCCGGCACGAGACCGCGAAGCCGCACCACCGGACCACGAAGCCGAAGGCGCAGCCGAAGAGGGCCAAGGCCCATGAACCGGCGCGGGCGGAGAAGCACTCCGGCCTCGTCGCACCGGTCGCGGCGGGCATCGGCACCCCGTACCACCAGTCCGGTTCCTGGGCCAGCGGCTATCACACCGGTGTGGACTTCCCCGTCCCGACCGGTACCTCGGTGACGGCGGTGGGTTCCGGCACAGTCGTCTCGGCAGGCTGGGCGGGGGCCTACGGGTACCAGATCGTGATCCGGCACAGCGACGGCAAGTACAGCCAGTACGCGCATCTGTCCGCGCTTCACGTCCGTGAGGGCCGGCACGTCTCCGCCGGACAGCGGATCGCGCGCTCGGGCTCCACCGGGAACGTCACCGGTCCGCACCTGCACTTCGAAATCCGTAACGGTCCCGGCTACGGCTCGGACGTCGACCCGCTGGCCTACCTCAGAGCGGGCGGCGTCAGCGTCTGAACGGCGCTCCGGGGCCCGTCCGGATCAACCTGCGCGTCGGACCCCGACGACGTGCCACCCCGCCGTGCGGAGCGGGAACGCGAAGTGCGGCCGGTCGTGAACTCCACCTGCCCGAGCCGACGCTTCAGCGGCATCGTCAGCTGCAGGGCCGGGGCTGCCGAGGACCTTTCGGCGACGGCGTCGAGGGTCGAGGCGGGCGTCGACAGTGCGGGCTCATGACGAGCCACGACCGTCTGAGCAGGCTGAGGCGGACCAACCGTCGGCTCTACGACGCCCTCCGTGCCGGGGGCCGCGCCCGAGTCCTCCGGGCACGTCACGCCGCCCGGGACGAGGCCCGCCAGGTCGCACGGGGCGACCGGGTGCGTACTCCCCGCCCGCTGCCCGGCGCGCTGCTGCGCGCCCAGCCGTTCCGTCGTCAGCAGTATCAGCCCACCCGCGGCGACCACCCCGCAGGCGAGGGCGAGCATCGTGCCCGTCGTGCCGTGCCGGAACCGCTCGTCGAACAGGGTGATGCCGACAGCCGCGGCTATCACCGGGTTCACCACGGTCACGGTGGCCAGCGGCGCGGTCAGCCCGGCACCCCGGTACGCGGCCTGGGAGAGCAGTAGCCCGGCGGACGCGAACACGCCGATCGCCAGCAACGCCGGCATCCCGGCTCCCGCGGCACCGGCGGCCCACTGCACCGCCACCGTCTTCGTGAACACGGAGGCGATACCGAAGGCCACACCCGCGCCTCCTGCCAGGATCACGCTCCGCACCACCGGCCGGTGCGTCCCCTTGGCGATCAGGCAGAGCGCCGCGACCAGGCCGAGTGTGACTCCGGCGAGCATCAGCTGATCCGTGCCGCTCAGGCTGTGCGACTCGGCGTTCCCGGTGAGTGCGAGCAGGCCCGCCAGACCGACGGCCGCCATGATCGCGCCGCGCCAAGCGGTGGCCCCTGCCCGCCGGCGTACGAAGAGCGCCGCCATCGGCAGGGCGAAGACGATGGTCAGCGCACCGAGCGGCTGGACGAGGCTGAGCGGACCGTAGGCCAACGCCACGACATGCAGCACCGCCCCCACGCCGTTCAGTGCCACGGCGGCCCACCAGACGGGGTTGCGCAGGGGTGCGAACGAGCGGCCGTCTCCAGCCGTGGCCACGCGCTCCTGGACGATCGCCCCGGCCGCGTAGGCGACCGCGGAGACCAATGACAGAAGCACGGACAGCGCAAGGGAACTCATGTACACCACGATGTCTCTTCAAAGTGGCTGCGTCGTCGTCCTTGAGGCGGCGATCCTGCCTACTGCCTTGGTAGTACGGGATCACTCCCAGTGTCCTCCTCCCGACGGTAGTCGTCCCTCCGAGGGACTCGGAGCGATCATTCCGACGGGTTACGGTGAGGGCCGGGGCGCGGCGATCCGGGTGCCCGCGATGTCATCGGGGTGGCGGCGGGGAGCCGGGAAGGAGCAGCGTGATGGACGAGCCCGCGGCGGATTCGCCGGCCGGATTCTTCGCACTCCGGACGTCCGCGCCGCCCGACGGGGCGCACCGGCCGCTGGCTCTCTTGTACGCGGGGGAGTCCGCACAGCTGACGGCTCGTATCGACGCCGTCGGCGACCGGCTCGGTACCTCCGAGCGCAGGGTCGCCGCCTCCGTCGCACACCTGGGGCTGGCCGCCCGCCTCTGGTCCGTCGCTCTCGGCCCGGCGGCCCTGACCGGACGCTTCCCCGCCCTCTCTCCCGATGCCCTGCTCTGGGACCCGCGGCACACCTCTCCCGACGACCTGTGGCTGAGCTCCGCCGTGACGCTGCCCGCCACGGCCGACCGCATCCGGGAAGCCGTTCAGTACGGCCATCTCGTTCCCCTCGCCGAAGCGATCCACCGGGACGGCCCCCTGTCGGACCGGCTGCTGTGGGGCAACGCGGGATCGGCGCTGGCAGGGTCCCTGCGGGAACTGGTCGCCTGGGCGCGTGAGCACGGCCGTCCCGACGTGTCGGGACGGGCCCGTGCGCTGGTCGCCGAACTGTTCGACCACCCGAACCTGCGGAACACCGGCGGCCCGCACGACACGGCGTTCCGCCGTCGCAGTTGCTGTCTCTACTACCGCTGCCCGGCGGGCGGCCTGTGCGGCGACTGCGTCTTCGAAAGCGCCTGACACGCCCACGGGCCGTGACGCCGTCCGGCCGCGACGGCGCCGCGGCCGGAGGACGGCGCGACCGGGTCACCCGCCGGGTACCACCTCGACGGAGCCGATGTATTCCTGGGTCTCCTCGGCCGGGAGACGGACGGCCTGGGCCCAGAAGTAGATCACCAGACTGAAGGCGGCGATGAGGACGATGTCCCACCACAGCGGTAGCGCGTCGGTCGCACCGCAGGAAGCGGACGATGCCGGGCCCGTGCTGCAGAAACCGCCCTGCCAGGAGATCAGACCCATGCCCACGAGGTAGACCGGCAGCCACTGCGCGGACCGCCAGTCCATGTGCGGAACCCTCGGGTTGAGCTTGAGCAGGGCTGAGCCGCCCAGCAGCAGATAGCCGAGCACGATGGCCACACCGAGCCGCCACAAGGTGTCCCAGCCCGCCCAGTAGATGATCAGATTCGAGACGATGAAGGCCACGGGCGCCCAGAACATGCCCCCGCGCAGCCGGTACGGACGAGGCCGGTCCGGGTCCTGTTTGCGCAGGCACCCGAAGGCCAGCGGCGCCCCCGCGTACATCAGCACACTCGCGGACGTGACGAAGCCGACCAGCTTCTGCCACGTGGGGAACGGCAGGAACACGATGAGCCCGATCACGAAGGCGAAAAGCAGGCTGAACCACGGGACCCCGCGCTTGGTGGTGCGCTCGAAGACCACCGGGACGTAGCCGTTGCGGGACAGCCCGTAGGAGACCCGTGAGGTGGCCGTGGTGTAGATCAGGCCCGTGCCGGACGGTGACACGACCGCGTCGATGTACAGCAGCGTGGCGAGCCAGCCGAGTCCGACGGACGTGGCGAGCCCGGCGAACGGGCCCGCCTTTCCACTGAAGGTGAGGTCGGCCCAGCCATGGGCGAACGCGCTGTGCGGCAGGGCGGCGATGAAGACGACCTGAAGTGCCACGTAGACGAGGACGCCGATGAGAATCGAACCGATGACCGCCCGCGGGATGTCCCTGGCGGGATCGCGGCTCTCGCCCGCCAGCTGATCCGCCTGCTCGAAGCCGAGCAGCGCGAAGATGATGCCGCTGGTGCTGATGGCGGAGAGCACGCCCTTGGCGCCGAAGGGGGCGAAGCCCTGGTAGCCGAAGTTGGCGCCGTGGAATGTGGTGGCGGCCAGAACGACGATGGTGAAGACGGGGACGGCCACCTTCCACCACGTCGCCACGCTGTTGGTGTGGGCGAGCCATTTGATGCCGAAGAAGTTGACGACGACGAAGAACGCCATGAATGCGACGGCCAGCCCGTATCCCGCGGGTGTCAGATGATTCTTGGCGGTCTGCACCCAGGGGGCGTGGACGCTGAGATAGTTCAGCGACGCCATGACCTCGATCGGCGCCACGGTGACGGCCTGGAGCCACGAGAACCACCCGAAGGACGCACCGGCGGCGCTGCCGAACGCGTAGTGCGGGAAGCGGGCGGTACCGCCCGCGACCGGGTACATGGCTCCCAGCTCGGCGTGGACGAAGGCCAGCACGATGATGGCGAGCGCCCCGATTCCCCAGGAGATGAGTGCCGCCGTGCCGGCTGCCTGTGCGGCGAACAGTGCGCCGAACAGCCAGCCGGACCCGATGATGGACCCCTCCGAGGCCCAGATGAGACCGATCAGCCCGATGTCCCGCCTGAGGCCCGGGTTCGTGGGCGCCGTGGGCGCGACCGGCCTGGACATCCGCATGGTGCATGCACCCCTTGCTCCGGCGGGGATGAGGCGTGGGGGTGTAGATGTGCCTCTGGGGACCTCAACAAGATGCCCCGATCCCGGTGAATCGTTCCCGGTGCACGCGGAAGTTGCGCCACTCGGCCCTGTAGTCCTGGTTCGCCTTGTAGTCCTGGTTCGGACACCAGGGAGCAAGTAACCCGCCGGTAGGAATTCCGGCCGTCGGCCGTGGCGGACGAGGAACGGCTGACGGAGTGGCTGTCGACGGAGGTCTGCCCGGTTGAGCTGGTGGAGGGCCGGCAGCGGGAGGCGCTTGTGATGCAGTGCTGGACCACCTCCCCGTGGTCGTGCCACGTCCCCGCCGGGCCGCGGACCGACGTAGCGCGGACCACGCGGCCGACGCTGTGACTCCGGTGTTCAGGTACCGGTCCGGCGGCAGAACTGCGCCTGAAGAAGATCGGTGAAGATACCGATGGGGTCGTCCCAACCGCCATCGCTCCAGTCGCCGTTGACGTTGGTGGTGACCAACTGTTCGCCACCGGGGGCGCCGTAGGCGTAGGACCACGATCCGAAGAGCGCACCCCCCATGCCCCAGACCGTATTCCCGCACGGCAGTCCGACTGAGGAAACGCCGAGGCCGTAGGCGGCGTTGGAAATCCAGTCGCGGGTGGGCACGGTGGTGAACATGGCGTGTTGCTGGTCCGGCGGCAGCATCCGGCCCTCCAGCAGGGCACCGAAGAACCGGTTGAGGTCCCCGGCGGTGGAGATCATGCCGCCGGCCGCCCAGAACATGGATGAATCGAGCTCGGTCGCGTCGTGGACCGGCGCGCCGGGGTCGGTCCGGAACAGCTTCGTGTAGTGCCGGGAGTGCGGTCCGTGGATCGTCGGGTCGCTGCCGTGCGGCAGGTACGTGCCAGTCAGGCCGAGGGGGCGGGAGATCCGTTCTGTGATCTCCTCGGCAAGGACGCGGCCGGTGGCCCGTTCGATGATCATGCCTGCGAGAACGTAGTTGGTGTTGGAGTACGCCCAGCCCGAACCCGGTGTGAAAGCGGGTGGATGGGAAACGGCGATCCGTGCCAGTGACTCGGGGGTGTGTGTCTCGTAACGGTTCAGCGCCTCCTGGTCATCGGTGTAGTTGAAGATCCCGCTGGTGTGGTTGAGCAGCATTCTGATGGTCACTCCGGCACCGTCGTGGTGGTGGCCGTGGACCACGCCGGGCAGCCACTGCTCCACGGTGTCATCCAGGCTCAGCCTGCCTTCGGCCGCCAGCTGCAGCACGACGGTGGCCACGAACGTCTTGCTGATGCTGCCGATGCGGAACCGGTCGTGCTGTGCTCGCTTGCGGCCGGTTCGGGTGTCGGCCACTCCTGCGGTCCCGAACCACTGCCGGTCGCCGTCGCGGACCTCAGCAAGAATGCCCGGCAGGCCGCCTTGAGTCACGGCCTGCTGGAGCAGGCGCCGGATCGCCGCGTAGTCGTGGGCCCTTGAGGCCGGTGCGGACTCGGATACGGCGCCCGCAGCCTCGGCTGGTTCGGCGCCAGGTCGGCCGCTGGCCGTATGAGCGGTGTGTTGATGCATGTGGTTCTCCTTGTCCTGTGCGATCCGCGGATGGCCGCCAGGCTCCTCTCCACAGCGTGATTCCGTGGCCCACCGGCTCTCGCCAGGGGCTTGGGCCCCAGCGGCAGCATGCGATCCATCGCGCACGCCTGCAGGACCTGCTGCACATCCCAGCCAGGGCACCGCCGTGGGGTGAATCGGCCGCGTCAGCTGTTTCCGGGGTCACTGATCCTTGCTGTTGAGCGTCTGCCGTACGCGGTCCGCCAGTTCGGCCTGATCGATACCGGCCAGGGCGAGAGCGCGCGGCACGGTGCCGATTCGAGCCTGCAGGATCCCGAGCAGCAGATGCGCTGACCGCAGGTCCTTCTTGCGGGCGGAGGCGAAGCTCCGCTCCAGTGCGAGTCTGGCGGACGCACCCATCTTGGGCTGTTGGGAAGCGTGGCTCGGCCTGGGAAGGTCATAGGTGGCCGGAGACACTCCGATCAAGCTCAGGCTGTGCTCGAACTCTCGGTCCAGTGCCTCTCGGACAGCAGCGCGATCGAGACCGGCCGAGGCCAGGACCTGCTGTGCGGTAGATCCCTGATCGGCGGCGATCGACAACAGGAGATGGTGCGCGCCGATCGTCGCGGACCCGTCCTCGTGGGCTTCGTGCATCGCCCGCACGATGAGCGCGTGCAGGTACTTGTCAAGCGCGCTCATCGCCGCGCCTCCTCAGCTTGACTCCGGCGGCGATGAGCCGCTTGGCGTGCTTCTTGTGGACGGCTTGGCGGGTGACACCGAGTGCCTCGGAGACCTGTGGCCAGCTCCAGCCCGCTCGCATGGCCTGCTCGACAGCGGCGTCCTCCAGCTGATCGGCAAGGCGCCGCAACGCCACGACAGCCGCCAGGGCGTCGGCGGGCTCTTGAGGAAGAGGATTCTTGGCGGCGGACATGTAAGCAACTGTAGTTGACTAATGGAGATAGTCAACCCGAGTTGCTCATGGCTGGGACGGGGCGGGGTGATGCGTCGGGACTCTGCGGATCGGGTGTCGTGTTCGTCCGCGACGCGTCGAATCCGGCCGTGGCGGGGTGTCCCACCGGCCGATCCGTGACAGAGTTCCGGCCCGTTCCGGTCCATCCGGGCCGGAATGTATCCGTCCGCGCCTCTGGCCCGGATCACTGGGAAACCAGGAACGAGCGCGCCCGGCAACGGCTTTCCGACGAGCGTCGGAGTACCGGTGGGCGGTGAGCCGTCAGCTCGGGACGACAGCGTCCACGGACACCCGAGGCACCGGACCGACCGTGGTCGTGGGGCGGGCGGCGTCCCGCCCGCCCCACAGCTCAGCTGCTCAGCTCGAACTCGGCCCGGATGCGTTTGCCCACCGGTACGCGCTCGGCGGTCAGCCGGTCGCACAGGGCCACGACGATCTCCATGCCGTGGCCGCCGGGGCGTGTGGGATCGGGCGAGTAGAACAGCGGCAGGGCCGTGCTGCTGTCGTACACCGTCACGCTGACGCGCTCCGCGGTGCCCTCCAGCTCCAGCAGATACGGGCCCTGACTGTAGCGGTCGGCATTGGTGACCAGCTCGCTCACGGCCAGCATCAGATCGCTGCGGGTGTGTTCGCCGAACACCGCGAGCCATTCGGCGGCCAGCCGGACCAGAAAGCGATCGGCCAGCTCCCGGGCCTGCGCGATGCAGCCGGGCTCGCCGTCGAACACCTCGGCGCTGTGCAGAACCTCCGTGGGCCGGTCCGGGGAGGGGCGACCGGCCGGCCGGGAGGTGACCTGTTCGTTCATGTGCTCCAGCCAGGGCGACGCAGGGGTGTTCGATGACAGCTTCTCGCCGTTCGCCTACCCGCGACGAACGGTCCCACTCCGGGGAGAACCCGGCAGATCTCAGCCATGGCCGGGCCTTGTGGCGGAAGGATCCACGACGAGCGGGCGCGCCCTCGGGTGCGCCGGCGCGGAGGGGGCGACGGGAAGGGTGAAGTGGATGCAGGTGCCTTCGGCGGTCTCCGGGTCCAGCCGGATCCGGCCGCCGTGGAACTCCACGATCTTCCGGCACAGAGCCAGACCGATGCCCGTCCCCTCGTACTCGTCCCTGCTGTGCAGTCGCTGGAAGACGACGAAGACGTCCTGCGCGGACTCCGGTGCGATCCCGATGCCGTTGTCCGTCACCCGGAAGTGCCAGTCGTCGCCCTCCCGCGCGCAGCCGACCGTGATCCGGCACGGCACCTCGGGGCGGCGGAACTTCACCGCGTTGCCGATCAGGTTCTGCCAGACCATGGCGAGCGCCGTCGCGTCCCCGGTCACTTCGGGCAGCCGACCCTCCCGTACGACCGTCGCACCGGACTCCTCGACGACCAGCGCGAGATTGGCCAGCGCGCGGTCGAGGGTCCGGTCGAGGCCGACCGGCTTCCACTTGTCGTGCACCCGGCCGGTACGGGAGAAGGTGAGCAGGTCGTCGATCAGCACCTGCATCCGCCCGGCGCCGTCGACCGCGTAGTCGATGTACTGCCGCCCCCGGTCGTCGAGCTCCGGGCCGTACCGTTTCTCCAGGAGCCGACAGAACGAGGCGACCTTGCGCAGCGGTTCCTGCAGATCGTGCGAGGCCACATAGGCGAACTGCTCCAGCTCTCCATTGGACCGGCGCAGTTCCCGAGTCTGGTCCGCCAGCAGCGTCTCGCGCTCCCGGGACTCGGCCAGCTCCTCGACGATACGACGGCGCATGTCCTCCACGGCCGCCGCCACCGCCCGCACATCGGACGGGCCGTCGACCTCGATCCGCTTGTGGAACGCCCCCGAGCTGACCGTCTCGGAGGCAGCGGTCAGCCGGCTCAGCGGCCGGCCCACCATCCGGTTCAGCAGCAGACTCAGTGAGAGGACCGCGAGCAGAAAGCCCAGGACCAACGAGATCAGCACCTGGTCGCGGGTGGTGCGGGCCGTGCTCAGATCGGCGCGGGTCCGGTCGCGCGCCACGTCGAGGTGTGCCTGCTGGGTGGCGTACAGCCGCCGCAGGGTGTCGAATTCGCGGTTGCTCCGCCGGATCGGGGCGGAGGACTCGGACGCGGGGCCGTCCCGCCGCACCGCGGCGACCAGCGGCTCGGCGTGCAGGCTGCGCCACTCCCGCGCGGCCGCGGCGATCCGGTCGAGATCGCGGGCGAAGGGCTGCTCGTTCCCGACGAGCGCGCGGACTCTGGCCAGCCGCAGCTTCTCGTCCCGCATCCCCGCCTCGTACGGCCGAAGGAACGTCGCATCACCGGTGAGCGCGTATCCGCGGACCCCGGTCTCCTGGTCCAGCAGGGCGTTCTGCAGTTGGAAGGACGACGAGCGCGCCGGCTGGATCCGGTCCACCAGTTCGGTGGTGCGGTCGGATATCCGGGCGAGCACCAGGCCACCGACGGTCAGTTCGGCACAGACGACCAGCACGAAGACGGCGAGGATCAGATGGATCCAGTTCTGGACCGACAGGCGGGAGGCCGGGCGGCGGCGGGGGGCCGGCGGTGCGTCCCGGCCGCTCACCGCGGCTCCTCCCGCCCCCAGCCCAGGTGGAGCACGGCCACGTCGTCGGCGAGGCCGCCGTACGGGGACGCGGCCACGGCGGCCTCGTCGACCAGGGTGTCCACGAAGGCGCGGGCCGCCAGTGACCCGTGTCGGCGGGCCATGGCGAGCAGCCCGTCCTCGCCGAGCCGGGTTCTCGGCCCCGTACGCCCTTCGAAGAGACCGTCCGTGAAGAGGACGATCCGGCCGTCCCCTGGCAGCGACAGCTCCGAGACGCTCCAGTGCCCCGTCCCCGGCAGCAGTCCCAGCGCCATGCCCGGCTCGGGCTCGATCCAGCTCACCCTGGCACCGTCGCGCAGCAGCAGCCCGGGATGACCGGCCCGCACCACCCGCACCCGGCGTCGGTCCGCTGTGAAAACCAGTGAGGTGACGGTGGCGAAGACATGCGGGTCGGAGCGTTCGGCGACGAGGATCTCCTCCAGCAGCCGGACCTGTTCGGCCTGACCGGTGGCGCACAGCACCGCCGTGCGCCACGCCACCCGCAGACAGACGCCGAGCGCCGCCTCGGCCGCCCCGTGCCCCGACACATCGCCGATCACCGCGTGCACCGTGCCGTCGGACGCCTGCACCACGTCGTAGAAGTCACCGCTGAGCAGGGCCTGCGCCCGGCCCGGTGCGTACCGCGCCACTGCTTCGAAGGAGTCGTCGTGCAGCAGGGGCACGGGCAGCAGACCGCGTTCCAGACGGGCGTTCTCCTGCGCCATGAGCCGGTTGGCACGCAACGCGGCGGCGGCCCGCTCGACCTGCTTGCGCTGGAGGGCATAGCGGACCGAGCGCCCCAGCGCCTCCGGATCGAGCCGGCCCTTGACGAGATAGTCCTGGGCACCGGTCGCCACGGCCGACAGGCCCGTATCGGCCTCGGACCTGCCGGTCAGCACGACGATGGCCGCGTCGGGCGCCGACTCCACGATCCGGGTGACGGCGTCCAGGCCGTACCCGTCGGACAGGTGGAGATCGAGCAGGACACAGCACGGGGTCCGGCAGCCGGCCAGGAACCGGCGCGCCTCCGTCAGCGTCCTGCACCAGGTCAACGCCGAGTCGAGCTCACTGTCCGCGAGCATCTCCTCGACGAGGAGCGCGTCACCGGCGTCGTCCTCGACCAGCAGGATCACGGCATCGACGTCCCAGACGGAACCGCTGCCGGCCGACGGGTGCCCGTTCTGCACGGGGACGGCGGCCGGGCGCACGGGCTGTGCCGGGGACCCGCCCACGGGGAGTTCGGCCACTGTCCACCCCCTGTGTACGGACGGTTCGGCCCGGCTGCGGCCGTATCGCAGGGAAGCATATGTGACCGAACCGTGGAGGAGCCCCCGGGACGGAGCGGCTCGGCCCGCTCGAAGTCACGCGATGACGCGCCCGGCGAACCACGGGGCACCTCACGGGACACGTCACACGAACGGAGCAGCATCCGGTGCATGGCAGACTTGACCGGGGCGTTCGGCCCGACAGGACCCGGTACGGCGGTCGGCGCCACGAGGGACGAGTGACAGAGGAACGGCAATGACGGTGACAGAGGACAGCCCGGAGCTCGCTCCCGGTACTGAGGAGTTCGGTCCCGGTATCGACCCGGAGCGGCTGGCCGTCTGCCTGAGCGTGCTCGACGAACTCGACACCATCGAGGTCGACCACCCCGACGCCATCGCCGTGCGCCGTGCCACGGCCGGGATCTACCGGACCGTGAAGCAGCGCCGCCGTCAGGAGCGCCGCGCCGCCAAGACCGCGCACGACAAGGCCGTCACCGAGGCCACCGCGACCGGCTCGGCCGACCGCATCGACGACGAGACACAGGGGATCCTGCCGTCGTCCTCGGCCCGTGCCGAGATCGCGGGCGTCCTGCAGCGCCCGCGGTCCTGCTACATCTGCAAGACCCGGTACGTCGAGGTGGACGCGTTCTACCACCAGCTCTGTCAGCAGTGCGCCAAGGAGAACCGGGCGCGCCGCGACGCGCGGACCGACCTCACCGGCCGCCGCGCGCTCCTCACCGGCGGTCGCGCGAAGATCGGCATGTACATCGCGCTGCGGCTGCTGCGCGACGGTGCGCACACCACCATCACCACGCGTTTCCCCAACGACGCGATCCGCCGCTTCAAGGCGATGCCGGACAGCGACGAGTGGATCCACCGGCTGAAGATCGTCGGCATCGATCTGCGCGACCCGGCCCAGGTCGTCGCGCTCGCGGACTCGGTCGCCGCCGAGGGCCCGCTGGACATTCTGATCAACAACGCGGCGCAGACGGTGCGCCGCTCCGCCAACGCGTACAGCGAACTGGTCCACGCGGAGTCCGCTCCTCTTCCGGCGGGTGAACTGCCCGCCGCCGAGGTCATCGGCACCTTCGGCAGTGGCAGCGTCGACCGGGTCGCGGCGCTTCCGGCTGCCCGCAAGGAAGGCCTGAGCGCGCAGGACGTGACCGAGCTCGCCCTGGTCACCGGGTCGGCCTCCCTGGAGCGGATCGCCGCCGGAACGGCGATCGACGCGGGCGGTCTCGTGCCCGATCTGCATGACACCAACAGCTGGATCCAGACGGTCGACGAGGTCGAGCCGATCGAACTGCTGGAAGTCCAGCTCTGCAATTCCACCGCCCCGTTCATCCTGATCAGCCGGCTCCGCCCGGCGATGGCGGCGACCGCCGCCAAGCGCGCCTACGTGGTCAACGTCTCGGCGATGGAAGGCGTGTTCGGTCGCGGCTACAAGGGCGCGGGCCATCCGCACACCAACATGGCCAAGGCCGCGCTGAACATGCTCACCCGCACCAGCGCCCAGGAGATGTTCCAGAGGGACGGCATCCTGATGACCGCGGTCGACACCGGCTGGATCACCGACGAGCGCCCGCACCCCGACAAGATCCGCCTCGCCGAGGAGGGCTTCCACGCCCCGCTCGACCTGGTCGACGGCGCCGCCCGGGTCTACGACCCGATCGTGCGCGGCGAGGGGGGCGAGGACCTGTACGGCTGCTTCCTCAAGGACTACGCGCCCGCCAACTGGTAGGGAACGGGTGGCGCGGCGCGTGCGCGGCGCCATGGACCCGGTCGGGAACCGCTCCTGGCCGGGTCCTTTCCGTATCCGGTGGCTGAAAGTGACCTAGAGCACGCATTCCATCGAGCGGGAGCGCGCTCATTTGGTTACTCTGATGTGAACGGACGTCATCGAGGAGTCCACGAACCCTCCCCGACCGTCCTGGGACAGACTTTCAACCAAGTCGCCGTCCCGCCCCGTACCCGGCGCCACCGCGACCGTACTGTTCCTTCCTCCACCCCTCGCGGGTGATCGACTCCTGGTATTGAGGCCGGGTGTCGGCGACGCCGGGGGCCACGCGACACAAAGGAGTGCGCGGTGACGACACCAGAACTGACGAAGCACGAGAAGCCTTCGGCCGAACGATACGGAGAACGGGCCCGCAGGCCCGAGAAGCTCCGCAATATCGAGGTCTGGGCCAGGTCCGCGCCGATCCGGCTGGCCGGCTACGAGGACGACCTCGCCGAGCCGCACATCCTGCCCGGCATCGACTGACCGCTTCGCGTCCGACCGCTTCACCCCCGAGCTCCGGCCCGCATCCCGCAAGGGGCGGGCCGGAGCTCGGCCCGGCTGGCAGACCGGCCTCTTCGCCACGCTCGGCACGATGCTCTCCACGGCGACCGCCTACGCGCTGGGTGTCGCCTCACCTGGCTCATCGTGAAGGTGGTCGACTCGACCGTCGGCTTCCGCGCTGTGGACGAGTACGAGCGCGTGCGGGCTCGGAGGTGGAGCGCGCGTAGGACTTCCGGACCGCCGAGCGTCTCGGTGCCCTGGTCTCGGGCAAGGCCGTGACCAGCGACGACGAGCTCGTCAGGCAGATCACCAAGCTGCTGCGGGCCCGGGAGGAATCGAGATAGGGGACCTGGCCGTGGCCAGGCGTGGATCATTCGGCCCCAACGGTGAATCCGCTCAGTCATCGGATGGTTGTGGGGTACGGGTTTCGTTCTGTCTGGAAGATTGCATTGACAGGTTCGCTTCGCGCTCCAATCATCGGACGTCATGACCGAACTTCCCAGACGCCATGTACTCGGAATGACGGCAGGGGCGGCAGTCGGCGCCGCCCTGCTCACCCCCGCCACCGCCGATGCGGCCCCGCGAACCGGAGCCGCCCGTACGCCCGCAGCGGCCGGTGCCCACGACGGCGACTGGGGCACCGTCCCCGCAGCCGTTCCCGTGCCCCTCGACCGGTGGTTCGACAACGACGGCATCGACACCGCCGATGCCCGCGGCGGCAACTTCGACGGCTCCGGCTACACCTTCCCCGGCGAGGAACTCCCCGCCGGAGAACGGAACATCGACGGCACCGCGTTTCTCTTCCCCGGTTCCGGAGCGGGTGTCAGGAACAACATCGTCGCCCTCGGACAGCGCATCGACCTCCCGCCGGGCCGCTATCTCTCCGGCCTCTTCCTCACCGCGTGCAGCTACGGCGCCGCATCCGGCAAGGCCACGGTCCACTACGCCGACGGCACCACCTCGGCCCCGGTCCTCGGCGGCCCCGACTGGTACTCGGGGAGCGGCGCCGTCACCGCCGCGTACCGCTACACGGCCGACGGCGCCAAGGACGGGCACCAGGTGTCCATCGCCGTCAGCGAGATCGCGCTCGACCCGGCCAGGGAAGCCGTCGCGCTCACCCTGCCCACCACCCAGCCCGCCGAGGCCGGCAAGCCGTCCCTGCACATCTTCGCGCTCTCCCTCCAACCAGCCTCCCAGGGGCGGGCGTTGACCCTGCGCGACGCCCGCTCCACCACTTCGTTGCTGGACTCCGGCGCCCAGAGCGTCGAGGCCACCGTCGTCAACGCGGGCACGGTCGGCATCCTCGCCGCGGACGGCCTCACGCTCGCCGTGGACGTGCCGGGAGCCCGTACCGTCGCGCCCGCCCGTATCACCCGGCTCGCCCCCGGCGACCAGGCCCGCGTCCGCATCGGTATCCGCAACAGGCCCGGCACCGCACCGGGCACCGCCCGGGACGGCAACGTTGTCGCCCACGGTCGCGGACAGCAGGCCGCCACCGTCCGCCGTTCGCTCACCCTCGGCGTCCCCGACTACGCCCCGACGGACGAATCCCTCTCCACCCATCAGGCGCCGTACTGGTTCCAGGCGGCCAAGTTCGGGATCTTCATCCACTGGGGGGTCTACTCGGTACCCGCCTGGGCCCCGGTCGGCACACAGTACGCCGAGTGGTACTGGAACCAGATGCAGGACCCCAACAACCCCACTTACGCCCACCATCGCGACACCTACGGCGAGTCCTTCGCCTACGACGACTTCATCCCGCGGTTCCGCGCCGAGCGCTTCGACCCGCGCTCCTGGGTGGAACTGTTCCGGGACGCGGGTGCGCAGTACCACGTACTCACCTCGAAGCACCACGAGGGCTTCGCGCTCTGGGACACCAAGCTCTCCGACCGCAACGCCGTCAGGATGGGGCCGAAGCGAGACCTCGTGAAGGAACTCTTCGACGCCTCGCGTCGCTACACCCCCGAACTCCACCCGGGGCTGTACTTCTCGATGCCCGAGTGGTTCAACCCCGACCATCCCTGGATGGGCCACGCCCCGCGCAATCCGTACACCCTGGAGCCCGTCCCCTACACCGGGTACACGGCCGGCAAGGACTACGTCACCCAGTTCCAGGGCCCGCAGATGCTGGAGCTGATCCACCGGTACGGCCCCGAGATCCTCTGGTGCGACATCGGCGGCGACAACGACAGCCACCGCGTGCTCGCCGAGTACTTCAACCATGCCAAGAACCGGGCCCGCCCGATCGAGGTCACCGTCAACAACCGCTCAGGGATCGGGCCGCACGACTTCACGACGCCCGAGTACACGACGTACGACCAGATCGTCCCCGCCAAGTGGGAATCGAGCCGCGGCCTCGACCCGTACAGCTACGGCTACAACGCCCAAACGCCGGACGAGAAGTACATGACGGCGGAGGAGATCGTGCACTCGCTCGTCGACATCGTCTCCAAGAACGGCAACTTCCTGCTCGACATCGGGCCGAGGGCCGACGGCACGATCCCCGACATCATGCAGCGCAGGCTGCGCGAGACGGGGGAGTGGCTGAGGACCAACGGGGAGGCGATCTACGACACCACGTACTGGGCACGGATGCCGCAGCTCGGTGAGGACCTGCGGTTCACCGTGCGGCCCGACAAGGCCTTCTACATCCACTCCCTGGCCCGGCCCGGCTCCACCCTGACCGTCGAGGCGCCGGTGCCGATCCGCAGCGGTGACCGGGTCACCCTGCTCGGTCACGACCGGCCGCTCGGCTGGCGCACCACGGGCGGCTCGCTGGTGATCGACGTACCGGCGGCGGCCCGCAGGAGCGGAGAGCACGCCTGGGTGTTCAAGATCGCCTGGTCGGGCTGAGCCAGGCCGGACCGAGTGAGACGGGAGGCATGAAGCCCCGTACGTAGGTGCGGTGCCACCAGCGTCCGGTGGCCCGCAGTTCGCGCCAGGTCGTGAACTGATAGCGGTACACCCTGGCGCGGACATGCGTGGGCGGGGCGTCCGGGAACGGGTTGTGACGCAGCAGCCGCAGCGTGTCCCGGTCGTTCTCCAGCAGCCGTTCCACGAACTGTCCGAACCAGGGGCCCGCGTACGCGGGGGAGAGCGCCGCGAACCACATCAGCCAGTCGAGCCGCAGATGGTACGGGGCGAACTGGCGGGGCAGCCGGCGCGGATCGCCCGGCTTGCCGCGGAACCCGTACTCCTGCCAGACCGTGCCCTCGTGGAGCACCGGGTCGTCCGTGCCCTCGACCGCGACCTCCAGCCGGACCCGGCTGATGCTGCCGAACGCGCCGTAGGTATTGACCAGGTGCAGCGGGTCGAACGAGCGGTTCATCACCTGGCGGCGGGAGACCAGATTGCGCGCCGGGCGGTAGCTGAGGAACACCACCAGCACGGTGACGGCGATGACGACGATCTCGTACCAGAGGGGCGGCGCGGACTGCGTCGGCGGTTCGGTGAACAGGGACCAGTCGACGGCGGACAGCGCGAGGGTGATCGTCACCCAGTTCAGCCAGGCGAAGTTCCCCGACAGAACCAGCCACAGCTGGGTGACGATCATCAGCCCCGCGGCCGCGCTCGCGACCGGCTGCGGGGTGAAAAGGAGCACCGGCACCAGGAGTTGGGTGACGTGGTTGGCCGCCACCTCGACCCGGTGGACGGGCTTCGGCAACCGGTGGAAGAACCAGCTCAGCGGACCCGGCATCGGCTGGGTCTCGTGGTGGTAGTACAGACACGTCAGCTTGCGCCAGCACTCGTCGCCGCGGATCTTGATCATCCCGGCGCCGAACTCCACCCGGAACAGCACCCAGCGCAACAGCCACAGCACCAGCACCGGCGGAGCCGTGTGCGCGTTGCCGAGGAACACGGCGAGGAAACCGGTCTCCAGCAGCAACGACTCCCAGCCGAAGCTGTACCAGGTCTGCCCGACCTGGACGATCGAGAGATAGAGCGCCCAGGGCAGCGCCCAGAGCAGCATCGCCGCCCAGAGCGGAACATACGAGTCCACCCCCGCGAGCAGGGCGACGGCGAGCGCGCAGCCGGTCCAGGAGATGAACGCGAAGAACCGGTCGGAGTAGTGGAGCCGGAAGAGGCCGGGCGCGCTGCGCCAGTCCGTGCGCCGCAGGAAGTCGGGCACGGGCAGCATGCCGCGTTCACCGATCAGCGCCCGGAACTGGAGCACGGCGGTGAGGAAGGCGAAGAGATAGACGCCGGCGAGAGCCCGCTGGAAGATCAGCCGGCTGAGCCAGTACCCGTCTGCGGTGAACCACTCCATCGCTTCCAGTATCGGCCCGGGTGCCCGGCTCAGCCCCTCAGGCCGACGCGTTCCGCCCTTCGGTGACGATCCGGCGCAGCGTGGCGCCGAGGCGCCGGGCGTACCACCGCTGCATCACCGGTACGACGGGCCCCGCGAGCCGGCTGTACCAGGCGGCCGGGCGGCTGAACGCCATGACGGTGAACCACACCGTCCCGTCGTCGGCCAGCTCCACCACGAAGGACTCCTCGCCACGTTCCGGGTGCCCCGGGAGTGTTCCGTAGCCGAATCCGATGCGATCGCTCTCGTACGCCGCCCAGACGACCAGGCAGGGTGCGGTGAACCGGAACGGGCCGACGCCGAGCGACACCCGGACTCGGACCCCGGCCCCGGCGCGGGCCGCCGACGCGCGGACCCGGGCCCCGCTGCTGCGATGCATGCGCCAGTCGGTGACCGCCGTGCCCGCCGCCACCAGGTCGGCCCGGCCGCGTCCGACCCGGGTCCGGTGGTGGAGGTGGTGGTAGCCGTCGGGGAGCGGGCCCAGACGGGTGGCTCCGACCTCGGAGTAGGAGAGGGCGCTCATACGGTCCTGCCTTCATGATCGGTGGGGTGCTGGAGCCTCTGCCAGGCGAGCACCGAGCACAGTGCGAAGCCCAGAGCGTTGCCGAGACCGTGGGTGGCGGCCATCCAGGTCGGTGTGGGGTGCGGGAGCCCGGTGGCCTCGCCGAGTGCCCAGCTCAGTGCGAGCACCATGGTGACCGCGAGCACGGCGGACGAGGTGGCGAGCAGCAGTCGGGTGATCCGGTCCCGTTGCCGGCCGCGGACCGCTCGCCAGGTCAGGAGGGCGACGGCCCACATGCCCGCTGTCAGGACCACCGTCCCGGCCAGCTCGGCCCAGTCGCCGATGAAGTAGCCGGTCAGGACGAGCAGGGTGCCCAGCGGCACGCTCAGCGCGGCGAACCTGCCTGCGGCGCTGTCGGCGGCCCGGCAGACGAGTCCCGCGATGAGGGCTGCGGCGAATCCGGCGAAGTGGAAGTGCGGCACGGTGAGCGCGAGGATGCCGAGCCCGAAACCGAAGAGTGTGTGCCCCGAGCGTTCGGCGACCAGCGCGGTGGCGGCGATCGAGGGGGTGACGAGTGCGGTGAGCAGCGCGATCTCGGCGGGGGCCACGGCGGACGCATCGCGGGCGGCGCGACTGCGGATCAGCCGCACAGGGGCGTGCAGGGCCAGAAGTACGGCCCCGAGCGCATAACACGCCGCCAGAGCGGTGGCCGGCGCGCCGCGCGGCAGCCAGAGAGCGACGGCGCCGGGCACGGCGAAGAGCGGCCACAGACGGCGCATCCGGTCCAGCTCGGGCGCTCCGGCCAGCCGCAGCCCCGTGGGCACCACCACGAGCATGCCCAGCATCACGATCAGATCGACCAGTACAGACATCGAGCCCCCCAGACTTGAACGCGTTCAAGTGTGTCCGGCGACGACTCTACGACCTCTCTTGAACACGTTCAAGAGAAGGGTGGGGGAGGCGATTGCGGCGTAGTCGGCAGGATGTCCCGCATGGGGATCACTCCGGGCACGGCGTCGGCCTCGTCGTGACCGGCGACCACCGCTCCCGGGTCAGGGCCGGAAAGACCTCATAGGACGCCCCGGCGCCACTCCCGTATCAGCAGATAGCCGAGGTACACGCCTCCGACGGCCATGGTGTAGATGCCGACGGGCAGGCTGTCGAACAAAGGCAGTTGCTGGGCGCAGAGATCCGCGAGGACCAGCAGCAGCGCGCCGGTCAGCGCGGAGAGCACCAGGTGCGGGCCGGATACCCGGGTGATCCGCTTGGCGATCTGCGGGGCCGTCAGAGAGACGAACGCGATGGGCCCGGCCACGCTGACGGCGCCCGCCGAGAGCACGATCGCGAGGACGACGGCGATCGTCTTCGTGCTGCGGGGCCCGGAGCCCAGCGCCCCCGCGATGTCGTCGCCCATCTCCCCGATGTCCAGCCGCCGCGCGACGAGCGCGGTGAGCGGGGCCACCACCAGCAGCACGAGCCAGATCGTGGTGGCGTCCTCCCAGGAACGCGCCGACAGACTCCCGTTGACATAGGCGGTGAGGACGGTCGCCCGGTCCCGTTCCATGGCGTAGACGACGTACTGCGTGATCGCCGTGCCGATCGCGGCCACACCGATCCCCGCGACGACGAGCCGGGCGGGGTTGCGGAATCCGGTGCCGGTCGACACGTGGACCAGTGCCATGGCGAGGACGGCGCCGAGCAGCGCGCCGAGCGCCACCGGCACGCTGTCCGGGAACATCAGCGCGACGATCGCGGCGCCCGCCCCGGCGCCGGAGGCCAGGCCGATCACATCGGGGCTGCCGAGCGGATTGCGGGTGACGGACTGGAACAGCGCCCCGGAGAGGCCGAGCGCCCCACCGGTGCCCAGGGCGACCACCAGGCGCGGGCCGCGCAGACGTTCCAGGACGAACGCGTTCTTGCCCGCGGCCCCGCCGGTCAGCGCCCCGGCGAGATCGGCGAGCGGAACGCCGAGCCTGCCGAGCGAGAGTGTGGCGACGGCGGCCACCGCGAGCAGCACGAACAGCAGGAGGGCCGTCAGCACCGACACCCGGCGCACCGGCAGCGCGACGGTCCGGCCGATTCTCAGAACCCCCCTGGGAGAGGAGGTGCGGAATCCGGTCTGATGCGACGTCATGCGTTGCCCCTCATTCTGCGTACGGCGACCAGCAGCGCGGGCGCGCCGATGAACGCGGTCACGACACCGACCATCAACTCCTGTGGGCGCATGACCACACGGCCCACGACATCCGCGAGGAGCAGCAGCGCGGGGCCGACCAGCGCCGAGAGCAGGATCTGCATCCGGAATTCGACACCGACCAGGGCCCGCACCACATGCGGAACGGCCAGGCCGACAAAGGCGATCGGACCGACCGCCGCCGTCGCCGCGGCGCTCAGCAGCGTGGCCGAGAGCAGCCCGCCCGCCCGCACGAGGGCCGGACGCGCCCCGAGGGACGCGGCGGTCGAGTCGCCGAGTGCGAGCACGTTGAGGCCGGGCCCCAGCAGAGCGGCTGTCAGCAGACCGGCCACCGCGAACGGCAGGACCGACCAGAAGACGTCGAAGTCCCGGCCGCCGAGGGCGCCGACGACCCAGTACCGGTAGCTGTCGAAGACCTTGGGCCGGCTCAGCGTCACGGCCTGGATGTACGCCATCAGCACGGCGGAGAGCACCGCACCGGCCAGCACGAGCCGCACCAGTCCCGCGCCCGATCCCGCCGATCCGATCGCATGGACGAGCAGACCGGCGATCAGCGCACCGGGCAGCGCCCACCACATGGTGTCCGTACTGCCCGACGCCCCGAGGAAGGCCGTCGCGGTGACGATGCTCGCGGAGGCGCCCGCGTTGATCCCGAGGAGGCCGGGATCGGCCAGCGGATTGCGGGTCACCCCCTGCATGAGCGTGCCCGCGACGGCCAGGCAGAGGCCGGCGAGCACACCGAGCGCGGTCCTCGGACACCGGCTCTCGACGATGGCGGTGACATTCGGGTCGGCGGTGCCGGACAGCACGTTCAGCACTTCACTGAACGAGGTGGTCCGGCTGCCGAACATGACGCTCGCGAAGACGGCGAGCACGAGCACGACGAGTGCGACGACGACGCAATACACCCGCCGAGCGGTGCCGGCCCGTGAAGTGCCGGCACCGCTCGGCGGCGCGTGTGTGGTGGCGGCCATGTGGTGGCGGTCAGCCCCGGCCGCCGTCGGCGGCCTTGACCGCCTGGTCGATCAGCGGCAGGTATCGGTCGATCACCCACGGCACGGTGAGCGGGTTGATGATCGAGGAGGCGGTGACGAAGGAGTTGTCCTTGCTGGAGACCACGGCGCCGCTCTTGACTGCGGGGATCGCCGCGTACAGCGGTTGTGCCTCGATCTCCTTACGGGTCTTGTCATCGGTGTAGAAAGTGAAGACCAGTTGGCTGCCCTTCAGCTTCTCGGCGTTCTCCAGACCGATGAGCGCCGAGTCGGTGCCCTTGGTCTCCTTGAAGGAGTTCACCACCGGGTCGACGGTGAGGCCGAGCGAGGAGACCATCTTGACGCGCTGCTCCTCGGGCTTGAACACGCCGAGGGTGCCGGGGCCGGAGGTGTAGATGTAGGAGAACTTGTACTTCTTGTAGTTCGGCCGGGTCGCCGCCGCGTCGGACAGCTGCTTCTCGATCTGCGAGATGAGGGTCTTCGCCTTGTCCGGCTGCCCCAGCGCCTTGGCGATGATCTCGATCTGCTGGTCCCAGTCCGTGCTCCACGCCAGATCGGGGTAGGCCACGGTGGGGGCTATGTCCTTGAGGATGTCGTACTGCTTCTGCGTGATCCCGGACCACGGCGCGAGGATGACGTCCGGCGCCAGCTCGGTGATGGCCTCGAAGTCGATGTCCTCGCCGCCCTTGAACTGGATCGGCAGCTTCTCGCCCTTCTTCTCCACCGCCTCGTGGATCCAGGGCAGATAGCCCGTCTTGTCGCTACCCCATTCATAGCTCTCGATGCCCACCGGAGTGTGGCCCAGCGCGATGGCGGTCTCCGCCGAGCCCTGGCCGAGCGTGACGATCCGTTCGGGCTGCTTCTTGATCTCCGCTGTGCCGAGGGCGCTCTTGATGGAGACGGGGAACGCTCCGCTGCTCTTCCCGGATGCGCCGGAGGTCTCCTTGCCGTCGTCGCCCGACGAACAGCCACCGAGGACGAGAACGAAGGCTGCGGCGGCGGCAGTTGCGGCGAGCGTCCGGCGACGCACGCGGGTGAACCGGGACATGGGTGTTCCTCAGGGGTTGATGGACGGAGCAGTCGGATCCCGCGCGGAGTGCGAAGGTTTAGGTAAGCCTAAGCTAAGTCGACTTCCGCTCACAATCGGCCTCCGGTTCCCGGCTCCCGGTGGTGCTTGTCAGGATCATGACACGGCGATATCAACCAGCTGTCCGCCTCACAGGCCAACCTCATCCGCATCATCGACGGTGTGCTCGCGCGGATGCCCTCGAACTTCGGTCTGACGATGGCCCCGGAGACGGCTTACGTCCCCGGCGGGAGCATCACCGCCCGGCGCCGGAGGCGGCCACATGGCGACCGGTCAGGTGGCGCAGGCGTGGAACCACTACGGCAGCAGCCTCAAGGGACTGATGACCTGGTCGCTCAACTGGGACGGGTCGAAGGGATGGACGTTCGGGGACAACGTCAAGGCACTGCAGGGACGTTGAGCGGTCATGGGCAGGGCGGCTCCGCCGAGGTGGACGGAGCCGCCCTCCCGGGCCGGCCGCGGTGACGGTCGGCCGGGTCATCGGCCCGTGCGGTCAGTGGCGGGGCTCGGAGGCGTCCAGCATGGCCTCGCGCTCCACGACCTTGATCCTCTCGCGCCCCTGCTCCGCTCCCAGGGCCTGCTCGTGCGCGTCCAGGCGGTGCCAGCCCTCGCGAGTGGTGTATCGGACGCCGCGCTGCTCCAGGAAAGCGGTGATGGCTTCCGGCTCGGGGCTGTCGGGTGCGGGCAGCCGGCCCGAGGCGTGGTCGTCCAGGAGGCAGGCGACCGTCTCGTTCGCGTCACCCTTGGTGTGTCCGATCAGGCCGACCGGGCCGCGCTTGATCCACCCCGTGACGTACACCGACGGCATGGGCCCCCCGCCGTCGACGACCCGGCCCGCGGCGTGCGGGACGGTGCCGGAGGCCACGTCGAACGGGAGCTTCGGGAGCTCCTGCGAGTAGTAGCCGACCGCCCGGTAGACGCTCTGCACGTCCCAGTCGGTGAAGCGCCCGGTTCCGTTGACGTTCCCGGTGCCGTCCAGTTCGGTCCGCTCGGTGCGCAGACCGGCGACCCGGCCGTCCTCGCCGAGGATCTCGACCGGGGACTCGAAGAAGTGCAGGAACAGCTTGTGCGGCCGGTCGCCGACATCGCGGATGGCCCAGTTCTCCAGCGTGGAGGCGACCATGTTGGCCTGCTTGTTGCCGCGCCGGGTCTCGATCGATCCCGCGTCGTACTCGATGTCCTCGGGGTTGACGACGACCTCGATGTTCGGTGAGTGGTCCAGCTCCCGCAGCTCCATCGGGCTGAACTTGGCCTGCGCGGGACCGCGACGCCCGAAGACGTGCACCTCCAGGGCCTTGTTGGCCTTGAGCCCCTCGTAGACGTTGGCGGGTATCTCGGTCGGCAGCAGTTCGTCAGCTGTCTTGGCGAGCATGCGTGCCACGTCCAGGGCCACATTGCCCACACCGAGCACGGCGACCTTCTCCGCCTCCAGCGGCCAGGTGCGCGCCACGTCGGGGTGCCCGTCGTACCAGGAGACGAAGTCGGCCGCGCCGTGGGAGCCGGCCAGGGAGCTGCCGGGGATGTCGAG
The DNA here is from genome assembly GCF_043083485.1 of Streptomyces sp. NPDC014727. Lineage (NCBI taxonomy): Bacteria > Bacillati > Actinomycetota > Actinomycetes > Kitasatosporales > Streptomycetaceae > Streptomyces > Streptomyces sp. NPDC014727. The sequence goes on along the minus strand of NZ_JBIBYR010000008.1, from coordinate 269,994 downwards.
CGCGCGGTCCGCGTCCGCGCCGGTGGAGAAGATCACCGCGTCGTAGAAGGACCGCAGGTCGTCGAGGCCGATGTCGCCGGGGTAGTCGACGTTGCCGAACAGCCGCAGCTGCGGCTTGTCGAGCACCTGGTGGAGCGCCTGGACGATGCCCTTGATCCGAGGGTGGTCGGGGGCCACTCCGTAACGGATCAGGCCGAAGGGGGCGGGCATCCGCTCGAACAGGTCGATCGAAACACCCGGGTCCTGTGCGGCCTCGGATTTCAGCAGCGCGTCCGCTGCGTAGATACCGGCGGGGCCGGCTCCGACTATGGCGACGCGGACGGGGCGGGTCATGGGGTGCAGGTCCTTAGAACGGGCTGACGCGGGCAGTGCGGCGCAGGGCAGAAGCAACGACCTCGTCGTAAGGATGGGCTTACGTGCTCCACGGGACACGGTAGCCGCTGCTGACCTGCGGCCTTTCGGCGGGCGCTGGTTCCCGGCGCACCGCTGGGCTGCCGCGCGGTGCCCGGCAGGCGTCCGGCGTCCGCCCGGACGAGCGGCACGGGATCCCCTCCGGGGGCCTCGGGTTCGCTCGAAGAATCAGACAAATGATGGCAGAGTGACCCACATGGATGATCGGGTAGCGGGTGCCCTGTCACTCCCGGACGACTGGCCCGCCCACCCGGATCTCAGCCTCGCCCTGAACCGTATGGGCAGCTTCGACTGGGATCTCGACAGTGGCCTCATGCACATGGACCGGCCCGCACTCGACGTGTTCGATCTGCGGGCCGAGGAGTACGACGGCCGGCCGGAGTCGCTCGGCCCGCGGGTGCCGCCGGACGAGGGTGTGCGACTCGACGCCATGGTCGCGCAGGCGCTGAAGAGCGGGCAGCGCAACTACGGCGCGTACTTCAGGATCCTGAGGCGCGACGGCACGCTGCGCTGGACGTACACCCAGGCCTTCATCCGGCGCGACGGTACCGGCCGGCCCGTTCGCATCATCGGTGTCGTCCGCGACGCCACCCAGGAGCTCGCCGACTCGACCGCCCGCCGCGAACTGGACGCGGAGCGGCGGCGCCGCACCAGCGTGGTGGAGGGCACCACGGCCGCACTGGCCCACGCCCGGACGGTCCGGGACGTCATCGAGGTGCTGAAGAACTCCCAGGGCCTGGCGCATCTCGGCGCGACCAGCCTGGTCGTGGGGCTGATCGAGTCCGGGCGCATCCATCTCGTGGCGGACGGCCCGGAGGGCTCGTTCGTCCCCGGCACCCGCTACACCCGGACGGACGAGCCGTACCCGATGAGCGAAGTGGTCCGAACGCTCATGCCCCGCTTCATCGAGTCCGCCATGGATTTCGCCACCTCGTACCCCATTCTCTGGCCCCACATCAGCCACCTCGGCATCACGGCCGCCGCCTATCTGCCGCTGATCGCCCAGGCCAGGCCCATCGGCGCGATCGGACTGCTCTACAGCGACAAGGGCGGCTTCACCGGTGACGAACGCAATCTCCTGGTCGCGCTCGGCAGCTCCATCGCCCAGAGCCTGCAGCGGGCCATGCTGTACGAGCAGGAGCACGATCTCGCCGAGGGCCTCCAGCAGGCCATGCTGCCGCGCCGGATCCCCGAGGTGCCCGGCGCGCAGGTCGCCGTGCGGTACCGATCGGCCCGGCTGGGCCGGGACATCGGAGGCGACTGGTACGACGTCATCCCACTGCCCGGCGGCCGGGTCGGGGCCGTCATCGGGGACGTTCAGGGCCATGACACGCATGCCGCGGCCGTCATGGGGCAGCTCCGTATCGTGCTGCGCGCGTACGCCGCGGAGGGACACAGCCCCGCCACGGTGATGGCCAGGGCCTCCGTCTTCCTCCATGAGCTGGACACCGACCGCTTCGCGACCTGCACCTACGCCGAGGTCGACCTGACGACCGGAGTGGTGCAACTCGTCCGGGCCGGCCACGTCGATCCGTTGCTGCGCGACACCGACGGCAGCTGCCGCAGGCTGCCCGCGGAGGGTGGGCTGCCGCTGGGCCTCTCGGCCGAGTTCGGACGGCTCGAATACCCGGTCAGCACGGTCGAGCTGGACCCTGGTCAGGCGCTGGTGCTGTTCACCGACGGCCTGGTGGAACTGCCCGGCGCCGATCTCGACGAGGGCATGCAGCTGCTCACGTCCATGGTGCGCGACGGCCCGGACGATCTGCAGAAGCTGGCCGACAAGCTCTGCGAAGAGGTTGATGAGCGCGGCGGGGAGGACGATGTGGCGGTCCTGCTGCTGGGCCGCAAGGCCGCTCACGCGCCCCAGCCGGGCGGCCGTCTCCAGCAGCATGTCGCCCAGAGCGATCCGGAGGCGCTGAGCTCCGCGCGGCACATGATCAGGGCGGCGGTACGCGCCTGGGGCGCCAAGACGCGGGCCGACGAGGTCGAGCTGGCCGCCGACGAGCTGATCACCAACGCGCTGATGCACACCGACGGCGGGGCCATCGTCACGATCCGGGTGCTCACCGGGCCCGAGCGCCGCCTGCGGGTCGACGTCGAGGACCGGTCCAGCGCGCTGCCCCGGCGCCGGGACGCCGGCGAGGCCGGGGTGTCCGGACGGGGGCTGATGCTGGTGGACCGGCTGGCGGACCTCTGGGGCGTGGAATCGCGCGGCAGCGGCAAGAGCGTCTGGTGCGAATTCGTCATTCCGGAACGTGAATGACGACAGCGCCGAGAATTACCCGACATTAACAGAAAGTAACATGTCTGTGCTTGACCGTAACCGACCGCAAGCGATTGACTGCGACTCCGGCAGTCTGTCTTTCGATGACATGAGGATCCGTTGGGCACTGAGCTACTGGCACCCCTCGATCTGGCCTTCTGGCACCTCGAATCCGATGCCCACCCGATGCATCTCGGCGCGCTCGCCGTGTTCGCCCCGGCTCCCGGCCCGGCGCGCGGCGCGAACGTCTCGGAACTGCTGGGCAGCCGCGCCGCCGCGATTCCCCGGCTGCGGATGCGCGTCAGGGACGTGCTGCTGCCGGTCGGTGGCGCGGCCTGGTTCGTGGACAAGGACTTCGATGTGCGCCGGCACATCGAGCGGGTACGCCTGACCGGCGTGGAGTCGCGGGACGACGACGGATTCATGGCCGGCGCCACCCGGCTCGCCGGCGAGCTGATGGAGCGGCCGCTCGAACGGGGCCTGCCTCCCTGGCAGATGTATCTGGTCGAGGGTGCGGACGGCGGCCCCTTCGCCGTACTCGTCAAGCTCCACCACGCGCTCGCCGACGGGATGCGTGCCGTCGCCATCGGCGCCGGGATCTTCGACGAGATCGCCCCGCTGGCCGGCCGCGCCCGCGGTGCCGTCTCCCCCCGTCGGTCGCGCGCGGTCCCGCCCCGCTCCTGGATGCCCGGCCCCCGTCAGGTGGCCGGGCTCGCGCTGGGCCGGATCGAGGATCTCGGGCGGGCGTTCGGGGTCGGTGCCTCCATGGTCCGGGCGAGCCGCCTGGATCTGCGCGGAGCGCCCGCACTCACCGCGAGCTCCAGCGGCACCCGGCGGCTGGCCATCGCGGACCTGGACCTCGCCGCCGTCCAGTGCATCCGGCGGGCCGCCGGGGGAACGACCAACGACGTCCTGCTCGCGGTCGTGGCCGGGGCGCTGCGCCGGTGGATGCTGGAGCGAGGCGAAGCGCTGCCTTCCGAGGACCCGCGCGCCCTGGTGCCGGTCTCCCGTCGGCGGCCGGGCCAGCCCGCCGCGACCGGGAACAAGCTCTCCGCATATCTGCTCGGGCTCCCCGTCTCCGAGCCCGATCCCTGGAAACGGCTCCGAGCCGTCCGCACCGCCATGGACCGGAACAAGGCCGCGGGCCCCTTCCGTGGCGCCGGCGCGGTCGCCGTGCTCGCCGATCAGTTGCCCTCGCTGGCCCACCGGTTCGGCGCGCCGATCGCCGGGAACGCGGCCAGGATGCTCTTCGACGTCCTGGTCACCAGCGTGCCCCTGCCGCGCTCGGCCCTCTCGCTCGGCGGCTGTCCGCTGCGCGCCGTCTATCCGATGGCGCCGCTGGCGCGCGGTCAGTCCCTGGCCGTCGCCCTGTCCACGTACGGCGGCCGGGTGCAGGTCGGACTGGTGGCCGACGGCAAGGCGCTGCCCGATCTGGACCGGCTGGCGGGCTGTGCCGACGACGAGGTGGCGCACCTGCTCACGGTGCTGCCGCCCCCTGACCGGCCGTCCTCGATCAACCATAGGTCGGACAGATTTCCGAGAAGAAGCCGCAGTTCATGATGTCCGGGTGTTGACGTGCCCAAGTGATCCGATGAATATTCGCTCTGTGCAGGAAGCGATCATCGGGGAGGGCGGCGGAAGCATGCGGCGCAACAGACTGGGAAGCAGCGCGGTCGACGTCACTGAACTGTCCTTCGGGGCGGCCGCCATCGGCAACCTCTTCAGCGCCGTCGACCCCGCGCAGGCCGCGGCCGCCGTCGACGCCGCGTGGGACGAGGGCATCCGCTACTTCGACACCGCGCCGCACTACGGACTCGGACTCTCCGAGCGACGGCTCGGCGAGGCCCTGCGCGGCAGGCCCCGCGACTCCTACGTGCTGTCCACCAAGGTGGGACGGGTGCTCGACCCCCTGCCCGCCGACGGCGCCCTGGAGAACATGTCCGACGGGCTCTGCGAGGGCTTCGCCGTACGGGCCACCCACCGCCGCCGCTGGGACTTCAGCGCGGACGGCGTGCGCCGCAGCATCGAGGACAGCCTGGAGCGGCTGGGCCTCGACCGGATCGACATCGCGTATCTGCACGACCCCGACGACCACGCGGAGACCGCGTTCCACGAGGCCTATCCTCAGCTGGAGGAACTGCGCGCACAAGGGGTCGTCGGCGCCATCGGCGCCGGAATGAACCAGTCCGCGATGCTCACCCGCTTCCTGCGCGACACCGACGTCGACGTCGTGCTCTGCGCGGGCCGCTACACGCTCCTCGACCAGTCCGCCCTGACCGAACTGCTGCCCGAAGCGGCCGCCCGCGGTCGCAGCGTCGTCGTCGGTGGCGTCTTCAACTCCGGGCTGCTCGCCGACCCGCGCCCCGGTGCCACGTACGACTACACGGCCGCACCCCTCACCCTGCTGGACCGGGCGCTGCGCATGAAGGCCGTCACCGAGGGCCACGGCGTCCCGCTGCGGGCCGCCGCGCTCCACTACCCGCTCGCACACCCGGCCGTCGCCGGAGTGCTCGTCGGCACCCGTTCCCCGGACGAGGTGCGCGACGCCGCCGCCCTGCTCCGCCGGGAGATCCCGGACGAACTCTGGGACGACCTGCGCGCCGAGGGCCTGCTGACCGAGGACGGACACTGACATGAGGATCGCCCTGCACACCAAGGTCCGCGCCGACCGCGTCGAGGAGTACGAGGCCGCCCACCGCGAGGTCCCCGCCGAGCTGACCGCCGCGATCCGGGCGGCGGGCGCCACCTCCTGGACGATCTGGCGCAGCGGCACCGATCTCTTCCACGTCATCGACTGCGAGGACTACGCCGCACTCCTCGCCGAGCTGGAGAAACTCCCCGTCAACGTCGCCTGGCAGGCCAGGATGGCCGAACTCCTCGACGTGGCGCACGACTACTCGTCGGACGGTGCCGAAGCCGGTCTGCCGGTCGCCTGGGAGCTGTGACATGACCGGTCAGGAACGGATCGTCGACGCCCATCATCATGTCTGGGACCTGTCGGTGCGCGACCAGGAATGGATCACCGGCGACGAACTCGCCCCGATCCGGCGCAGCTTCACCCTCGCTGAACTGGAGCCCGAGGCACGCGCCGCGGGGGTGTACGCCACCGTCCTCGTCCAGACCGTCACCGTGCCCGGGGAGACCCCCGAACTCCTCGCCCTCGCCCATGACAGCGACCTGGTCGCGGGCGTCGTCGGCTGGTGCGACCTCACGGCGCCGGACGTCGCGGACACCCTCGCCGCCCTGCGCGAACTTCCCGGCGGCGACCGGCTCGTCGGCATCCGCCACCAGGTCCAGGGCGAACCCGACCCCAAGTGGCTGCTGCGCCCCGACGTCCGGCGCGGACTGCGCGCCGTCGCCGACGCGGGACTCGTCTACGACCTCGTCGTCCAGGCCCACCAGTTGCCCGCCACCGTCGAGGCCGCCGCTCTGCTGCCCGAGCTGACCTTCGTGCTCGACCATGCCGGCAAGCCGCCCGTGGCAGCCGGTGCACTGCGTCCATGGGCCGACGACCTGCGAGCGCTCGCCGCCCGGCCCAATACCGTGTGCAAGCTCTCCGGCCTGGTCACCGAGGCCGATGTGCGCTCCTGGACCGTGAACGACCTGCGCCCGTACGCCGACACCGTCCTGGACGCCTTCGGGCCGGACCGGACGATGTTCGGCTCGGACTGGCCGGTGTGCCGGCTCGCCGCGACGTACGAGGAGGTCGTCGATACGGCACGCACCCTGATCGGCGCCCTCACCGAGGACGAGCGGCGCCTTGTCCTCGCCACCACGGCGGAGCACGTGTACGGCATCCGACAGGCGTCCGGGCCATGATTCCGGCAGTCTGGAACCATGCCCGAACTGCCGGAAGTCGAAGCCCTGCGGGTCTTCCTCGACGACCACCTGGTCGGCAGGGTGATCGACCGGGTCCTGCCGCTCAACGTGAGCGTCCTCAAGACGTACGACCCACCGCTCACCGCACTGCACGGCGGCACGGTCACGGACATCGCCCGGCACGGGAAGTTCCTGGACATCGGTGTCGGCCCGCTGCACCTGATCACCCATCTCGCGCGGGCCGGATGGCTGCGATGGAAGGACAGCTTCCCCGCCGCGCCGCCGCGCCCCGGCAAGGGCCCGCTGGCGCTGCGTACCGTACTCATCGGCGGCGACGGCTTCGATCTCACCGAGGCGGGCACCACCAAGCGCCTCTCCGTCCACCTGGTGCACGACCCGGGCGAGGTCCCCGGTATCGCCCGCCTGGGCCCCGATCCCCTCGACGACTCCTTCGACCGTGACGCGTTCGCCGCGCTGCTCGCCGGGGAACGCCGACGGATCAAGGGCGCCCTGCGCGACCAGTCCCTCGTCGCCGGTATCGGCAACGCCTACAGCGACGAGATCCTGCACGTCGCGAAGATGTCGCCGTACCTGCTCACCGCGAACCTCACCGACGACGAGATCACCCGGCTCCACACCGCGCTGCGCACCACCCTCCGCGACGCGGTGGCACGCTCCAGCGGACTGGCGGCCGGGAAGCTCAAGGCCGAGAAGAAGAGTGGGATGCGCGTCCACGGACGCACCGGCGAGCCGTGTCCCGTCTGCGGGGACACCGTGCGCGAGGTCTCGTTCAGCGACTCCTCGTTGCAGTACTGCCCGACCTGCCAGACCGGAGGCAGGCGACTGGCCGACCGCCGCCTGTCCAGACTGCTCAAGTAGCCCGGACCGGCGGCTCGAGCAGCCCGGACCGGCGGGTGTCCGCCGCATCCGGCCCCGGCGCAGCCGGGAAGCACCGCTCCGTTCCGGGCCCCCGTTCCACGGTTGTCGACATCGCGATGAGTCCTTGGGGTGCGCACACGGTCCGGTACGGAAAGAAGCGGTGAATCGCGACGCCGCATACCCCCCGGCACGTCCTAAACTCCGCCCCATGCTGCGCGTACTCGCCGTCGACGACGAAGACCCCGCCCTGGAGGAGCTCCTCTACCTCCTGCGCGCCGATCCCCGCATCCGCAGCGCCGAGGGCGCCACCGGGGCCACCGAGGCGCTGCGCCGGATCGGCAGCGCCGTCGAGGCGGGACCCGAGGACCCGTCCGCGATCGACGTGGTCTTCCTCGACATCCACATGGCCGGTCTCACCGGCCTCGACGTCGCCCAGTTGCTGGCCGGATTCGCCGCGCCCCCTCTGATCGTCTTCGTCACCGCGCACGAGGGCTTCGCCGTCCACGCCTTCGACCTCAAAGCCGTCGACTACGTCCTGAAGCCGGTACGCCGCGAACGCCTCGCCGAGGCGGTCCGCCGGGTGGCCGAACAGGTCGGCGGCCGCTCCGCACCCGTGCTCGACACCGCCAACGACCAGATACCGGTGGAGCTCGGCGGCGTGATCCGGTTCATCCCGATCGACGGCATCGCCTACGCCGAGGCCCAGGGCGACTACGCACGGCTGCACACCGACACCGGCAGCCACCTCGTCCGGGTCCCCCTCACCACGCTGGAGGAACGCTGGCGCGCGCGCGGATTCGTACGTATCCACCGCCGCCATCTCGTCGCGCTGGGCCGGATCGACGAACTCCGCCTCGACGCGGGCAGCATGAGCGTGCGCATCGGCACCGCGGAACTTGCCGTGAGCCGTCGCCACACCCGGGCGCTGCGCGATCTGCTGATGCGCCAGACCGGCCGCTGACCAGGACCTACCCGGGTTCGCAGGCTCTTCCCAGCGGGGTCCGGCGCTGCGTACACTCCGAGCCCATGTCCGCAGAGCCTGCGCCCCGGCGCGAAGTGGTGACGGGGGAGCCCCGGCGGGTCCGCCCGCTGCCCCGCTATCGCACCCAGTCGGAGATCGACGAGCAGACCGCACTCGGCGGCGCGTACGTACGTTCACTGATGCGCGGCCAGTTGCGCGCCGGACTCACCGCGTTCACCGTCCTCGCCGTGGTGGTCGGTACGCTGCCGCTGGTCTTCGAGGCCCTGCACAGCGCCGCGCTCGTCTGGGGGGTCCTCGGATTCGCCGCTTATCCGCCGCTGACCCTGACCGCCTGGTGGTACGTGCGGCGTGCCGAGCGCAACGAACGCGACTTCGCCAGGCTCGTGGAAGGCCGCTCCGCACAGTGAGCCGTACGTACGCGGTGGCGGCCGTCGCCGTGGTCGTGGCCGCGACCGTCCTCGTCGGCGGTTTCGGGCTGCGCATCTCCCGCACCACCTCCGACTTCTACGTCGCCTCGCGCACCGTGCGGCCCCGGCTCAACGCCGCGGCGATCAGCGGCGAATACCTCTCCGCCGCCTCCTTCCTCGGCATCGCCGGCCTGGTGCTCGTGCACGGCCCGGACATGCTCTGGTACCCGGTCGGATACACCGCGGGCTATCTCGTACTGCTGGTCTTCGTCGCCGCGCCGCTGCGCCGCTCGGGGGCCTACACCCTGCCCGACTTCGCCGAGGGGCGGCTGGAGTCCCGACAGGTGCGCCGGCTGGTGAGCGTCTTCGTCGTGGCCGCGGGCTGGCTGTACCTCGTACCGCAGCTCCAGGGCGCGGGACTGACGCTCAAGATCCTGACCGGCGCGCCCGGCTGGCTCGGCGACGTGCTCGTGGCGTCCGTCGTCGTCCTCGCCGTCGCCGCGGGCGGCATGCGCTCCATCACCTTCGTACAGGTCTTCCAGTACTGGCTGAAACTGACCGCGCTCCTCGTCCCCGCGATCTTCCTCGTGCTCGCCTGGCAGGGAGACGGGCAGCCGTGGGCCACGTTCGACGAGCAGCCCTCCGTCTTCCGCGCCGACCATCCGCTCTACGCCACCTACGGGCTGATCGTCGCGACGTTCCTCGGCACCATGGGACTGCCGCATGTCGTCGTCCGCTTCTACACCAGCCCCAACGGCCGCGACGCCCGCCGCACCACGGTCGCCGTTCTCGCGCTCGTCGGCGTGTTCTACCTGCTGCCACCGGTCTACGGCGCCCTGGGCAGGCTGTACGCCCCCGAACTGATCCACGGCGGGGACGCGGACGCGGCGGTGCTGCTGCTGCCCGAGCGGGTCATCGGCGGACTCGGCGGCGATCTGCTCGGCGCGCTCATCGCGGGCGGCGCCTTCGCGGCGTTCCTGTCGACCGCCTCCGGCCTCACGATGGCCGTCGCCGGGGTCATCACCCAGGACGTGCTTCCCTCGCGCGGGGTACGTCACTTCCGGCTGGCCACCGTTCTCGCCGTATGCGTGCCGCTGGCCGGATCGCTGATGGTCAGCCGGGTGCCGGTGGCCGACTCGGTGGGCATGGCGTTCGCCGTCTCCGCGTCCTCCTTCTGCCCGCTCCTGGTCCTCGGCATCTGGTGGCGGGGACTCACCCCGCCCGGAGCGATCGCCGGACTGCTCCTCGGCGGCGGCTCCGCGTTCCTGTCCGTCGCCATCACCGTCAGCGGCGCCGTACGCCCGCCGGGCTGGCCGCACGCCCTGCTCGCCTGGCCCGCCGTCTGGTCGGTGCCGGTCGGCTTCCTCGCCATGGTCCTGGTCTCCCTCGCCACGCCCGGCCGCATACCTCCCGGCACCAACGCCGCCATGACCCGCTTCCACCTGCCGGAAGCGCTGACCTCCGGGAGACACCGATGACCGGGGCCGGATACGCCGTGCTCGTCCTCCTGCTGCTGGGCGCGGGCTTCCTGCTCGGCCGCCGCACCGCCCGCCCCGTCCGCACCAGCGACGTCGGAACCCCCGTCGAGCACGCCACCTTCGAGACCCTGCACACGGCCTCGCTCGCCGCGCCGCCCCTGCGCGCCGGACTCACCGAGGAGAGCGCCCGCAAATCCGCCCGCAGGCTCCGCTCCCTGCTCGGCACCGACGCCCTCTGCCTCACCGACCGCGACCGGGTGCTGGTCTGGGACGGGGAGGGCGAACACCACGGCCGGCACGTCATGGACCAGGTGCGCGGCCTCCTCGCCAGCGGCCGGGACACCGCCTTCCACAGCGACTGCGACGACCTGGACTGCCCGCTGCGCTGGGCCGTCGCCGTACCGCTCACCGTCGACCACCGGGTGCTCGGCACTCTCATCGCCTACGCCCCACGCGAATCCGCGGTGCTGGCGAGAGCGGCCGGGGAGGTGGCCCGCTGGGTCTGCGTACAGCTGGAACTGGCCGAGCTCGACCGCTCCCGCACCCAGCTCATCGAGGCCGAGATCAGGGCGCTGCGGGCCCAGATCTCCCCGCACTTCATCTTCAACTCGCTCGCCGCCATCGCCTCGTTCGTCCGTACCGACCCCGAGCGCGCCCGCGAACTCCTGCTGGAATTCGCCGACTTCACGCGCTACTCGTTCCGCAGACACGGCGACTTCACCACCCTCGCCGACGAACTGCACTCCATCGACCAGTACTTGGCACTGGTGAGGGCCCGCTTCGGCGAACGGCTCGCGGTCACCCTCCAGGTCGCCCCCGAGGTGCTGCCCGTCGCCCTGCCCTTCCTCTGCCTCCAGCCCCTGGTCGAGAACGCGGTCAAACACGGCCTCGAAGGAGCGGTCAGCCCTCCCCGGCCCCTGAGCTCCGGCCGAGCGGGGGAGACCCCCATCCGGATCACCATCAGCGCACTCGACGCCGGGTCCGAGGCCGAAGTCGTCATCGAGGACGACGGCGCGGGAATGGACCCGGAACGACTGCGCCACATCCTGCGCGGCGAGGGCGGCCACTCCGCCGGGATCGGCCTGCTGAACGTCGACGAAAGGCTGCGTCAGGTGTACGGGGACGACTACGGACTCGTCATCGAGACGGGCCTCGGCGCAGGGATGAGGATCACGGTGCGGCTGCCCAAGTACCGTGCGGGGGTGCACGGTTCCTGATCACCGGGCAGGGAGGCGTTCAATGCAGATGGATCGCCAGATGCCCCAGCGGCAGCCCCAGCTGCCAGGCGGGCGTCCACACCTGGGCCGTCTCGTCCGCATCCGGCTCGTCGCCCACAGGTTCCCACGGCGGCGGACCGATCGCGTCGAGGTCGGCCGCCAGCAGTTCGGTCTCCTCCAGCCACCGCCAGGCCGCGCGGGCCAGCGCCAGATCGGGGTCCGCGCCGCCGGACCCGGGCCCGGCGGACGCCTCCGGCGCGAGCCGCTCACAGACCCAGCCGCGCCAGGCCGTCCCGTACGCGGTCAGCAGCCGCAGCTCGTCCATCCGGGCCGCAGGCAGGGCGTCGGCCGCACCGTCGTCGGAGAGGAAGATGGTGAGCGCGAGCGCGTCGCGGCCCGCGCGGTACTCCAGCGTGGACGGCTCCATCAGATCGCCGGTCCGCAGCAGCTCATCGGCCATGTACTCGGCGTACATCCAGGCCATCGGGACCAGCAGCCCGCCCCCACTGGTTCCATCCTGACGTTCCGGGCGCATCCCGTCTCGCCTCTTTCTCTTCTCGGCACCGGGCTTCACGGAGCATTGAACCGGGGGAGCGCGCCCCGCGTGGCCAGAAAGACAGGATCCGTCACGACCGGACCCGTCCACGACACGAGGATGCGATGACCGCCGATCCCGGGGAGGGCCCGCACGTGCGGCAGTTGCTCGGTGCCTACGTCCTCGATGCGCTCACGGCCGAGGAGACCCGTACGGTCTCCCGCCATCTGCAGTCGTGCGACCGCTGCGCCGCCGACTACGTGGAGGCCGCGGAGGCCGTGTCGCTGCTCGCCCTGCTGAGCGTGGACGACCTGCTGGAGTAGCCCGGCAGGTTGCGGGAGAGCTGCCGCAGCGCGTAGTAGGACCGGGACTTGACGGTGCCCGCCGGAACACCCAGGACCCGGGCCGTCTCGCCCACGCTGAGGCCGCGGAAATATATCTGGACGAGGACGGCGCGGTGTTCCGGGCTGAGGGTGCGCACCGCGTCGCGCACGTCGAGGGCCGAGACCGTGGACTCGGTGGTGTCCTCCTCGCCCGCGGCGGTCTCCAGCACGACGTCGCACACCTCGGTGGGCCGGGCCTGCCTCGACCGGCGCGCATCGATCGCCAGGCGCCGCGCGACGGTGAAGAGCCAGGGCCGCATCGAGTCGTACGGAGCGTCGAAGGCCTCGGGATGCTGCCAGGCCCGCACCAGCGTCTCCTGGAGCAGATCCTCGGCCCGCTGCCGGTCGCCGAAGGTCAGCCCGAGCAGAAAGTGGAACAGGGCGGGGCCGTGTTCCCGCTGGACATCCGCGAGGGCCCGCTCATCGGTCGTCGTGGTGGTCATCGTGAACGCCCTTCCCCGTGGTGGCCCCTGCAGTTTCGCTGCCGACTGGCGTATACGAACGCATCGGGGCTCCGAGGAACAGTCGATGGGCGGCTCCGTGCGACGAGCGGTCGCACAGTGCGGCGAATGGTGCGGTGAACGGTCGGGCGGCGGCCGGCCCGGTGGTGCGCACGGTGGCCGACGCGGTGCCCGTGCGGGCGTCGGGGGCTTCGCAGGACGCCGGGCAGCCCTTCGCCCCGTCCCCTCGGCGGACGGGGCGAAGGAGCACGGGGCGACGGATCAACCCGTTCCCGTGCCTGTTCCCGCCTCCGGTGTCCTCGCCATCTCGGACTTCCGGTACGAGTAACCGAAATAGATCACCAGACCGATCAGGAACCACACCACGAAGCGCACCCACGTCTGCCACTGCAGGAAGGTGATCAGCCAGACCGAGAACACCACGCCCAGGGCCGGCACGAACGGCATGCCGGGGGTGCGGAACGTACGGGGGAGCTCGGGCCGCTTGTAGCGCAGCACGATCACCGCGATGCACACCACCACGAACGCCAGCAGAATGCCGATGTTCGTCAGCTCGGCGGCCTCGCCGATCGGCAGGAACCCGGCGATCACGGCCGAAGCCGCGCCGACGATCCAGGTCACCCGGGTCGGTACGTGCCGGGTCGGATGGGTCTTGGCGAACCACTTGGGCAGCAGCCCGTCGCGGCTCATCGAGAACCACACCCGGGTCACGCCGAGCATGAAGGTGAACATCACGGTGAGGATGCCGATGATGGCGCCCACCGCGATCACATTGGCGAGTCCGCTGAGCCCGACCGACTTGAAGGCCGTGGAGAACCCGGATTCCGGGTCGATGTCCTTGTAGCTCTGCATCCCCGTGAGCACCAGGCACGCCGCCACATAGAGCACCATCGAGATGGCGAGGGAGTACAGGATCGCCTTGGGCATGTGGCGCTGGGCGTCCTTGGACTCCTCGGCGGCCGTCGACATGGCGTCGTACCCGAACACCGCGAAGAACACCGTGGCCGCGCCGGTGAAGGCGCCGCCGACGCCGAACGGGAAGAACGGGTGGTAGTTGGCGGTGTTGAGGTGGAACACGCCGACGCCGATGACGAGCAGGACGACCAGGACCTTCAGAACGACGACGACCGTTTCGAAGCGGGCGGCGTTCTTGATGCCGAGGGTCAGGAGGTACGCCACGAGCAGGCAGAGCAGCGCGGCGAACAGGTCGATGCGATGGCCCGGCCCGGTGCCCGGCGCGCCCAGCATCCACTTCGGCAGTTCGAGGCCCATCTCCCCGAGCAGAAAGCTGAAGTAGCCGGAGATGCCGATCGCGACCACGGCGACGATCGCCGTGTACTCCAGCAGCAGGTCCCAGCCGATGAACCAGCCCACCAGCTCGCCGAGCACCGCGTATCCGTAGGTGTAGGCGGAACCGGCCTTGGGGATCAGGCCCGCGAACTCCGCGTAGCTGAACGCGGCCGCCGCGCTCGCCACGCCCGCGATCAGGAAGGAGAGCAGGACCGCGGGTCCCGCGGTGCCGTTCGCCACCGTGCCGGCGAGGGTGAAGATGCCCGCGCCGATGATGCCGCCCACGCCGATCGCCGTGAGCTGCCACAACCCGAGCGATCTGGTGAGCCGAGTGGTGACATCCCCTGTCGGCCTCGTCTCGTCGATCTGTTCGATCGGTTTGCGGCGCAGTACACCCTCGCCCACCCGGAGCCTGGCCATGAGTCACCTCTTCGCTGACGGCTGTCCCTGACGGGCGCTCATGATGGCCCAGGCGGGAGAGGGGCGAAAGACGGCGTGCCGTCCGGCGGAGGTGTGGGTTCTGCGACGGTTACGGGACTACCGTGACGGGCCAACGGCCCGCCTTCACCAGCCGGATGGCCACCGATCCGATGAAGCGGTGCCCGGCCGATTCCGACGCTCCCACCACGACGGCATCGGCCTTGAGCTCGTCCGCCGCCGTCACGAGCCCGTTGTAGGGATCACCGCGGAAGGTGTGGAACTCCCAGCGCACATCCCATATGTCCTTCATCCGCGCCGTCGCTTCCTGGATCTCGTTCACCAGCCCCTCCGCGACCTCTCCGGTCGTGTCGGCGACCGGTGCGCCGAGCGCGGCCCCGGCGGGCAGCACGGGCTGGACGTAGACGAGGGCGAGCATGGCTCCCTGCCGACGGGCGAGTCCCGCCGCGTACGCCGCGGCACGCATGGACGAATCGGACCCGTCGAGGCCGGAGACGATCACTTTCGGGCCGTCTGTGCCACGTTCGAACTGGTGGGGCTGCTGGTCAGTCACGGCAGTGAGGCTATCCGCTCCCGGAGTCGGCTCCGGCCCCGGATGCGGCGCGACCTGGGAAGGGGCTGCCGGTTGCTCCGGAGTCGGTCCCTCCATTGGGTACAAAACCCCACACGGCCGGTGTCGTTGACCGGGGCGCGCTCACCGACGTGCGAGCAGTTGGTCATGAAAAATGATCAGAGGCTGCCGGGGCGCAGAATGCTGCTGAGGCTGGCTGCCGGACTCGGCACGGCCGGCGCCGTGCGTGTGATCGCGGCAGACCCGGCCGGAGCACCGTCCCGGACCTCCGCAACGGTCGCGGGCGCCGCGGGACCCCGGTCCGCCCCCCGCGCGCGGCCCTCCGCCTACCGGCTCCGGCCGATGACCGCGGGCGCCCCGCCCCGCTTCCGGCCCGCGGCGCCCCCCGTCCGCACCAGGCCCTTCGAGAAGCTGCCCGAGATCGGGCAGGCCATGGTGCTCACCTTCGACGACGGCCCCGACCCGCTCTACACCCCGCACATCCTCGCCACGCTGCGCGAACACGATGTCCGAGCGATGTTCTTCCTCTGCGGGGAGATGGCCCACGACAACCAGGACCTGGTGCGGGCGATCGCCGCCGACGGTCACACCATCGGCAACCACACCTGGACGCATCCCCTGGTCACCAGGCTCTCGCGGGCCGGCATCCGCGACGAGATCGGCCGCACCAGCGAGGTGATCGAGAAGATCACCGGTGGTGCGCCGCTCTGGTTCCGGGCGCCGTACGGAGCGTGGAACCGGAACGCCTTCGAGATCGGCGCCGATCTGGGGATGGAACCGATGGCGTGGACCGTCGACACGCTGGACTGGACCGAACCGGGTGCCGGCACGATCGTCCGCAGGGTCCGGGAAGGGGCGGCACCCGGCGTCGTCGTGCTGTCGCACGACGCGGGAGGCAATCGTTCGCAGAGCGTGACCGCGCTGCGGCGGTACCTCCCCGAACTGCTCGCGGACGGCTACCGGATCACGGTGCCGCAGCGCCGGTGAGCGCGCGGTCGGCGGGCCCGATCGCAGGGCGCGGCATCGCGGGCCGGCCGCCGCCGCGGCCCGATACGCCCGGGGGGGGCGCGGGGGGGGGGGCCCGGTGCGCGGGGGGGGGCTGGGGGGGCGGCCCGCCCCGGGGCCCCTACCCCCCGGGCCCCGGGGTCGTGCCCCCTGCCCCGGGGGCGACGGGCATATCGGGCCGCACTGCCCTGCTCTCAGTGCGGGCGGCTCTCCCTGCGCAGGCGCACCACATGGATGGCGGCGGTGGCGGCGACCACCGCCACCGCCGTTCCGACGGCGACCTTCGCGGCGTTCATCCTGGCGACGCCGTCACCGGGGTGGGCCCTGCACACCGGCCGGAGCGACCGGGGTGCCGGTGGTGGGCACGCCGGGGGCCGGGCCGACCGTGAGGCCGACCCTCGCCGTGGAGTCCGGTGACGTGTTGCAGATGAACGTCACCTCGTAGGCGGCGCCGGGCCGTGCCTCTCGGTCGACGGTGGCCGCGGCGGTTCTGCCTCTGGGGATGGTGACCGTGTCGAACACTCCGGAGCCGGCCGTGGCGGTTGTGGAGCACCCCCGGGCGGCCAGGACGACCTGGCTCCCCGGCGCGATCACCGACGGAGTGACGGTGTATCCGGTCGCGGAGGACGCGCCTGTCGACGTCGCGGCGTACGCGGATGCGGCCGCGACGGTCGGGACGAGTGCGGCGGCGCCGAGCAGGGCGACGGGTGCGACACCTATTGCGGGCATGGGTGAATCCTCCGGTCCCCGAGGAGCAGTTGCGGAACGGATTTCCACAGAGCATCAGAAATGCACCTCGACGGGCCAAACGCTAGAAGTCGCACATTTCTCCGTCGATCCGAGTGCGCCGCTCGGGGCACCGGTTTCGCCCGAGCGGCGCATTGCCCGTATGTCGGCTTTCGGTGGACGGCTATCCGCCTGCCGCCCCGGGGAACAGATCGAGGAACGGTGCCGAGGTGGCCGAGATGCCCCGGCCGAAGGGGGAGTCGAAGTCCCAGATCAGGAAGAGCAGAAAGGCGATCAGGACGCTGAAGAGGCCGGCCAGCAGCAGTTCGCGGAAGGTTCTGCGGATCTGCAGTGTGAAGATCAGCCCGATGGTCACCAGTGCCCCGATGATCAGTCCGAACCAGACCACGCCCGGCATGGTCGCCCCGGCGCTCTGGCCGCGTCCGCTGCGGGCGTCGTCGACCGCGGCGACCTCGTCGACCAGTGGCTGATATGCCTGCCCCTCGTGGTCGTTCCTCGGTCGGTAGTCGGTGACGTCGGCACGTACCCGGTCGAGGAGCCGGGCCCCCTCGTCGGTGAGGGTGCCGTGGTCCGACATGGACCGCCACTCGTCGTGGAGGACGTGACGGACGTAGGCGTCGACATCGGTGCGGATGCGCGTACGCACCTCGGCCGGGTAGACGGCGGAGCGGGCCTTCACCTCGTGCAAGGCCTGGGCCTCCAGGCGTACGTACTCCTGGGCCGCGCTGCGGCCCTCCCAGACGCCCGCGATGGCGAGGCCCAGCACGATCGCGTAGACCACGCCGATCATCATCGTCATGTACTCGATGACGTCAGGCGTCTCGGACGGGTCGTCATCGTCCGCGAGCCGACGGTTGCTGAGTACGGCGATGGTCAGGACGACGGCGCTGGCCGCAATCATGGCGAGGGTGAGAACAAGCCATTCCGACATGTTTCCTCCGAAGGTCATCGGGAGCGGGGACGCAGCACGGCGACGGCGAACACCGCAGGGGCCGTGATCATGAGGGTGAGGGTGACCAGGGAGGTGCCGCGGCGCGGGACCTTGCGTGGCGGCTTGCGGTAGGTGGGGAGCGCCACGGGCCGGGGCGCGGGAGGCGTGGAGCGTACGGAGGGCGAGGGCGAGGGCGAGGGCGAGGGCGGAGGGGGCGGTGGCGCAAGGGGTGGTGGCGCAGGCTCCGGTTCCGGAGGCGGCGGCGCATGGGTCGGTGGCGGTGGGGGCGGTGGCGGTGGCGGTGGGGGCGGCGCCGGTCTGGGCGGTGGGGTCGGCTTGGGCATGGGGCCCGCGTGACAGTGGCCGTCGCCCGACACGGCGACCGCCGAACTCCCGCCGTCCTCCCCGATGGAGGCGTACGCACAGTTGTCCGCCACCGCGGGTGCAGGGGCGCTCAGCAGCCAGAGGAGTACGACGGCCGCCGCGAGCCGTCCTATGAGTGATCCGTACACGACGGGGAGCATGTTCCGGCCCGTCGCGGCACACGCCGGGGGCGGACCGGATTCCCCTGATGGTGGGGACATGGAGCGCCGGATGTTTGCGGCTCAAGGAAATTCTGGGAACGCGTTGAACAAAGCGGGGCACCACCCTTGCCGGGGGCCGTGGATGAGCGACTGCGCATCGCAGTCTGGCCGGGGCGAAGGGGAGTTGTCGCGTACCGTCGGCGGAATGCCTCGCACATGAGGACGCCGGAGGTCCTCCTCGCGCTCACGGTGGCGTGCGGTCGGGATGAGGCGCGGCGCAGGGCCGGCGATGCCCAGGGGCAGCAGGTGGGCGACAGCCGGTTCATGTCCGCGTCGGACGACGGGAAGGCCGCGGTGAACGCCGAGCGCCGCTCGGCGCCGACCCCGGTGAACTCGCGAGGCATTCGGCATCGAAGGATCCGGAACTCGGAGCCATTGTCGTCGAGAAGTGCGGCAGGACGGTCTCACGCTTCAAGAAGGATGTCGCGCTGTCGATGAACCTGGTCCGCACGGGTTCCCGCTGATGGAAGTGCCCAGGCGCCCATTGGCGATGATTGATGTCAAAGGCGTCACCAACAAGGGGTTTGCCGCTTTCGATCGGCCCGGCGGACTTGAACGGCAAGCCATCCACTGCTGTCAGGTCCATACCTTCACCGGCGAGGTGAAGTCGGGGAGGACACCAACGGCCAAGGCGTCGGCAGCACATGATACGTGGAGCCCCCGACGCCGAACTGCTGGTGCCCCCCGAGTAACCCGAAGTGCCTCTGTGCGGCCGGTTCGTCGCCGAATGTCACACGTAGCGACAGACCGATCGCACATGCCACTGGTGTGTGACCAATAACGGACGGCTAATTTCCGTTTCCGCTCGCTCTCCTGGCGGTCGATCAGTAGCCTCTGGACAACACTGACCATGAACATGGCCGGATCGCCGTGGCGACTTGTTGGAGACATCGATGGAGCGTCCCGCCTGGGCACCGCAAGGCATTGACATCACTGTGCCGAGCGTGTCTCGCATGTACGACTTCTATCTGGGCGGATCGCACAATTTCGAGGTGGACCGGGAAGCGGCTCGCAAGGCGATGGAGTTCCTGCCGGGACTCCCCAAGATCATGCAGGCGAATCGCGCCTTTATGCGCAGGGCCGTGCGTTATGCGGTAAGCGAGGGCATCACCCAGTTCCTGGACATCGGCTCCGGAATACCGACTTTCGGCAATGTGCACGAAGTCGCGCAGGCGGCCGACCCCGAGGCCCGGGTGGCATATGTCGATCACGACCCCGTCGCGGTCGCGCACAGCCAGGCCGTACTCGAAGGAAACGACCGGGCGGTGATCGCCGCCGCGGATCTGCGCCGCCCGCGGGAGATCGTGAAGAGCCCGGAGATCTCCGAACTGCTGGACCTGAAGCGTCCGGTGGCTCTGCTCCTCGTCGCCGTACTGCACTTCATCGAGGACTCCGACGACCCGCGGAGCGCGCTCACCGAACTGCGCGAGGCACTGGCCCCCGGCAGCCTCGTCGTCATCACCCACGCGTCGTACGAGGGGATTCCGGTCACCCAGGAGGAGGCGGGCGGCGCGGTCGGCGTCTACAAGAACATCCGCAACCCTCTGATCATGCGTTCGCGCGACGAGATCAGCCGGTTCTTCGAGGGGTACGAGATGGTCGAGCCCGGACTCGTGTCGATGCCGAACTGGCGCCCCGACACCCCTCTGGCGCCGGAGCACGAGGACCCATTCGCCTTCTCGGGCTTCGCGGGAGTGGGACGCAAGGCGTGAGCATTCCCGCCCAGTCGTCCGGAGCGCCCGACACGGAGCCCGACGGCCCCGAGGACCGGCTCCGGAGATTCGCCACGATCTGGAGCCGGGCCATCTTCCCGTCGACGGCTACCTCCATGACGCGCCCGGAGTTCGAACAGCATCTGCTGCCGCTGGCCCGTGTGCTCAGCGACATCCTGCACGCGCGGCCCTTCGACGCGGCTCCCGCGAGCGAGGTGGGCGCCGCCCTCGTCGGCGCGCACTGCACGGATCCGGACGCGCTCAGCAGCACGCTCGGTGTGGTCGACTCGTACCTCGTGCTCTACTGCGGCGGCAACGGCGAGACGCTGGTGTCGACCGAGGACAGCAGAGCCCGCTGTGCCCGGATGCAGCACGCCCTCGCGGCCGGCTTCACCCAGGCGCTGCGCGAGCGGACCCTCGCCGAACAGGAGGCCATCGCCCGCTCGGCACTCACCGCCCGCTCGAATGCCGAGCAGGCCCTGCACGCCACGGAGGCACGCTTCCGCGCCGTCTTCAAGGACGCGGCCGTCGGCATCGGGATCGCCGACCTGGACGGCAATGTCCTGGAGGTCAACGACACCCTGACCCGGATGTTCGGCGGGCTGGAGCACCATGTGCGCAGCCACAAGATCAACGAGTGGGTCCACCCGGAGGACTCGCCGCAGGTCTGGAAGTACTACAACGAGCTGGTCCGCGGCGAACGCGAGCACTACCGGGTCGAGAAGCCGTACTACCGCAACGACGGCACGGTCCTGTGGACCAATCTGACGGTGTCGCTGCTGCGCGACGCCGAGGGCCGACCGGAATACCAACTGGCGCTGTTGGAGGACACCACGGAGCGTCGGCTGCTCAACCTGCGGCTGCGGTACGAGGCCACCCACGACGCGCTCACCGGCCTGCCCAACCGGACGCTGTTCTTCGAGCGGCTGGAGAAAGCGCTCTCAACCGACGACGGCAGCCGCTTCGGCCTGTGCTACCTCGACCTCGACGGCTTCAAGGCCATCAACGACAGCCTCGGTCACGCGTCGGGCGACCGGCTGCTGGTCGAGGTCGCCGACCGGCTGCAGAGCTGTGCGACCGCGCCCGGCGAGATGGTGGCACGGCTCGGCGGCGACGAGTTCGTGGCCCTGACCACGGGCCCCGACACCCGGACGGAGGTCGACGAGCTGGCCTGCCGGATCCTCGGCGTGCTCAGCACCCCGATCCGCCTGGAAGGCCGTGAGCTGACCGTGCGCGGCTCCATCGGGGTCGTCGAAGGGCCCGCCGGTGAACGCAGCGCCGCCGAGGTGTTGCGCAGCGCCGACATCACGATGTACCGAGCCAAGTCGGCGGGCGGCAACCGCTTCGAGCTCGCCGACGCCGAGGCGGACGCCCGTGCCATCACCCGGCACGGGTTGACCACCGCCCTGCCGGCGGCCCTGGAGCGCGGTGAGTTCTTCATCGAGTACCAGCCCCTGGTGCACCTGGGCGACGGCTCGGTGCACGGCGCGGAGGCGCTGGTGCGCTGGTGCCACCCGCAGCACGGGGTGCTCGGTCCCGACCGCTTCATCCCGCTCGCCGAGCACACCGGGCTGATCGTGCCGCTCGGCCGCTGGGTGCTGGAGGAATCCGTGCGCCAGGCCAATTTCTGGCAGGAGCGGCACAGCGACGGCGGTCCGCTGCGGATCAACGTCAACCTGTCGCCGACGCAGCTGCACCACCCGAGGCTGGTCGCCGAGACCGTCGACGTACTGGAGCGGTCGGGGCTCGACCCCGGGGCGCTGTGCCTCGAGGTCACCGAGTCCGCGCTCATCGGTGCGGACGACGATCTGCTCAAGCCGCTGCGGCAACTGTCCGAGATGGGCGTCGACATAGCGCTCGACGACTTCGGAACCGGGTACTCGAACCTGGCCAACCTGCGCCGGCTCCCGGTGAGCGTGCTCAAGCTGGACCGCTCCTTCACCCAGGGAATGCAGCAGCATCCGGTGGACCCGGTCGATATGAAGATCGTCGAGGGGATCGTCTCGCTGGCGCACAGCCTGGACCTCGCGGTCACGGTGGAGGGCGTGGAGACCGGGGCCCAGGCGGAGCAGCTGCGGAATCTGGGCTGCGACACGGCACAGGGGTGGTACTACGCACGTCCCGGAGCGCCCGACCGGATCCACTCGCTGCTGCTGGCCGACGCGGAGTGAGGGACGCGGGAGGGTGTCGGCGCGGTTCTCGAGGGCCGGACGGGCCGGATCAGCCCGTCCGGCTGGCGAGCAGCACCTTCTGCAACTCGCGTGCCGCGCGCGGCGGCGCCACATCGCTGCGGTGCGCGAGTGCGATCGTGCGCCGCAGCCCCGGCCGGGCCAGCGGTGTGGTCCGCAGGTCGTGACCGGCCCGGACGGCGACCATGCTGGGCACCACCGCGATCCCGAGCCCCGCCCGGACGAAGCCGAGCACCGCGTCCATCTCTCCGCCCTCCACTGTGAACGACGGCTCGAAACCCTCCGCGCGACAGGCCGCGACCGTCAGTTCGCGCAGGTCGTAGCCGTGCCGGAACATCACCAGGGATTCACCCTGGAGGTCGGCGATGCGTACGCTCCCGCCCCGGCCGGGCCGTGGCGCCCGCGCCGACGAGACCACGACCAGGTCCTCCTGGAGCAGCTCGACCGTGGTGAGCGCGGGGGAGGCGGCGGGCAGCGGCAGCACGACCAGGGCGAGGTCGAGGGCGCCGCGCGCCAGCTCCCGCACGAGGTCCAGCGAGCCGCCCTCCTCCAGCAGCAGTCGGATCCCCGGGTGCCGGTCGTGGAAGGCGCGCAGCACGTCGGGCAGGAGACCGGTGCAAAGGCTGGGCGTCGCGCCGAGCCTGACTCGGCCCCGGCGCAGCTGCGCCAGCTCCTGCACCTCGTGGCGTGCGGTGTCGGCGTCCGCGAGGATGCGGCGGGCCAGCGGCAGCAGGGCCTCGCCCGCGTCGGTGAGGGTGATGTTGCCGCGCGCCCGGCTGAACAGCTCCGCCCCCAGCTCGTTCTCCAGCGCCCTGATCTGCTGGGAGAGGGAGGGCTGAGAGACGTGCACCTCCTCCGCGGCACGGGTGAAGTGGCGCGTCTCCGCCACGGCCACGAAATACATCAGCTGCTGGAATTGCATACACGCAGCCTAGCGGCGGCGATAGCCAAAGCCTATGAACATGAGCCGCACCATGTCTTGGACTGATGGGGCCTTTCGGCCCTAGCGTCGTGTCCATGGCATTGGCAACACGGGCGGACCGACGGCCGTCCATGACGCGTACGCTCTGGGACTCGTCCGTCGGCAAGAAGACGATCATGGCCGTGAGTGGTCTGATCATGCTCCTCTACTTGGTCGTCCACATGATCGGGAACCTGAAGATCTTCTTCGGGTCCGGCGAGTTCAACCACTACGCGCACTGGCTGCGGACCATGGGGGAGCCCTTCCTGCACTACGAGTGGGCCCTGTGGATCGTCCGCGTCGTGCTCGTCCTCGCCGTGGTGCTGCACGCCGTCTCCGCGTACCAGCTGAGCCGCCGCGACATCAGGGCACGCCCCGCCAAGTACGTCCACAAGAAGCCGCGCGCCGGCTATGCCACCCGGACCATGCGCTGGGGCGGGATCATCCTCGCCCTGTTCATCGTCTGGCACATCCTCGACCTGACGACGGGCACCGTGCATTCCGGCGGGTTCCAGTCCGGGCACCCGTACCAGAACGTCATCGACACCTTCTCCACCTGGTACGGCAACACGATCTACATCGTCGCCATGCTCGCCCTCGGACTCCATGTGCAGCACGGATTCTGGAGCGCCGCCCAGACCCTCGGCGCGGGCAGGGCAACCCGTGAGCGCGTCCTCAAGACCATCGCCAACGTCCTCGCACTGGTGCTGACGGTGGGCTTCATCTCCGTACCCGTCGCCGTCATGACCGGAGTCGTGAGCTGACATGTCCGACTACTCGCACTACGAGACGGGCACGCCCGTCGTCGACACCAAGGCCCCCGAAGGCCCCGTCGCCGAACGCTGGGACACCCGCCGCTTCCAGGCCAAGCTGGTCAATCCGGCCAACCGCCGCAAGCACACCGTCATCGTCGTCGGCACCGGCCTGGCCGGTGGTTCGGCCGGCGCGACACTGGCCGAACAGGGTTACCACGTCGTGCAGTTCTGCTTCCAGGACTCGCCCCGCCGCGCCCACTCGGTCGCCGCGCAGGGTGGTATCAACGCCGCGAAGAACTACCGCAACGACGGCGACTCGATCCACCGGCTCTTCTACGACACGGTCAAGGGCGGCGACTTCCGGGCCCGCGAGTCCAATGTGCACCGGCTCGCCCAGATCTCCGTGGAGATCATCGACCAGTGCGTCGCCCAGGGCGTCCCTTTCGCCCGCGAGTACGGCGGACTCCTCGACAACCGGTCCTTCGGCGGCGTCCAGGTCTCCCGCACCTTCTACGCGCGCGGCCAGACGGGACAGCAGCTCCTCCTCGGCGCCTACCAGGCGCTGTCCCGGCAGATCGCCGCCGGCAACGTCGAACTGCACGCCCGTACCGAGATGCTCGACCTGATCATCGTCGACGGCAAGGCCCGCGGTATCGTCGCCCGCGATCTCGTCACCGGGAAGATCGACACCTACTTCGCCGACGCGGTCGTCCTGGCCAGCGGTGGCTACGGCAACGTCTTCTATCTGTCGACGAACGCCATGAACTCCAACGCCACCGCCGTCTGGCGCGCACACCGCCGCGGCGCCTATTTCGCCAACCCCTGCTTCACCCAGATCCACCCCACCTGCATCCCGCGCACCGGCGACCACCAGTCCAAGCTGACCCTGATGAGCGAGTCGCTGCGCAACGACGGCCGGATCTGGGTGCCGAAGGCCAAGGGCGACGACCGCCCCGCCAACGAGATCCCCGAGGACGAGCGCGACTACTACCTGGAGCGCATCTACCCCGCCTTCGGCAACCTCGTCCCCCGGGACATCGCCTCCCGCGCGGCGAAGAACGTCTGCGACGAGGGACGCGGCGTCGGCCCCGGCGGACAGGGCGTCTACCTGGACTTCGCCGAAGCCGTCCAGCGCATGGGCAGGGCCGAGGTCGAGGAGAAATACGGCAACCTCTTCGACATGTACGCACGGATCACCGCGGAGAACCCGTACGAGACCCCGATGCGGATCTACCCCGCCGTGCACTACACGATGGGCGGACTCTGGGTCGACTACGACCTCCAGACCACGCTCCCGGGCCTGTTCGCGATCGGGGAGGCCAACTTCTCCGACCACGGCGCCAACCGGCTCGGCGCCTCCGCGCTGATGCAGGGCCTCGCCGACGGCTACTTCGTCCTGCCGTCGACCATCAACGACTACCTGGCCCGCAATCCCCACCACGACGAGGTCGACGCCTCGCACCCCGCCGTCGAAGAGGTCGTCGCGGACACCGAGGACCGGCTGAACCTGCTGCTCTCCGTCGACGGTGACCGCACCCCCGACTCCTTCCACCGCGAGATCGGTGAACTCATGTGGGAGTACTGCGGAATGGCCCGCACCGAGGAGGGGCTGCGCACGGCACTCGACCGGATCCCGCAGATCCGCGAGGAGTTCTGGCGCCGCATCAAGGTGCCCGGCACCGGCGACGAGTTCAACCAGTCGCTGGAGAAGGCCAACCGCATCGTCGACTACCTGGAGCTCGCCGAGTTGATGTGTCTCGACGCCCTGCACCGCGCCGAGTCCTGCGGAGGCCACTTCCGCGAGGAGTCGCAGACCCCGGACGGTGAAGCCGCCCGTCGGGACGAGGAGTTCTCCTACGCCGCCGCCTGGGAGTTCTCCGGCACCGGCGAGGCACCCGTCCTGCACAAGGAAGACCTCGTCTTCGAGTACGTCCACCCCACCCAGCGGAGCTACGCATGAAGCTCACCCTGCGCGTCTGGCGCCAGAAGAACGCCGACGCCCCCGGCGCCATGTCCACCTACGAGGTGGACGGCATCTCGCAGGACATGTCGTTCCTGGAGATGCTCGACACCCTCAACGAGGAACTCATCCTCGCCGGCGACGACCCCGTCGCCTTCGACCACGACTGCCGTGAGGGCATCTGCGGCGCCTGCAGCCTCGTCATCAACGGCGACGCCCACGGCCCCGAACGCACCACCACGTGCCAGCTCCACATGCGGTCCTTCGAGGACGGCGACACGATCGACATCGAACCGTGGCGCGCCTCGGCCTTCCCGGTCGTCAAGGACCTGGTGGTGGACCGCTCGGCCTTCGACCGGATCATCCAGGCGGGCGGGTACATCTCCGCCCCGACCGGCACCGCCCCCGAGGCGCACGCCACACCGGTACCCAAGCCGGACGCCGACTTCGCCTTCGAGCATGCCGAGTGCATCGGCTGCGGTGCCTGTGTCGCGGCCTGCCCCAACGGCTCGGCGATGCTCTTCACCTCGGCGAAGATCAACCATCTCAATGTCCTGCCGCAGGGCGCCCCCGAGCGCGAGACCCGGGTCCTCGACATGGTCGGACAGATGGACAGCGAGGGCTTCGGGGGCTGCACCCTCACCGGGGAATGCGCCACGGCCTGTCCGAAGGGCATTCCGCTGCCGTCGATCTCGGCCATGAACAAGGAATGGCTGCGGGCGACCCGCAAGGTGCGCCGCTGAGAGCACGGCCGATTTCCCGGCCCCGGAGGCCGCCCACCTCCGGGGCCGGGAAGTCTCAGCCGCTGCGCCGGGTCAGGACGTCACGGCGAGGTCGTCACCGTAGACCGTGCCCTGCCCGTACCAGCCGTGCAGATAGACGGTCACCGCCCCGGTCGCCCCCGTGGTGAACGCCACCGACTGCTTGGCGTAGCCGCTCGACGATCCCCAGGTGCTCGCCGAGGCGTCTCCCCGCACACCGAGGTAGCCGTAGGAGCCCTGCACCCAACCGCTCAGCGTGTACGTGGTGTGGGGAGACAGGGTGAGCGTCTGTGCGCACTCGCCCGTCCGCGACGAGGTGGCCGTTGCCGCGAGCGCGTGCGCACCGCTGTGGACCGGGGTGGAGACGACCGAGCCGCCGGACTCACAGGTCCAAGGGCTCAGCGAACCCGTCTCGAAGTCGCCGTTCACCAGGGCGCCCGTGCCGCCGCCCGGACCCGACACCGTCAGGGTGAAGGCCGCCGCATGGCTGAGTGCGCCCGCCGTACCGTTCACATCGATCTTGTACGTGCCGGGCGCCGCGGACGCCGAAGCGCTGACCGTCAGCTTCGATGTACCCCCGGCGGTGAGCGAGGTCGGGCTGAGCGTCGCCGTCACGCCGGCGGGAGCTCCGCTCGCCGTCAGCGCCACGGTCTTTGCGTTGCCGGAGGTGACCGCGGTGTTCACGGTCGCGGTGGTGGAGCCACCGGGCGCGACCGTGGCCGAACCGGGCGCGACGGCCACCGAGTAGTCGTCCGTCACCGGACCCGCGCCGCTCGTGAACGGCGCGAAGGTGTGCGAGAAGTACCAGGTGTCCTGGGCGATTCCGGAACAGGTGTCGCTGCCCCCGGTGCCGGGGCAGCCTCCGTTGTCGCGCTGGAGCGCCCAGAACGACAGGGTGCTGACGCCCTTGGCGACGGCCCAGTTGTAGACCGAGGTCGCGTCGGCCGTGGTGAAGGTCTCCGCGGGACCGTAGTCGTCGATGCCGGGCATCTCGATGATGCCGGTCATGCCCCACAGCTGGGCGTCGGTCTTCGACGGGTAGAGGGCGGCCAACTGGCCCTTCAGACCGGTGATCGCCGTCTGGGTGTCCTGCGCCATGTTGTGCGAGGCGCCGTCGTAGTAGTCGAACGTCATCAGGTTCACCACGTCGACCCTGGTGCCGTTGGACACGGCGTTCTCCAGCACCGCCAGACCGCTGTCCGCGAGTCCGCTCGTGGTGGTGGGCAGGGTGTAGGAGATCTGCACCGAGCGGCCGTTGGCGGCGGCCCAGTCCTGGACCTTCTTGATCGCCTTGTTGCGGCGGTCGACACCGGCGCTGTTCTCCAGGGAGTTGTCCTCGATGTCCATGTCGAGGCGGGACACGTCGTAGGTCGTGATGACCTTCTCGTACGCTGCCGCGATGGAGTCGACGTTCGTACAGCTGTCGGCGATCTCGGTGCCGCCGTTGTCGGCCGTGTATCCGCCGAACGACGGGATCACATCGCCGCCGCGCGACCGCATGGTGGTGAAGTCGGCGCCGAACTCGGACTGGGCGATGGGGGTGCTCGAATCGCCGTTCCAGTAGGGGGTGCAGGAACCGCGGGCCTCCGTCTGGATGAAGGCCATGGTCAGGTACTTGGCACCGGACGCCTGCGCGAGCGCGGCCGGGCTGTCGCCGTTCCACGCCTCGAAGTACGGGGCGAAGACATGCGCGGGCAGGGGGGTGGCGGCGGTCGTGGCGGCCTCGGCGCCGACGCCTGATCCGAGGACCAGACCGGCGGAGGCGATGGTCGTCGCCAGGACACTCAGGACTGCGCCGAGTGTTCTTGGACGTCTCATGGGGTGCTCCCAGCGGGGTGAGACAACGGGCGGATCGCACGGTTCGGCCGCGCCCGGTCGGGGGCGCGGCCCGTTCCTGTGATTCCCGGCCGGGGGTCACATGCCGCACGGCATGGAGCGACCGTGAGGCATGCCCATGATTGGTCTGGACCATCCTTCGGTCAATGCTCTTTGCCTTTTCATTTCCCATTGCTTGCCTGATGCGGCAACTCACCATCGGGGAAAAGGAGTTGAGTCATCAGCTCAGTCGGAGCGAGGCCCTGAGGTACGCCGCGGTGCGGCTGCCCTCCGCGCGCGCGACCTCCGTGGGCGATCCCGCCGCCACGATCCGGCCGCCCCGGTCGCCGCCTCCGGGACCGAGGTCGATCACCCGGTCGGCGCCCGCCACCACGGCCATGTCGTGCTCCACGACCACGACGGTGTTGCCCGCGTCCACCAGTCCGTGCAACTGCCGCATCAGCACCTCGACATCGGCGGGATGCAGCCCCGTCGTCGGCTCGTCCAGCAGATAAAGGGTGTGGCCCCGGCGCGTGCGCTGGAGCTCGGCGGCCAGCTTGATCCGCTGAGCCTCGCCGCCCGACAGCTCCGTGGCCGGCTGACCGAGCCTCAGATAGCCGAGACCGACCTCGAGCAGCGTCCGCAGACTGCGCTCGGCGGCGGGCGTACCGGCGAAGAAGCCGGCCGCCGACTCCACCGTCAGATCCAGGACCTGCGCGATGTCCAGGCCGCGCAGGGTGACCTCCAGGGTCTGTGGGTTGTACCGCGCACCGTGACAGTCCGGGCAGGGCGCGTACGTGCTGGGCAGGAAGAGCAGCTCGACGGAGACGAAACCCTCGCCCTGGCAGGTCTCGCACCGCCCGCCCGGCACATTGAAGGAGAACCGCCCCGCCTTGTAGCCGCGTTCGCGCGCCGTGTCCGTCTCGGTGAACAGCTTCCGCACGACGTCGAAGAGCCCGGTGTACGTGGCGAGATTGGAACGGGGGGTACGGCCGATCGGCTTCTGGTCGACCTGCACGAGGCGGTCCACCGCCTCCAGCCCCTCAGCCGACGCGCACCAGGGCGGGGGAAGCTCCGCGGGCGGACCCGAGGCGGCGGACACCTGCCGGTCGGCGAGCACACCGGCCAGGACCTGACCGACCAGGGTCGACTTCCCGGACCCCGAGACGCCGGTGACGGCGGTGAACACCCCCAGCGGGAACTCGGCGTCCACCCCTCGCACATTGTGGCGGTCGACCCCGTTCAGTTTCAGCGAGCCCGACGGTGTACGCACCTGCCGCACCGGTGCGGGACCTTCATCGAAGAGGAAGCGCCGGGTCGCCGACTCCGTCACCTCCGCGAGCCCGGCCGGCGGACCGCTGTGCAGTACCCTGCCCCCGTGCTCACCGGCCAGCGGCCCCACGTCGACCAGCCAGTCCGCCCGGCGCACCACATCCATCTGATGCTCCACCACGAAGACCGAGTTCCCGGCCTCCTTCAGTCGGCCCAGCACTCCCAGCAACGACTCGGTGTCCGCCGGGTGCAGACCGGCCGACGGTTCGTCCAGTACATACACGACACCGAACAGGCCGGAGCGCAGTTGGGTGGCGAGGCGCAGCCGTTGCAGCTCGCCGGAGGACAGCGTCGGAGCCGTGCGGTCGAGGCTGAGATAGCCGAGGCCGAGCTCGGTGACCGTCTCGATCCGGGCGAGCAGATCCGCCGTCAGGACCCGCGCCGTGTCGCTCCCGCCCGCCGTGCGCAGCACCTCGGCGAGAGAGGTGAGCGCAAGCGCGGCCAGTTCGGCGATCGAACGGCCGGCGAAGGTGACGGCCATCGCCTCCGGGCGCAGCCGGCCGCCACCGCAGACCGGGCAGGGGGCACTGGTGAGGAAGCGCTCGGCCTTGGCGCGCAGCGTGCGGCTCTTGGAATCCGCGAAGGTGTGCAGCACATAGCGGCGGGCGCTCATGTACGTGCCCTGGTAGGGGCGTTGGATGCGTCCCGCGTCCCGCACCGGGTGGACGGTCACCACCGGCTGCTCATCGGTGAACAGGATCCACTCGCGGTCCGCGGCGTCCAGCTCGCGCCACGGGCGGTCGACGTCGTAGCCGAGCGCGTCCAGCACATCGCGCAGGTTCTTGCCCTGCCAGGCCCCCGGCCAGGCGGCGATCGCGCCGTCCCGGATCGACAGCGAGGGGTCGGGGACCAGCAGTTCCTCGGTGGTGCGGTGGATGCGGCCGAGACCGTGGCACTCGGGGCATGCCCCGGCAGCGGTGTTCGGCGAGAAGGAGTCGGAGTCCAGCCGTTCGGCACCGGGCGGGTAGCTCCCGGCGCGCGAGAACAACATGCGCAGGGAGTTGGAGAGCGTGGTGACCGTCCCGACCGAGGAACGGGCGCCGGGCGCCGAACGGCGCTGCTCCAGCGAGACGGCGGGCGGCAGTCCGGTGATCTCGCCGACCGCGGGAGCACCGACCTGATGGATCAGCCGACGGGCGTACGGGGCGACGGACTCGAAGTAGCGGCGCTGGGCCTCCGCGTAGATCGTGCCGAACGCGAGGGAGGACTTCCCGGAGCCCGAGACGCCGGTGAACACGGTGAGGGTGTCGCGCGGGATGTCGACCGAGACGTCCTGGAGATTGTGCTCACGGGCGCCGCGCACCCGGACGTACGGATCGTGGGGGGTGGGCATGGGCGCGTGGACTCCGTAGAGATCGGGGCAGAGGCGGCAGCCTGGGGACAAACACTCCGATTCTAGGCGCCGGGAGTGGTCCGGGGGCGGCTGCTGCCGGGCACGGACCCGCAGAAGCCGGAGGCCGGCCCTGTGCGGGCCGGCCTCGGACGACGGACACACTCGCCCTCCCGTTGTCCGCCGACGGACCGGGGGCGGACAGGGCCGAAGGACCTCAGCGGGACGGACGCAGCGCGCGCTTGATGGGCCGCCCGACGACACTGCGGGCCCGCTGGTACGTGGAGCGCTGGACCGGCACCGCGGAGTTCTTCGCGAGCTTCCGCTTGAGCTGGTTGTTCTGCTCGGTGAGGTCCGTCAGCTGGGACTGGAGCCAACCCAGGCGCGCGCTCATCGTGGAGGCGTCGGCGCCGACCCACGGGCGGATGCCCGGCGGGAAGGCCAGCCCGCTCATCCGCTCCTCGAAGGCAGCACCGCCGTCCCCGTGGGTGAAGGTGTTCTCCAGGCCGTTCTTGTCCAGGAAGTTCATGAACCGGTCGAACCGTTCCTGGTGGCCGTGTGTCAGCGGTCCGAAGTCGGCCTCGGCGTAGAGCTCGGCGGGGTCGAGATCTGAGGGGGCCTTGGCGAGCATCCGGTGCGGGATGTCGAAGTAGCGGCACAGCTCCAGCGTCCTGGAGTCGCCGCAGAGCACGGTGGCGGGCGTGCCGGCCAGCAGCGCCGCGATGTTGCCGTGGATCCGGGAGCCGAAGGAGAAGTCGAAGCCCCGTAGGTCATCCATCCAGGCGGCCGGGTCGACATAGACGCGGACCTTGTCCTCCCGGTACATGGGATGGTCGGGATGGGTGGGGATGTCGGTCAGCGCGGCGTTCTGATGGGACATGTCGCGCCAGTGCAGCTGACGTGCTTCGGAGAGGTTCTGGCCGATGAACCGGAGATGGGGGTAGCGGGCGTGGGTGCGGTTGATGATCCGCCCGAGCTTGTGCTTCCGCACGGCGTCGTGGGATCCGTTGACGGAGATCCGCGAGTCGGGCCCGAGCGCCCGGCCGCTCTTCCGGATGTCGAGCCTGGTGCCGTTGAGGAACATCGAGGGGCAGCCGATGACGTCCACGTCACGAAAGCCCATGTCCCGCAGATACCGCTCGGTGAACTCCCCGCGCACACCGATCGAGGCGCTGTGGTCGAGCACGGCGGAGACGAACGCGTAGACCGTGGACTGCATGGGACGCAGCCGGTCCGCGGAGTAGTTGACGCCGGTCTGGGCACCCACGCCCGGCACGACGACCGGGATCTTGAGCTTCGAGATGAGCTGGGTCAGACGCTCCAGCTGGCGCTCGAAGGACGGCCGGAAGGCGTTGGCGAGCGGGATGACGAAGACGTCGAACTCGCTGTTGATGCGGTCGGCGTCGGCGACCCTGGTGGTGATGCCGTTCGACA
Organism: Streptomyces sp. NPDC014727; assembly: GCF_043083485.1. Taxonomy (NCBI): domain Bacteria; kingdom Bacillati; phylum Actinomycetota; class Actinomycetes; order Kitasatosporales; family Streptomycetaceae; genus Streptomyces; species Streptomyces sp. NPDC014727. The sequence continues at coordinate 237,344 of NZ_JBIBYR010000008.1, read as the reverse complement.
CCACTTCCGAACGCGGCGTCTCCAAAATCTTGTGGGCGGCATCGCTGAAGATCAGGTTGCCCGAGTTGGTGGCGAACACGTCCTCGTGGAGAGCGCGCTCGACAGGGACGACGTCGTAGGGGCTCTTCCCTGAACGCAGGAGTATTCGCTTCACATGGTTAACGTTGGATGCCACAAAGCTGAATATAGCTTTACGAATGCTTTTGGTTCCATGCGCATCCTGTACAACCTTTTACGGTCTACACGGAACGTGGGTACATGATCACACATCCGCGCACGAACGGGGTGAGGTCGGGGTGCGACTTCTCGGAACCGTCCTGCAGTGCGTCGGCGACGCTCTTCTGACGCCCTCTTGAGTGCCGGGCGGCCCCGCCGTACGCTGCGTTCCGCCTGTGGGTGCGCCTACCGGGGAGGTGGAAGCGCCGTCATGGTCGACGCACTGTCCGAGAACGACATCCTCGAAGCCGTCGCCCGGCACATCGGCCGACCGGGACAGGGGCCGCAACTGCGGCGGACCGGCGCCGACATCACCCGGCTCCCGATGCTCGACCTGCGCATCGTCCGCTGCGTGGAGACCCGCACCACGCGGCCGGAGTCCAGGCCCGGCACGTACGACACGTCGAAGCGGGCCGAGTACGAAGGTGACCTGCGCGATCATCCGGTCGATCCGCCGAAGGACCCGGGGGTGTCGCGGACGGTGGAACTCGTGCTCCGCGGTTCGGTGAGAACGGTGCCCTGTGGCTGCGACGGGGGACGGCAGCCCTGCTCGCGCTGCCGGGCCAGGGGAAGGCTGCGCTGCGACATCGGCCCGGTGTGCCCGGCCTGCGAGGGCGTCGAGCCGTGTACCTGGTGCGACGGCACCGGCGAACGCCGCAAGGACCGAACGCCGCCCCAGTCGGCACGGCAGAAGTCCGCTGCCGGTCGGACCGCCTGTGTGAAGTGCCGTAAGCCCCGCACTGCTTGTCCGGAATGTCGGGGATGGGGTGCCAAGAGGTGTCCGAAGTGCGATGACACGGGCTTCCGGGTCTGCCCGGTCTGCTCGGGGGAGGGATCGACGGCGCACGACGCCTGCGACGGCACGGGCCTGGTCACCCGCTGGACCGGGGGATCGGTCGGGCAGGCCCCCGACCGGTCCTCGTTGAGACTGCCGGAGCCGGCGCCGCCGCTGCGCTTCCGGCAGCAGGCCGGCCGTGCCGGCGCGTGGCAGCGGGTCACTCTGGGCTCGGCCGGTGCCCCGCTGCCCGACGGCCTGGACCCTGCCCATCTCGCGGCGGTCGAATCGGCTCTGACGCCGCGCCGGGGCGAGGTGGCCAGGCGCGTCGACATCGGCTGGCTGCAATCGGCCGTGGTCACCCATCCCGACGATCCCGACCACGTCTTCTACGTCTTCCCCGGACGCGAGGGGCCGGAGGTCGTCCCGATCTGGTCGAGGCGCCGGTCCCTGCGGGCCGCCGCTGTGGTGGCCGGTGTGGTCGTGCTGGTGCTGCTGATAGTGGCGTTGGTCTGATTTGCTGGGGGCGTGAGCAGCGACCACCGGCCCCTGGCCGTATTCGACCTGGACGGCACGCTCGCCGACAGCGGCCACCGGCAGCACTGCCTGGAGGGTCCCCGACGCGACTGGGACAGCTTCTTCTCCGCCGCCGTCGACGACCCGCCGCTGTCCGAAGGCGTCCGGCTGGCGCTGAGCAGCGCCGAGGACTGCGAGATCAGGTATCTCACCGGTCGGCCCGAGCGGTGCCGTCGCGACACCGTGGCATGGCTGGCGGAACAGGGCCTGCCCGAGGGGCGGTTGTACATGCGCCGCAACGACGACCGCAGGCCCGCCCGGCACACCAAGCTGGAGATCCTGCGACGGCTGGGGCGGGACCGTGAGGTGCGGATGCTGGTCGACGACGAACTCGTCTGCGACGCGGCGGAGCGGGCCGGATTCGCCGTGGTGCGGGCCCGTTGGGCGCAGGTGTCGCCCGCCCTCAAGGACGCGCAGGAGCGCGAGGGCCGAACCTGAATCCGGTGTGACCGGCTGGTGTGGACGGGGGTGCTGGTGCCGCGGGCGGCATCAGGGAGCGTAGCTCGGTTCGTCGAGTCGGAAGCCCACTTTCAGGCCCACCTGGTAGTGCTCGATTCGGCCATCCTTGATGTCTCCGCGAACCTGCGTGATCTCGAACCAGTCGAGATTGTGCAACGTTTCCGAAGCTCTGGCGATGCCCCTGCGGATGGCGTCGTCGACGCCTTCATGGGAGGTTCCCACGATCTCGGTAACCCGATAGGTGTGATTCGACATGTTATGTCTCCTCTCCTCCTTATCACGGTGCCCCACCCGGACCGGGTGCGCGAGGGGTCGGTGTGCAGAATGTGTGATGAACGGGCCTTGACCAAACCAATGGTCCATACCAAAATCCAGCCACGCCCGTGCGAGCGCCGCCCGCAGTCCCCCACACCGGGTCCTGGATTTTGTCGTGCCGTTTCGCAGAAGGTGAACCTGGTGAAGAACCGCATACTCGTCGGAGCCGTCGCGCTCGTTTCCACCTTTGCGCTGGGCGGATGCGACTTCGTCTCGGGCTCGGAGGCGTCGGGCGGCAAGAAGGTCACGATCTGGCTGATGAAGGACAGTGTGTCCGCCGATTTCCTGGAGCGCTTCACCAAGGCGTACCGCGACGAGCACCCTTCCATCGAACTGGAGTTCAAGATCCAGAGCTGGAGCGGCATCGGCCCGAAGGTCATCGACGCGCTCAAGGGCAAGGACACCCCGGACGTCATCGAGGTCGGCAACACCCAGGTCTCCCAGTACGCGGAGAGCGGCGGACTGAGCGACCTCACTCTGGAGTCCGTGCGCGACCTCGGCAGCGAGGAATGGCTGCCGGGCCTCGCCGACCCGGGCAGTATCGAGGGCGTCCAGTACGGCATTCCCTGGTACGCGGCCAATCGAGTGGTGATCTACAACAAGGATCTCTTCGAGCAGGCAGGTATCACCAGCCCGCCGAAGACCCGGGACGAGTGGATCGCGGACAGCGCCCAACTGAACCGGAACGGCAATCAGGGCATCTACCTCGCGGGCCAGAACTGGTACGTCCTCGCCGGATTCATCTGGGACGAGGGCGGCGAACTGGCCGAGGAGAGGGGCGGCAGCTGGGAAGGCACCCTGGACAGCCCCGGCGCGCTCAGGGGCATGAGCTTCTACAAGCAACTCCAGGCGCTCGGTGACGGCCCCAAGAACGCGGACGAGGAAAGGCCCCCGCAGGCCAAGGTCTTCGCCGAGGGCGACGTCGCGCAGATCATCTCGGTACCCGGCGCCGCCGCGCAGATCGAGCAGCTGAACCCTGAACTCAAGGGAAAGCTGGGCTACTTCCCGATCCCGGGCAAGACCACGAAGTCTCCCGGCTCCGTCTTCACCGGCGGATCCGATCTGATCGTGCCGGAGAAGGCGAGCCAGCGCGCCGCGGGCATCGATGTGATCAAGGCGCTCGCCGGCCAGAAGTGGCAGGAAGAACTCGCGAAGGCCATGAGCTACGTGCCCAACAAGCCCGGTCTCGCGCGTGTCATCGTGGGACAGGAGGGCACCGCCGCGATGGCCCGGGGAGCCACGAAGGGACGTGCGACCCCCAACGCGCCGCAGTGGGCGGATGTCGAGGCCGTCAATCCGATCAAGCCGTACATGACAGCGGTCCTGGAGGGCGGCGACCCGCAGGCGGAGGCGAAGGCCGCGTCTGAGAAGATCACCGAACAGCTCGCGGGCGGCTGACGCGAGCGGCTCCGGTCCGTGGCGGGAACCCGGTCCCCGGCCGGGCACACCTGGGATTCAGCCTTCGCACATCCCGGCTCTCCCATGCGGTCACGTCGAATCCAGCCGGTCACGGAAGAAGTAAGGGGCCGGGCCTTCGCAGCAGCGCGACGGCCCGGCGGCCGCCCTTGCCGATCCGTCCCCGGAGACCGTCATGAACGCGCTGCCCGTCACCTCCCTCCCCGCCGCCCCCGTCGTTCCCGCGCAGCCCGTCCCTCCCGCCCCGGCGCGCTACCGGGTGTCCCTCGCCGTGGACCAGGACGAGGTGCGCGCCGCCCAGCGCCTGCGCCACCAGGTCTTCGCCGGCGAGCTCGGCGCCAGGCTGGACGGAGCGGAACCCGGCCTGGACAGCGATGCGTTCGACGCGTACTGCGACCACCTGCTGGTACGGGAGGAGACCACTGGCGACGTCGTCGCCACCTACCGTCTGCTGCCGCCCGACCGGGCACGGATCGCCGGGCGTCTGTACGCGGAGAGCGAGTTCGACCTAGGACGGCTCGGCGCCATCCGCGACGACCTGGTAGAGGTCGGCCGGTCCTGCGTCCACCCCGCCCACCGGGACGGCGCCGTCATCGCGCTGATCTGGGCCGGACTCGCCCGCTACATGGAACGCACCGGGCACAACTGGCTGGCCGGCTGCTGCTCGATCCCCCTCGCCGACGGCGGCGTCGCGGCGGCCGGAGCGTGGGAGACCGTACGGACGAAGCACCTGGCACCCGAGGACCACTGGGTCACTCCGCACCGCCTCTGGCAGTACACCGCCGCCGGAGCCGAAGAAGGGGGAGCGGTGCCCACCGGACTCGCCACGCTCCCGCCGCTGCTCCGCGGCTACCTGCGACTGGGCGCATGGGTCTGCGGTGCACCCGCGTACGACCCCGACTTCAACGTCGCAGACCTGTACGTGCTGCTGTCGTTGCGCCGTACCGACCCCCGCTATCTGCGCCACTTCCTCGCCCTCGCCCCGCTGCGATGAACCCCTGGCTGCCCACCGCACCCTGCACCCCGCTCGCCTGCGCCGGTCACGACGGCCGCGTGCGGGGCCGACCGGCGGCCGTGGCCCTGCTGCTCGCCGGGTGCGCGTTCGTCCTGGCCGGGGCGCTGGGTGCCCCGTTCGCGCTGATGCTCGGTGCGGCACAGCGGGAGAGGCTGATCCGGCGCTGGGCGTACGGGGTCGTGCGGGCCTTCGGAGTGCGCGTGCGGGTCGTCGGCGCACCCGAGGCGGTCGCACCGGGCGGGCTCATCGTCGCGAACCACATCTCGTGGCTGGACATCCCGCTCGTCGCGGCCGTGTTCCCCGGCCGGATGCTGGCCAAGAGCGAGATACGCAACTGGCCGCTGCTCGGCCGGCTCGCCGCCGCCGGCGGCACGCTCTTCGTCGAACGCGACCGGTTCCGCACACTGCCCGCGACGGTGGGCCGCATCGCGGCGGCGCTGCACGGTGGTTCACGGGTGGTCGTCTTTCCGGAGGGCACCACCTGGTGCGGGCGCGGCGGCGGCAGGTTCGGCCCCGCTGTGTTCCAGGCGGCGATCGACGCGGACGCCACCGTCCGGCCGGTACGCATCAGCTATCGCACCCCGCCTCCGCACGGCTCGGCCGCCGCCCGGCCGCCCGGTCACGACGGCTCCGCACCGGCGGAGCACAACGCCCCGGCCGGTGCGGCCGCCTTCGTCGGCGACGATCCGCTGACCGCCTCACTGTGGCGAGTGGTGACGGCGGCGGGGCTGACCGCCGAGATCCGCGTCCTGCCGCCGATCCCGGCGGGTGACGGGCCGGACCGCCGCGCCCTGGCCCGGCTCGCTCAGAGCGCCGTCGCCAACGACAGCGCGAACCGGTCCGCGGAATCCGTCCACCACTGATCCATCCTCAAGCCGGCCGCGGCGAGTTCGGCCCGCACGCCCTCCTTGCGGAACTTGGCCGACACCTCCGTACGCAACTCCTCACCGGCCTCGAAGGACACCACCAGATCCAGGTCCGGGATCTTCACCGTGAGCGGCTCACGGGCCCGCAGCCGCATCTCGATCCATTCGCGTTCCGGATCCCACAGCGCCACGTGGTCGAAGCCGGACGGGTCGAAGTCCCCGCCCAACTCCCGGTTCACCACCCTCAGTACGTTCTTGTTGAACTCGGCAGTCACCCCGGCCGCGTCGTCGTACGCGGCGACCAGCACCTCCTCGTCCTTCACCAGATCCGTGCCGAGCAGCAGCGCGTCGCCCGGGAACAGCAGCGACCGCACCGATTTCAGGAACACCGCCCGCTCGGCGGGCAGAAGATTGCCGATCGTGCCCCCCAGGAACGCGATCAGCCGCGGCCCCGGGGTGCCGGGCAACGCGAGACCGCCCGTGAAGTCGGCGATCAGGGCATGCACGGAGAGACCGGGCCGCTGCGCGAGCAGGGCTTCGGAAGCTCCGTGCAGCGCGCTCTCGCTCACATCGACCGGCACGTAGCTGCGCAGCCCGGGCAACGCGTCCAGCAGGTGCCGGGTCTTCTCCGACGATCCCGACCCCAGCTCGATCAGGGTCCGGGCCCCGGACGCCCCGGCGATCTCCTCGGCGCGGCCGATCAGGATCTCGCGCTCGGCGCGGGTCGGGTAGTACTCGGGAAGCCGGGTGATCTCCTCGAACAGTTCACTGCCGTGCGCGTCGTAGAACCACTTGGGCGGCAGCGACTTCGGTTGCCGGGTCAGGCCGTGCAGGACATCGGCGCGCAGCGCCGCGTCCGTGGCGTCCACCGGCAGGGTGCGGGTCAGCAGAAAGGGACTCACTCGGCGGGCTCCTTGAGCGGGGTCAGCAGGACTTCGGCGCGGGTCGCGGCCAGCAACGTCCGATCGGGGACCGCGCGCCAGTGCGGATCGTCGTCGTACGGCTCCGAGGCGACGACCGTGCGCAGGCCGGGTTCGGCGAGGTACCACAGGGTGTCGCCCCAGGCCGTCGCCACGATCGCCGTGCCATCGGTGAGCAGCAGATTCAACCGTGCTTCCGGCGCCGCCGCCGCCACGTCGAGCACGGTGTCGGCCACCGCCTGCGGCAGTTCGTCGCCGTCGGCGAGGCGGTGCCGTACGAGGGCCCAGACCAGGGCCGAGTCGCAGCGGGCCGTGAGCGTGAGCAGTTCGGCCGGGGGCAGCGAGGCGGCGAGCGGCGCCATCGAGCCGGGCCAGCCCTTCACCGCACCGTTGTGGCTGAACAGCAACCGCCCGTCGGCGAACGGCGCGGCGGCCGCTTCGCCGTCGGCGCCCGCCTCGGTGGCGTCGCGCACCGCGGCGAGCAGCGCCGAACTGTGCACCACTCTGGCCAGGTCGGCGAATGTCTGATCGCCCCAGACCGGACCCGCGCGCCGGTAGCGTCCGGGCACCGGATCGCCGTCCGCGTACCAGCCGACGCCGAAACCGTCGGCGTTGACGGCCCCGTACCGTTGGTGCCTCGGCGCCCAGGACTGGCGCACAAGACTGTGGGGCGGGCGTGTCAGCAGTTCACCGAGAGCTACCGGAGGCCCCACGTAGGCGATATGACGACACATCAGAGCCCCCTCGCGGTACGGAAACCGGAGAAGATCTGGCGCCGCACCGGCAGGTCCCAGTTACGGAACGTCCCTCGGCACGCCACTGGGTCCACGGCGAACGAACCGCCGCGCAGCACCTTGTGGGCCGGACCGAAGAACACCTCGGAGTACTCGCGGTACGGGAACGCCGAGAATCCCGGGTAGGGAAGGAAGTCGCTCGACGTCCATTCCCACACGTCACCGATCAACTGCCCCACGCCCAGCGGTGACCGGCCGGCCGCGTACGCCCCGGCGGCAGCGGGCCGCAGATGGCGCTGGCCCAGGTTGGCCCGCTCGGGGGTCGGGTCCTCGTCGCCCCACGGATAGCGCAGCGAACGCCCCGACGCCGGGTCATGGCGTGCCGCCTTCTCCCACTCCGCCTCCGAGGGCAGCCGCCGCCCCGCCCACCGGGCGTACGCGTCCGCCTCGTACCAGCTGACGTGGAGCACGGGTTCGTTCCCGGGCACAGCCTCGGTCACTCCGAAGCGACGACGCAGCCACTGGCCGGCGTCCCGGTGCCAGAACAACGGACCGGTCAGTTCGTGCTCACGGACCATCGCCCACCCGTCGGGGGCCCACCAGCGCTCCTCGGTGTAGCCGCCGTCCTCGATGAACCGCTGGTACGCGCCGCAGGTGACCGGCGTCGTGTCGATGAAGAAGCCCGGTACGTCGCGCACATGGGCGGGGCGCTCATTGTCCAGCGCCCAGGGTTCGGTGGACGTGCCCATGGTGAACGGACCACCGGGGACCAGGACTTCGGTGGCAAGCTCCGTCGCGTCGACGGGGGTGGGGGGCAGTGGTGCGGTCAGGACGGCGGGACCCGACCTCAACTGATGTGTGATCAGCATCGTTTCGTCATGCTGCTGTTCGTGCTGGGCGATCATGCCGAAGGCGAAACCGGACCGCACCAGCGGACGATCACCGTGCAGCGCCGTGCCGTCGAGGACGTCCAGTGCGCGTCCGCGCACCTCCGCGGCGTAGAAACGGGCCTCCGCGGGCGGCAGCAGCGGCAGCGAGGGGCGGGTCGCCCGGGGGTGCTCGAAGGCGTCGTACAGCCCGTCGATCTCCGGACGCATCGCCTCCCTTCCGGCCACCGCGCGCAGCAGCCACAGCTCCTCCTGATTGCCGATGTGTGCGAGGTCCCACACCAGAGGGGACATCAACGGCGAGTGCTGGGAAGTCAGTTCACGGTCGTCCACACTGTCGGTGAGAAGCGTGGTGCGTTCGCGCGCGGTGAGCAGTGCGGCGAGTGCACGCTGCCGGAGCGCCTCGGTGTCCGCCTCGTCCGGTCCGGTGGGGCCGGACGGAGCGGGTGTGGGGGAGTCGGTCATGAGAGGAACCCCTCGACGTGGTGGCCCGAGCCGCCCGCCTCGCCCGGCGCGAGCAGATTCGGAAGAGCGTCCGCGGGACATCGGCCCCGGGCGACGTAGCGGTCGTTGAAGTCCGCCACCGCCTCCTGCACCGCCGTGCTCGCGCCCATCCGGGGCAGTGCCTCCAGCGCGAGCCGGAAACAGACGGTGGCCGCCGCCCGCAGTTCGGGATCGGTCAGGCCGTCGCGGGCGGCGCCCGTCCAGAGCGGATTGCGCGGCGCGGGCGAGGGCCCCGCCGTCTCGGCCAGCGGTTTGACGGTGCGGTACACGGTCTCGGCGGCCTCCGGGTCGTCGAACAGAGCGGTGGTGACGGCGAGCGGCACCAGCCACCCGTCCCTGCCGAGCTGCGCGTCGATCATGCGCAGCTCCAGATGTCCGCGCGGGCGAACGGGTGGAAACAGTGTGCTGATGTGGTAGTCGAGGTCATCGCGCACAGGCGGTCTCGGCACGCCGGTACGGATCCACTCGCGGAAGGTCAGAGCCTCCGGTACGGCCCACGGCCCCTCGTCCTGCCGGATGCACATCACCGGTGTGTCCAGGACGTGTGCGGCCCAGGCGTCGCGGGGCGGCAGATGACCGGACGGTGCCAGCGGCCGCCATGGGTCGAGGTCGGCCCAGAGCGACTGCCGGGTGGACCGCCACGGCGTCGGGCGCCCGCACCGGAGAGGAGAGTTCGCGAACACCGCGACCAGCACCGCGCCCAGCAGATGACACAGCTGCCAGCGCCGCGCGTAGCCGAGCGGACCGGGTTCCTCCTCTCCCGCGTCCAGGCAGACCTGGACGGACGCGGTGGTGCACATCATGGCGCGGCCGGCCGGTCCCGACCGGTCGAACGAGATCTCCATGGCGTCGTAGCGCGGCTCGTGCAGCAGACGGCGCGGGGGATGCCACGGATCGAGGCCGAGCCCCACCGGTACGAGATCCACCCGGTCCAGGGCGTCACGCACAGCGGCGAGATCGGCGGCCATGGCGTCGATGCACGCCATCAGGGAGTCGGCGGGGCGCGAGCTGAGCTCCAGCTGGCCGCCGGGCTCGAAGGTGAGCGCCGCGCTCAGGGGCAGGGCCCGGAGGATCGCGGCAGCCGCGTCGAGACGGTGGTGGGGGACGGGGACGCGGGGCAGATCCCGGTGGTGAATGAGCCATTCGAGTTCGACGCCGACCGTCCGGGGCGGTCCGGTCTTGAAACAGATGCAGCGCAGTAAGTCCTCCGTCTCGCCCTCGCCGAGGGGCGGGGCCTGGCCGGGCGGACCGTGGCCGGGTGTGTCGGATGACATGCCGGGGCCTCCTTGTTCTCGGTTCGTCCGTCCCAGCCAAACCCTTACGAGGGGATCGCACAAGAGTGCCCCTGTGCGTCATAAATTCGGTTGCATCCATGCCGCTGGAGCGCCGAGCATGCCCCGTATGCACCACACGGGGGAGTACCGATGAGCGCGCGGCTGCGCGGCATCGCGCGAGAGACCGAGGCCATCGTGGCGGCCGGCCGCTACCGCACGCAGGAGGGGCGTGAGGTGAGCATCGAGCGCGCGCTGACCGCCGCGCTCTCGGGGACCAGGCTGCACGGGCCCGAGCCGGTGCCGGTCGCGGCTCTCGACTCCGACCGCACGCCGGTCGTCGAGGTCACCGATGAGAGCAGCCTGTGCGCGGCGCGCCGGATGACCGCCGAAGGGCCGGGCAAGGTCGCTGTTCTGAACTACGCCTCCGCCCGCAATCCCGGAGGCGGATACCTCAACGGCGCGCAGGCCCAGGAGGAGGCCCTGTGCCGGGGCTCGGCCCTGTACGCCACGCTGCTGCGCGCCCCCGAGTACTACGCCCACCACCGCGCCGAACGCAGCGCCTTCTACACCGATCGGGTGATTCATTCCCCCGGTGTGCCGGTGTTCCGCGACGATCGGGGCCGGCTGCTCGACACCCCGTACACCGCGGGCTTCCTCACCTCCCCGGCGCCCAACGCCGGGGTCATCCGCAGCCGCACCCCCGAGGAGGCCCACCGCATCCCCGCCGCGCTCGCCTCCCGGGCCGAACGGGTGCTGGAGGTCGCGGCCGTGCGCGGGTACCGCAGACTCGTGCTGGGCGCCTGGGGGTGCGGTGTGTTCCGCAACGATCCGGCGCAGGTGGCCGGTGCGTTCCGGGCATTGCTCCTCGACGGCGGCCGGTTCGACGGGCACTTCGAGCAGATCGTCTTCGGCATCCTCGACCGCGGCCCCGAATCCGCCACCCGGTCCGCCTTCACCCGGACGTTCGGCGGTCAGTGCCAGCCGTAGCGCTCCCGCAGGCGGTCGGTGACCAGATCGAACCGGGTCCGGTCCAGCGCACACGCCTCACGCCGCATCCCGTCCTCGTGCACCCGCAGCACCCGGTCCAGATCGGCCCAGGACGGGCGGCCCGAGCTGTCCCAGGGTCCGGCCCCGAGCGCCACCCACTCGCGGTCCCGGTCGTGCTGCTTGCTCGACAGCTGTACGGCCAGCAGGGTGCCCGCCGCCTCGCGGGCCACGACCAGCACGGGGCGGTCCTTGCCGCGCCCGTCGTTCTCCTCGAACGGGACCCATGTCCAGACGATCTCGCCGGGGTCGGGATCGCCGTCCCGGTCGGGGGCGTACGAGGTGCGGACCGGGCCCACCTCGTGCGGCTCGGCCTCACACGTCGCCGTCGGGCCGGTACGGCCGGGGAACTCGGCCGTACCGTCGGTGCTGTCGTCACGGTGCTGAAGGGTCATGCCCCCACCGTAGGACCTGCACGGCCCGACCCATGGCGCGGGTCCGGGGTGCGGACACCGGGCCCGGACCGTGACCGGCGCAAGTCTCGCCCGCGCCGGACGCACCGTCACCACCGCCGTGCTGATCGCCCGTCACCGGGAAGCACCGCCCGCGGCCGAGGGGCGGCAGGCCGGTCCGGCAAGCCGTCGCCCCGCCTCGCCCCGTCATCAAGAGGTCATCCGTGCCCCGGGGCGTACCCATGGGGCACGAGTCTGGAAGACTGCCCGACGCCATGAGCCAGTTACCGAAGCAGCCCACCGAAGGCCCCGTTCCGACCAGTGCCGATGTGGCACGCCTCGCAGGGGTCTCGCGGGCCACCGTGTCGTACGTCCTGAACAACAACGCGACCGTACGGATCAGCGAGACCACCCGCCGCCGGGTCAGGGCGGCGGCCACCGAACTCGGCTACGTACCGCACGCGGCGGCCCGCAGCCTGCGTGCCGGGCACACCCGCATGGTGTTGCTGCCCACCGTGAACCTCCCGGCCGGGCCGCTCCAGCAGCACTTCTTCCACGAGTTGGAATCAGGGCTGCGACGCCTGGACTACACCGTGGTCCAGTACGGCAGTACGAGCCTGGACGCCGACGACGCGCCCCGCGTCTGGGCCGAACTCCGCCCCGTCGCCGTCATCGTGCCCGGCACGATCGCCCTCACCCCGCAAGGCATAGCGGTACTCAGGCGATCGGGAGCCAAGGCCGTCATCACGCTCGGCCCGCGGCCGGTGGACGGTGCCCACGCGCTGGTCATGGACCAGCGGGAGGTCGGCGTCCGGGCGATCGGACATCTGCTGGAGCGCGGCAGGCGTCGCATCGGCGTGGTCATGCCGGAGGAATCCGGTCTCGGCCTGTTCGCCGAGCCCCGGCTGGCCGGGGCCCGACAGGCGGCACGGAGCCACGGAGCCCGTATCGAACCGCTGCCGCTGCGGTACGAGGAGGAGTCCGCCGCCCGGCTGGCCGCCCGCTGGCGCACCTTGGGCCTCGACGCCGTGTTCGCGTACAACGACGAGTACGCGATGCTTCTGATGCGGGCCCTTCAGGACACGGGTGTCGAGGTGCCCCGCGAGGCGGCCGTGGTCGGTGCCGAGGACCTGATGCTCGGCAGACTGCTTCGGCCCCGGCTCAGCACCGTGCGGATGGAGCTGGCCACGGCGGAGCCGCTCGCGGACCTCGTGGACCGGTTGGTGCGCCACCCCGGCGGCGTCCCTGCGCGGTACGACCTGTTGCGGGCCGGAGCCGTCCACCGCGAGTCCAGCTGAGGAGCCGGATCCGCACGGAGCGGCAACGTGCGCACCACGCGCCACTTGCCTAGCGTCAGGACCATGAGCCATCCGCAGAGTTACGAGATCCTGCTGGTCCCCGAATTCGCCGAGGACACCACCGACGCCGTCGAGCCCGGCGGTGCCATCCGTTCGGCGGTCGTGGCGGCGACCGGAGAGACGGGGGCATCGGGCTACCCCCGGTATGCGGGCGAAGGCATCGTGGCGGACATCGACACGACGACCCACACGGTCGAGGCCCTGCTGGTCGACGGTGCCGAGCTGGACTACGGCCTCTCGGTCCGGATCAAGGAGCAGGGTGCCGGGAAGAACAACCGGAACGACGCCGAGATCGACGCGGACGGCTGACCGGACCGCTTCCGGCCGTGGTGAGGGGCCCGGCAGTCGACCGGGCCCCTCACCCCGCTTCTGCGCGCGCGGAGCCTACTTCTGCTCCTTCTGCTGCTCCTCGATGGACTTGCGGACCTCGTCCATGTCCAGTTTCCTGGCCTGGCCGATGACGTCCTCCAGCGCGGCCTCCGGCAAGGCGCCGGGCTGTGCGAACACGGCCACATTGTCCCGGACGATCATCAGCGTGGGAATGGAGCGGATCTCGAAGGCCGCCGCCAGCTCCTGCTGCGCCTCCGTGTCGACCTTGGCGAAGACCAGGTCGTCGTGGCGCTCCGAAGCCGCGTCGTAGACCGGCGCGAACTGCCGGCACGGGCCGCACCAGGAAGCCCAGAAGTCGATCAGGACGAAGTCGTTGTCACTGACGACCTGATCGAAGTTTTCCTTGGTGAGCTCGACGGTGCTCATGCTCTGTTACCTCTTCCTGTACCGGCTCGGACCTGTCCGGCACAACGGTGCTCGGACGTGCGCTATTCCGCCTGCCCATGTGGCCGCCGCCCACACCCGCGATCAGACTGTCCTCATGACAGATGCTTCCCTCAACACCGAGTACGACGTCGTGGTGATCGGAGCGGGTCCGGTGGGTGAGAACGTCGCCGACCGGGCGCGTGCCGCCGGACTGAGCACGGCGGTCGTCGAGACGGAACTCGTCGGCGGCGAGTGCTCGTACTGGGCCTGCATGCCCAGCAAGGCCCTGTTGCGCCCCGTCGTCGCCCGCGCGGACGCCCGCCGTGTCCCGGGCCTCAGCGACGCCGTACGGGGACCGCTGGAGACGGCGGCGGTCCTCGCCCACCGCGACGACCAGACCGCGCACTGGAAGGACGACGGGCAGGTCGCCTGGCTGGAGGGCACCGGAGCGGACCTCTACCGCGGCCGGGGCCGGCTCACCGGCGAGAAAGCCGTCTCCGTCACCGCCCTCGACGGCACGGAGCACCGGCTCATCGCCCGGCAGGCCGTCGCCGTGTGCACGGGCAGCCGTGCCGTCGTACCCGCCCTGCCCGGCGTCGACGGGGCCCGTCCCTGGACCAGCCGGGAGGCGACGAGCGCCAAGAAGGTGCCCGGCCGCCTCGTGATCGTCGGAGGAGGTGTGGTCGGGACCGAGATGGCCACGGTCTGGCAGGCCCTCGGTGCCCGCGTGACGATGCTGATCCGCGGCAAGGGACTCCTGCCGAAGATGGAACCCTTCGCGGGAGAGCTGGTCGCGCGGGCGCTGACGGAGGCGGGCGCCGACATCCGTACCGGGGTCACCGCCACCTCCGTACGGCGTACGGCCCCGGACGGGCCGGTCGTCGTGGAGCTGGACGACGGTGAACGCATCGAGGCCGACGAGATCCTCTTCGCCACCGGCCGCGCTCCGCGCACCGATGACCTCGGCCTCGAAACGGTGGGCCTGACACCTGGCTCGTGGCTCACCGTCGACGACAGCTGCCGCGTCGACGGCACCAGCTGGCTCTACGCGGTCGGCGACGTCAACCACCGTGCGCTCCTCACACACCAGGGCAAGTACCAGGCACGCATCGCGGGCGCCGCGATCGCCGCCCGTGCGGCGGGCGACCCGCTGCGGGAGACCGACCGCTGGAGTGCCCACACCGCCACCGCCGACCACGCGGCCGTCCCCCAGGTCGTCTTCACTGACCCCGAGGCGGCCTCGGTCGGCCTCACCCTCGCCGAGGCCGAGCGGGCCGGACACCGCGTACGCGCCGTCGACCACGACCTCGCCGCGGTGGCAGGCTCCGGCCTGTACGCGGACGGCTACCGGGGCCGTGCCCGCATGATCGTGGACCTCGACCGGGAGATCCTGCTCGGTGTCACCTTCGTCGGACCCGGCATCGGTGAACTGCTGCATTCGGCGACGGTCGCGGTCGCGGGCGAGGTCCCCATCGCCCGGCTGTGGCACGCCGTCCCCTCGTATCCGACGATCAGCGAGATCTGGCTGCGCCTGTTGGAGACGTACCGGGACGCGTGAGCTCCGGCCCGCACACGGGCGATATACGCCGACGTACGCGCCCTGCGGTGGCGGCGCGTACGTCGGCCGGGGTATGCCCCCGCGACGGTCGCCCCGCCGTCGGCACGGCCGGGGGGCACGGAGGCGTACTGTGCGCGGCCCGGGACGGGCGCCCGGCCCGGGCCGCGCGGCGGATCAGTGGGCGGTGCCGGCCACCGTCGCCCGTACCTCGACGGCCGCCGAGACCAGGTTCTCCAGCGAGGCGCGCACTTCGGGCCAACCTCGTGTCTTCAGACCGCAGTCGGGATTGACCCACAGCCGTTCGGCCGGAATCGCTTCGAGTCCCTTACGGAGCAGAGCGACCGCCTCAGCCGTGCTCGGCACCCGCGGGGAGTGGATGTCGTACACGCCGGGACCGACCTCCCTCGGGTAGCCGGCCGATGCCAGCTCGTCGGCCACCCGCATGTGGGAGCGGGCCGCCTCCAGACTGATCACATCGGCGTCCAGGTCGGCGATGGCCCGGAGGATGTCGCCGAACTCCGCGTAGCACATGTGCGTATGGATCTGGGTCTCGGGACGGACACCACTGGTGGCCAGCCGGAACGACTCCGTGGCCCAGCGCAGGTACCCGGCGCGGTCGGCGGCCCGCAGCGGCAGTGCCTCGCGCAGAGCGGGCTCGTCGACCTGGATCACGCAACCACCCGCGGTCTCGAGGTCGTTCACCTCGTCCCGCAGTGCGAGGGCGACCTGGCGGGCGGTCTCGCCGAGCGGCTGGTCGTCGCGGACGAAGGACCAGGCGAGCATGGTGACGGGGCCCGTGAGCATGCCCTTGACCGGACGATCGGTGAGCGACCGCGCGTACGCCGTCCAGCGGACCGTCATCGGTTCCGGGCGCGAGACGTCCCCGGCCAGGATCGGCGGCCGGACATACCGTGTGCCGTACGACTGGACCCAGCCGTGCCGGGTGGCGACGTATCCGGTGAGCCGCTCGGCGAAGTACTGCACCATGTCGTCGCGTTCGGGCTCGCCGTGCACCAGCACATCGATGCCCGCCTTCTCCTGGAACGCCAGCACCTCCTGGATCTCGGCCTCGATCCGCCCGTCGTACGTGGCGCTGTCGATGCGTCCGGCCCGCAGATCGGCGCGTGCGGTGCGCAGTTGGGACGTCTGGGGGAACGAACCGATCGTGGTCGTGGGCAGCGGAGGAAGCCGCAGGCGCTCGCGTTGTGCCGCAGCCCGCTGCGGATACGACGTTTCGCGGCGCACGTCGCGCTCCGTGACGGCCGCGGTCCGTGCCCGTACCGCCGCGTCGTGGGTGAGCGCCGATCGGTTGCGCGAGGCCAGATCGGCACGGTTGGCGGCGAGTTCGGCGGCGATCGTGTCCGTGCCCTGCGCGAGCCCCTTGGCCAATGTGGCGATCTCGGCGGACTTCTGCCGCGCGAAGGCCAGCCAGCGGGCCACCTGCGGATCGAGTTCGCGTTCGGCGTTCACATCGAGGGGAACGTGCAGCAGGGAGCAGGAGGCCGCGACATCGACCCGGTCGGCCAGACCGAGCAGGGTGCCGAGCGTGGCCAGGGACCGCTGGTGGTCGTTGATCCACACGTTGCGGCCGTCGACGACTCCGGCGACCAGCCGCTTGCCCCGCAGACCGCCGACCGCGGCGAGATCCGGCAGATTGGCGGACGCCGGACCGGTGAAGTCGAGCGCGAGTCCGTCGACCGGCGCCTTCGCCAGAACGCCGAGGGCCTCGCCGAGCCGGTCGAAGTAGGAGGCGACGAGGAGCCGCGGCCGGTCGGCGAGCGCGCCGAGGCAACGGTAGGCGTGCGCGGTGGCGTCGAGCTCCGCCGCGGTGCGGTCCTGGACCAGCGCCGGCTCGTCGAGCTGCACCCACCCGGCGCCGGCCGCGCGCAGATCGGCCAGCACCTGCGCGTACACCGGCAGCAGTCGGTCGAGCAGCGTCAGCGGTTCGAAGTCGGCGGCGATGCCCGGAGCGGGCTTGGCCAGCAACAGATACGTCACCGGGCCGACGAGCACCGGTCGGGGGCTGAGCCCGAGGGCCAGCGCCTCCTCGAACTCCGCCACCTGCTTGGCGGAGTCGGCGGTGAAGACGGTGTCGGGACCGAGTTCCGGCACCAGGTAGTGGTAGTTCGTGTCGAACCACTTGGTCATTTCGAGCGGCGCCACGTCCTGCGTCCCGCGTGCCATCGCGAAATAGCCGTCCAGCCCGTCGGCTTCGACGGCGTCGCGGTGCCTGGTGGGTACGGCACCGACCATCACGCTGGTGTCCAGTACGTGGTCGTAATACGAGAAGTCACCGGTCGGGACCTCGTGGATGCCGTCGTCGACGAGCCGGAGCCAGTTGGCGCGGCGCAGGCCGGCGGCGGTCTCCCGCAGACCGGCCGCGGTGACACGGCCCTTCCAGTACCCCTCGACGGCCCTCTTCAGTTCCCGGTCTGCCCCTTGGCGGGGACAGCCGTACACGGTGGCCCGGGCTGCCGCGGCTGCGGACTTGCTGGTCACGGAACTCTCCTTCGCGAGCGTGTGTCCTGGTACGACCCCGGGACGGGTCGAAGGCGCGAAGGGAGGACGGATCGGACGGAACCGCGGCGTCGTGCCGACGCGCGTGTGCCCTGCCCGATCCGTACGCCGACCCGCCCACGAGGTCACCGGGATCACCGTGCGCGTCCGACGCGCACGGGCACTGGCAGGTCTTCGGACTCGCGGGCACGTCTCGCGCACGAGACACCTACTGGCCGTCGCTTCCCGGAGCCCGTTCAGGGTCCAGTGCTTGATGACGGCGGTCGTTCCCACTCACCGCTGCGGGGCAGTCCCGGATTCCCACCGGGTTCCCTCTTGCGACGCGTCTGTCTGGCGGACAGGGCGAACCAGCTGCGCCATCAGACTATGCGCTGACCGCGGCCCCTGGCACCTCAGTTGTCCCCGCGAGTGGTGGCGGACCGCGGAAGCCGGCCCTGCGGAGCGGGGGACAGCGGCCGGCCGCAGCGCAGGTTCCACCGTCCCGAGCGGCCGCTGAGCCCGGTCAGGGTGAGCGGGGCGACATCCAGCCGCCAGAACGCCTCCGCCGGCAGAGCGAGTGCCCATACGACCATCGCCCGCACCACGGCAGGCTCTACGACCGCCAGCACGCGACTGCCCTCCTCGCCGTCCCCGGACTCGAGCGCCTCCAGCAGGCCGCCGATCCTGGCGCAGAACTTCAGCAACGATTCGCCGCCGTGCGGAGCCGCCGACGGATCGGTCATCCAGAGCGACACCGCGTCCGGCTCGCTGCTGCTCACCTCGGCCAGTCTCCGTCCGCTCCAGCGCCCCATGTCCCAGCCACGGAGCGCGGGTTCGGGCCCGGCGCGCAACCCCAGCGCGTCGGCGGTCCCGGCACACCGTTCGGACGGCCCTCGCACATACCGGTCGGCCGGTGGCACCGCCGCGGCGGCGGCACGGGCCCGCCGGGCCCCGGCCGCGTCCAGCGGGGCATCGTCGTCCATGCGGGCCTCGCGCAGCGCGGCGTTGAGCGCCGGTGAGATCAACATCAGCTGTACCGTCATGGCCCGGTCTACTCCCTGAACTGTGGCCTCGCCTCTCGCGTGCGCCCACCATGGCACGCGGGCGTTGCGGCCCCGCCGACGGTACCGTGGCCCTGTCCGCTCCCAGGGGGTATCGTCCGACGAACATGACGAAGGTGTGACGGAAGTCCGGTGAGAATCCGGCACGGTCGCGCCACTGTGTACCCGTACCCGTACGGGAAGTCAGACCCAGCACCTTCGTCTCAGGCACCACGATCGGGACGCGTGTTCCCTCAGGAGGTTCTGCCATGGCACAGAGTGCTGTCCCCGCCACCGCCGTACCGGCGATCACACCCATCTCCCTGAAGTCCATTGCCCCTTGGGCGGTCTTCTTCGGCATTCTCATGCTCGTACTGCTGTACTTCGTCGGCGCGGAACAGGGCGCCACCGCGGTCATCTCCGGCGAGGGTGTCCACGAGTGGGTCCACGACGGTCGCCACCTCCTCGGTTTCCCCTGCCACTGACGCTCCGTCCGATCCAGGGGAAGACCTCATGAACTCCATATCTGTCAGAGCCCTGCTCGTCCGCGGCATGCTGGCCGGCCTCGCCGCGGGCGCGCTCGCACTGGTCGTCGCGTACCTGCTCGGCGAGTCCCGGGTGGACGCGGCCATCGCCCTCGAAGAGTCGCACGGCCATGACCACGGCGGCGGTGAGGAACTCGTCAGCCGCACCCTGCAGTCCACCGCGGGTCTTGCCACCGGTGTGCTCGTCTTCGGTGTGGCGATCGGCGGGATCGCCGCCCTCGTCTTCTGCTACGCCCTCGGCCGGATCGGCCGATTCGGCCCCCGGGCCACGGCCGCCCTGATCGCGGGTGCCGCCCTGCTGGCGGTGTACATCGTGCCGTTCCTGAAGTACCCGGCCAACCCGCCGGCCGTCGGCAACCCCGACACCATCGGCCGCCGCACGGCCCTGTTCTTCCTGATGGTCGCCCTCAGCGTGCTGCTGGCGGTCGCCGCCGTCATCCTCGGCAAGCGGCTGGCTCCCCGCCTGGGCAACTGGAACGCGACGGTCACCGCATCGGCCGCCTATGCGGTCGTGATCGGGGGCGCCTACGCGTTCCTGCCCTCGTTCAACGAGGTCGGAAGGGATTTCCCGGCCACCCTGCTCTGGGAGTTCCGGCTCGCCACCCTCGCGGTACAGGCCACCCTCTGGGTGACCTTCGGTCTCGTCTTCGGCCACCTGACGGAACGGCTTCTCGTGCCGAGGGCCGACACCGTCGCGACGGGAGACGGTACGGCGAACCGGGTCGCCGCCACGGCCGGCTGACCGGCGTAGCACTCACCGCCAGCGGACAGCGGAACCCGCCGGGAGCCTCCCGGCGGGTTCCGCCGTCCTGCCCGACGCGGCCGTACCGGGAAACGGACGGACGCGTACTCACTGCTCCTCGCCCTGCCGGCCCCAATCGACCCGGTAGTACTTCAGCTGCGCGTCCTCCTTCTCCAGGCGCATGCCGACGGCTGTCATGACGTGCTGCGACGCGAGGTTGTCCAGGTCGGTGTCACCGTGGACACAGATCACCCCCTGCTCGCGGGCGAACAGCAGCAGAGCGCGCAGCGCCTCGGAGGCGTAGCCCTTCCCCTGAGCCGAGGGAACGAGGCCGTAGCCGATCGTGACGTGCCCGTTCTCGTCCGGGGCGCCATGGAATCCCAGCCCGCCGATCACAAGGGAGTCCTCACGGCGACATATCTCGTACGAGCCGAAGGGGCTCGGATCCCCCGTCGTCGCGCAGGCGTCGAGGAAGCGCTCGGCCGCGGCCATCTCGCCGGCGGGCGGGTATCCCGGTGCCCAACGGGCGCCCTCCCCCGGCGTGCCGGCCATCACCTGCAAGGCGTCGGAGGCGCTCATCAGGCGGAGGAGGAGGCGGGGAGTCTCAAGGTCGGTCATGACCGAGTGAACTATCACGCGGGGCGGGCGCACGGCATCCGGATTGTCCGGGAGGCGTGTCCGCCGACACGGGGGTCACCACGTCCGGGCCCCGGGTGCCGGCCACCGGGGCCCGACTGAACGCACTGCTGCGACAGTTGCCCGACCCGGCGACGACCGCGGCGGAGGGCGCCCTCCTGACGGAATGGCTGAACCGTCTGTCGAACGCCCCTCACGACCGCTGAGACCCCGCACGACCGTCAGGCGCCGGCCCTCCGGTCACCGTCGAAGTCGAAGTCCCCGGAGAACGCCGCCGCCATCCGCAGATGACCGGTCGCCTCCGCGCTCCGACCCTGGCGTTCGAGCGTGCGGCCCAGCATCAGCCGGGCGTACGGCTCCACCGGGTCGCGCTCCAGGACCGCCCGCAGCTCCGTCTCGGCCCTGCCGAGCCGCGCCGAGTGGTAGTAGGTCCGGGCCAGCAGCAGACGTGGGGAGACCTGCTCCGGCGCCTCCTCGACCAGCCCTTCCAGAATCCGGGCCGCAGTCATGTACTCCTTCGCCTCGAAGAACATCTGCGCACGGTCCCAACGCTCAGCGGCCGTGCCGAACTCGAAATAGGTCTCGCTCACTTGACTCCTCCTTCACGGACCGCCCCGGACCCGCTCTGCTGCTGACCGCGCCATGCGCCCGGTCACGCTTCACTGACCCGAACATGATGCACTGGTTGAATATTCCACTAAATTATCGGCGTGGGTACCGGCACCCCCGGGCTCGCGCGGGAATAGGTTGAGCGCCATGAGCAATCTCGATCGCCAGGCCGCACTCTCCGTCTGCGGAGGACGGGGCTTCGTCGTCGCCGAGCCCGTACGGGAACTCCTCACCCCCCGCCACGTCCAGCTGGGTGAGTCCACCGAGGTCCGCAGGCTGCTGCCCAACCTGGGCCGCAGGATGGTCGGCGCGTGGGCCTTTGTCGATCATTACGGCCCCGACGACATCGCCGGCGAACCAGGGATGCAGGTACCGCCCCACCCGCACATGGGTCTGCAGACGGTCAGCTGGCTGCACGACGGCGAGGTCCTGCACCGGGACAGCCTCGGCAGCTTGCGGACGATCCGCCCGCGCGAGCTGGGACTGATGACCTCCGGCCGTGCCATCAGCCACTCCGAGGAGAGCCCGGAGTCCCATGCGGGGATCCTCCACGGCGCCCAGCTCTGGGTCGCCCTGCCGGAGGCCCACCGGCACGTCGAACCGCACTTCCAGCACCACACCGAACTGCCGACCGTCACCGCGCCCGGCCTCACCGCGACCCTGATCCTGGGTGGACTCGACGGCGCCACTTCGCCCGGCACCGCCTACACCCCGATCGTCGGCGCCGACGTGTCCCTGTCCGCGGGTGCCGAGGCCCGCCTGCCGCTCGATCCGGACTTCGAGTACGCGGTGCTCTCGATGTCCGGCCAGGCCGAGGTCGACGGCGTACCCGTGCTGCCCGGCTCCATGCTCTACCTCGGCTGCGGGCGCTCCGAACTCCCCTTGCGCGCGGACACCGACGCGGGTCTCATGCTGCTCGGCGGCGAGCCCTTCGAGGAGGAGATCGTGATGTGGTGGAACTTCATCGGGCGCTCCCACGAAGAGATCGCACAGGCGCGTTCGGACTGGATGGTCGGCGCTCGGTTCGGGGAAGTGCGTGGCTACGGCGGAGGTCGGCTGCCCGCTCCCGAACTGCCGCCTGTGGCGCTGAAACCACGGGGAAGGGTGCGCTGACCTGGCGCTGTGCGTCCGCCAGTGGTCCCCGCCACGTGCCGTCACCGAGCCCCTTCACCGAAACGGCGAACGGGCTCGGGCATGTCCGACGTGGGCTGACTCCTCGTGGGCCGGCTCCTGCGACCAGGTGGGACCAGGCTGTTTCATCTCGAAAGTTCCTCCGGTCTCAGCGGGAACAAGAAGCTCGACCATCCTCATTCTGGCTGTGCAGAGACGCTTTCGTCTTGACTGGCCAGCTGTCGGAAAGCCCACCCCGTGTAAGTGCGAGGCCGGAGGGGGCGGCCGTCGAGCGATCAGTGGACGCAGATGTGGGGGGCCGCGGCCCCCGCGGCCGGGGGCTCGCTCGCGGCGGCGGCGCGCGCCACGTCGGCCAGCAGGCGCAGGCGTTCCCCGCGGTCCAGGTAGCGGCCCGCGACCAGGACGGAATCGATCCGCCGTGTATGACGGATGTCGGTGCGCGGGTCCGCGTCCAGGACCAGCAGGTCGGCGCGGTCGGTGGGCAGGCCGAGCATCCGAGTGGGCGCGGTGGTCGCGGCGTGGAGGACGTCCCGGGTGGGCAGTCCGGCCTCGGCGAGCAGCTCCAGCTCGTGGTGGAGGGAGAACCCGGGGACCGCGTAGCCGGTGCCCGTGTCGGTGCCCGCGAGCAACTGCACACCGGCCCGGTGGAGTTCGGCGACGAGGCGCAGCCGGTGCTCGTAGATCTGATGGATCCTGGCAGTGTCCTGCGCGGTGCGGCCGGCGGTGAGGGCGGACCAGATGGTGGGCCAGTAGCCCGTCATCCATTCGGGAAGATACTTGAACTCCGGTGAATCGGAATGGAGTTGGTCGGTCTGCTCCAGGGAGTGGTGGACGGTGAGGGTCGGTGTGACGCGGGTGCCGTTGGCGGCGAGCCGGTCGAAGAGGGCGCGGGTACGGCCGACGTCGTACGTCCGCACCGCCTGCCACTCCACAGCGTGCACCTGCCGGAACCAGCTCGCGTAGCGCTCGAAGCTGGTGTGGAGGGTGGGGTCGATACGGACCTTCGCCATGGCCCGCCTGATCTCGGACTCCTGGGCGGAGGTGGCGAGGAGCAGGGCGTGGAGGTGCTCGATGGACTGCTGCCCGGCGTCGCTCGCGCGGGCGATGGGCAGGGTGTCGGGGCAGTGGCCCGCGTGGCGCAGACCCTGGCGGCGGGCCTCGTCGGCGATCGCCTCGTACGCCTCGGGTGTGAGCCGTGAGTACACCTTGACGAAGTCGGCACCGCTTGCTTTCGCCTCCCGTACCGCGCGGCGTGCGGACGGGGCGTCGGTGACCTCTACGACTTGCTCACCGGTGTCATTGGCCCAGATCGAGGGGCCTCCGTCGATGATCGAGCTGGCGATCACCCAGCGCGGGCCGAGGAGTTCGCCCGCGCGGACCTTGTCGCGCCACTCGTGGTGGACGGGTCCGCCCCACATCTCGCGGACCGCGGTCACGCCGTTGAGCGGGAACAGGGGCGGCAGTACGCTCTCGGGCCCGTCGTTGTGGACATGAGCCTCGACGAGGCCGCCCGGGACGATGTACTTGCCGGTCAGGTCGTACGTCGTCGCCCCGCGCGGGATCGGGACCTCGGCCGAACGGCCGGTACGGGTGATGCGGCCGTCGCGGATGAGGATGGTGTGGTCGGGGCCCGCGCCGAGGACGGTGGCGTGGGTGAGGGCGATGGTGCCGCCGGGGCGCTGACCGGATGCGGGCATTGCGCGGCCCGGGGCCACGCGGGGGACGGCCGCCGCGGTCGGGGCGGCGGACAGGAGGGCGCCGCCGGTCAGGGCGGCCGAGGCGGCGAGGGCTTCGCGTCGAGTGGACATGGCACCACTCTGGTCCGGGCCGGGGCCTCGATCACTGGCCCCGGGCCGTGAGTTGGGGGTGTTGGTGGCAACACCATGGGGAGTGGCACTACCACGGACCGGGTGGGGTCTCAGATGGGCAACCGGATGCTCGATGCCATCGACGAGACACGCCAGGCAAGCCCACCACAGGGGGCGCCGACCCTGCGAACGGCTCCAGCCCCAGCCCCACCCGCGCACGGAAGCCCTCAGCCGCCGAGGGGAAGCCGTGAGGGGAAGCCGTCTACGCGTTAGGCTCCGTTCCGACAGAACGGGGACGATCGTGGAACGTGGGCCCGAGGGCCCGGCTGCTGACCCGAAAGCAGCGCGGGAGCGGTACGACTGCGGCATACGGGAGTCGCGAAAGGCTCTGCGAGAGGCGACCAGGGCCGATCTACCCGCCGCGCACTTCGGTCTGGGGATCGTCATCGTCGCCAGTGTGACCGTGGGCTTGTTCGTGGGACCGATCGCCGGAGCCCTCGTGGCCGGAGCCTTTGCAGCTCTGTTCCTCGTTGTGCAGGTTGTCATGCCTCTTCGAGGCATTCGAGGACTGGACGCGGCGCGCCGGGCCTACCTCCTCACCTTTGGATGGGCGAACTGGGTCTAGATCGGTCTGGACCGGGTCATGGTCGGAGCCACAGCCGGCTGCCGGCCACAGTGAGCGTTCCGGGCGGGCCAAGCGGTGGAAGGTGGCCAACGCTCCGGCAGGTGGTCCCGATCGCCCGCGGGGCGGGCCGGGCCGTCGGCTTCATGCACCGGACACCGATGGCTCGATACGGGACCAGTGACGCCCGTCCTCCGATCCTCTGACGGGGGCCGCGTGTCGGCTCCGCGACGGCGTCCGGCCGGATCAGACCTGAGTGAGGAGGCGCTCCAGCGGCCGGGGAACGCGATCGAGGGGCAGGTGTGCGACCAGCGCCTGCGCGTAGAGCGCCTTGCGACCGCTGTGCGTGCCCATGAAGCGCCGCAGCTGGTGTTCCACGGGCCGTTCCCGTTGTGCCGGCTGGCCCTGGAAGGTGTGGAAGGGGCGCATCTCGCCTTGGGCCTGGATCACATGCTGCACGCCCTCGGCTCCGACAGCGCGGATCAGCTCGTCCTCCAGGTCGGCGACGCACACATGGAACCCGAGTGTCTCCAGTTCGGCGTGCGCGAGACCGGACCCGAGCCCGACCCGCTCAAGATGACGCCGGAAATGCCGCTCCTCACCGATGTCGCAGAGACCGGCCAGCGGGAGGCCGAGCCCCGGAGGACCGCAGACGTCCAGGAAGCGCCCGATGTTCGTCGCACCTCCGAGCGGTACTACCGCGACGCCCTCTGCACCGAGGTCGCGGCCGTAGCGCGTGGCCAGTGCTTCGAGCGCGACCTGATCACTGGTCCCCTCGACGAGCACGATCGTCCGCACACCGCCGCCGGCCAGCTCCCGCGCCACTGCGGCGGCGGCACCCGCCTCCGCTCCGCCGGCCGCCCACGCGACCAGCGCCAGGCGCAATCGCCTCAACTCGTCCACGAGACCTCGCTTTCCGACGCCATCCTGGCACGGTCGAGCGCGCGTACGCACGCACGTTCTCCAGGGGGCAGCGCCCGTTCTGCGCTCGCTCCACGAGCAGTTGGACTGGTCCCGGACGTTGATCGACTCCAGCCACGAACAGCGCAGGACATCACCGTCTCCAGCCTTGCCCGCACAGCACGGGTGGACCAGACCTTCCCCTCCTGGTACCTCAGACGGTGACCTCTGACTGCGCTGGGCTGAGGTAGTACACGGCGGTCTGTCCGGCGTGAAGAGCGAGCAGCCCCTGCAACTCCTCCGCTGCTGCCTTGAGGAGGTGGCCGTCACGGGGGGCTTGGAGGGTTTCGAGGACGAAGGCCACGTGTGTGGAGTCCTCGGTGACGCGGGTGCGGTGGGCGTCGCGATGGTTCCAGTGGCGGGTCAGGACGCCGGTGGCGTCCGCGTAGATGATCTCGCCGGGCTTGGGGTTCTCGACGGCGTCGGGTTCGCCGAGCGGAGTGAAGCGTTCGGTGCCGTCCGCGTGGCGGATGTCGATGTCACCGGTGACGTGGTCCAGGTCGAAGGCGCCGGCCGGCAGGCCGTGCTGCACGGAGACGCCGTTGTAGGTGTCGACGGCCGGGTTGATGCGCGGCAGGGTTCCCTTCTTCGTGAAGCGGCGGCCGAGCGCGTCGACGCTGGGGCGGATGCGGCGGGGGTTGGTGCCGAAGGAGCGGTAGGCGGCGTGCCACGCCTCGATACGGGGGTCGGTCTCGTCGGCGGGCTGCCAGGTGCCGTCGGCGAGCCGCCGCTCCAGGTCTTCGAGGGCGGCGGCGGTCTGGGGCCAGGGTTCGTGGCCGCATACTCCGGTGGCGGTGATCAGGGCAATGAGGGTGTCGGGGAAGGCGCCCGCGACGGCGGGGGTGAGGCGGAAGTCGGTCATGTGCGGGGGTTCCGTTTCATGTGCGCGTGCGGGGTCGGGGTCAGGGTTGCGGGAGGGGTGGGCTGCGGGCTCGCTCAGGTCAGGGCGAGGAGGCTGACGGCGACCGCGGCGGTACCCAGGCCGACGATTTGGCCGCGGTGGATGCGTTCGGCGAGCACGCTGCGGGCGAGCAGGACCGTGCCGGCCGGGTAGAGGGCGGTGATCACGGCGACGACGGCGAGGTCCCCGCTGCGGGCGGCGAGCAGGAACAGCAGGTTCGCCACTGAGTCCAGCACACCGGCGGCTGCCGACATCGCGTAGGCGGGCCGCTCGGGTCCGAGCTTGCGGAGCATCAGCCCTGCCGCGGCCAGGGTGACGGCCGAGGAGACCGCTCGGCCCATGATCAGCGGAGCCACTCCGCTGTCGGACGGCGCCTGGTGCAGAAAGATCAGCTGAAGGGCGATAGCGGCGCCCGCACCCAGGGCCAGCAGGAGAGCGGTACGTGAAGGTCGCGCCGACCCGGTTCCGTTTCCGGCGCTGACCAGTACCACCGCCACCAGCGCGAGCGGGAGGCCCACCAGCCCGGCGGCGCCCAGGTGCTCGCCCTGCAGCAGACCCACACCGACGGGCAGCGCGGCGGACACCACGGCGGTCACGGGTGACAGCACGTTCATCGGGCCGATCGCCAGGGTGCGGTAGAGCAGGGTGAACGCGGCGGCCGAGGCGACTCCGGACGCGGCACCCCAGCCGAGAGCGCCGACGCTGAACGAGGCGCCCACGAGCGGCCACAGCAGCATCTCGACCGCGAGGCTGGCCGGGGCCGCGACCATCACGGTACGCAGCACATGAGTCCTACGGGCGCCGAGGCCGCCGAGGAAGTCGGCGCACCCGTAAGCGAGTGAGCTGCCCAGGGCCAGCAGCAGAGCGATCACGGCACATCCCTTACCATTTCAATGGAATGACTGAACCGTACAGCGGATCGACCGGGTTGTGTCAACCAAACGACCGCACGGTGCATTCCAGTGGTCCACTCGCAAGGATGGTGATCGGATGGCCGAGACGGCCGCAGCCCTGCGGACGCTTGCGCACAACGTCAGGGCGGCCCGCACTCGCGCCGGCCTGTCCCTGGACGAGCTCGGCCGACGTGCCCAGGTCAGCAAGGGCGCGCTGGTGGGGCTGGAGAAAGCCCAGGGCAACCCCAACTTCGCCACCCTGGTCCGGCTGGCCGACACGCTCGGCCTCTCCGTGTCCGCGCTGATGGAAGGGTCGGCCGAAGGCCGCGTCCGCGTCGTGACCGCCGACGCCGTCGCCCCCTTGTGGACCGGGGTGCAGGGCGGCGAAGCCCGGCTGATGCTGACGACCTCGGGCCCGGCGCCGGTCGAGGTCTGGCGCTGGAAACTGGAGCCCGGCGAGGAGTACCCCAGTCACCCGCACCAAGCCGGAGTCGTGGAAACCGTCAGCGTCACCTCCGGCCGGATGGCCTTGGTCGTCGACGGCACCGAGTACCCCGTCGAAGCCGGACAGACGGCCACCTTCGACGGCGATGCCCCCCATGCCTACCGCGGCTCCGGCGCCGAGACCTGCCACCTGATCATGACGGTTCACCTGCCGCCCGGCCCTGCCTCCGCGACCTGACCCGCGCTGCGCGGGCCGGATAGTCAACCCGAAGCAGTGGTAGGCGAGTTGGTTGGCCATGAACCTTGTTGGCCGGTTGGACAACAAGGTATTGGTCCAGCTTGCAAACAGGAGAGGGTCATGGTTGCTGGACGGCGAAGGCGTACGCCTGAGCAGGCGCATCTTCGGCGGCTTCGAGCGCAGGGGCCAATGGGTCGTGCCGTCCCTGATGACCCTCTGGTCGATGTGGGGCGGCGGCAAGCTGGATCTGTCCGAGGCACGCTTCAGCAGCCAGGACACGGAGATCCGGGCCGTCGTGCTGTGGGGCGGCACCAGGATCGTGGTTCCGGACGACATCGAGGTCGAGGTGAGGGGTCTCGGACTGTTCGGCGTCTTCGACAAGCGCGCCGCGCACAGGATCGGCAAGCCGGGCACACCGCGCGTCGTCATCAAGGGCCTGGCCCTCTTCGGTGCGGTCGTGATCCGTACGAAGAGGTAGGGCGTGTCCGGCGCCGGCTCGCTGACGCAATCTCGCGCTGCGCCTGCTGCACGCGTGGCCTCTGCTGGTGCCCGAATCGACCCGTATTCCCGCCGAGATGGATCGTGCCGAACGGCCGGTGGTCCTGGTGCGAGCCAGTACGGGCGAAGGCGGCCCACAGCCCACTCGAACTGCGGCAGGCGGCGCGGTGGTGGTGGCGCTCAAACTGGACGGCCCCTGCGACGATCTGCTCACATTCGCGTTCGAGAGCGCTGCCGTGCGGGGTCTGCCACTTCGGGTCGTCCACGGCCGGAGTCTGCCGGTGGCCGCATACGTGCCCTGGGGCGTCAACCACGACATGGCGGAAGGAATCGTTCAAGACGCACAGAAGCCCCTCAGCCAGACCCTCCGCCCCTGGTCTGACAGGTTCCCGCAGGTGGACGTCACCGACAGCACCCCACTCGTGAGCCCTGCCAAGGCTGTCGTACGGGCCGCCGAAGGCGCCGATCCGCTGGTCGTCGGCCGACGGCGACACCATCGCGCCCCGGCACCACACCTGGGCCCCCAGGCCGCCATCCATCACGCACGCTGCCCGGTCGCCGTCGTCCCCCACGATTGACGCGAGGACCACACGGGCCGGCCCAACGACGCACCGGGCCGACCATGCGTACCCCGGAGCCGACGACGTGCCGCGCTCTGCGCGCTCTCCCGAGGCCCGCGTCCTGATCGGGTTCTCGCCGACGACCACCCCCGTACAAGACCGTTCAGCCCCCCGGCAGGGCCCGTGCTTCCTCTCCTCAACGGCGCCGCGTCGCGCCATCCTGGAACTGTCGACAGTCGGCCGTCCTGAAGAAGGTGATCGGCATGATGTGGTACCACGGCGGCTGGGGCGGTGGATGGCTCCTCATGACCGTGATCATGATGGTGTTCTGGTCGCTGCTGATCGTCGGGGCCGTCGCGTTCACCCACTACCTCACCAACGCCCGCCGTAGTCATCAGCCCAGCCCGCCCACCGGTGAGGCAGCATGGGGAAGCCGACGAGCCGAAGACCTGCTCGCGGAGCGGTTCGCCCGCGGGGAAATCGACGACGACGAGTACAAACGCCGCCTCACGCTGCTGCGCGAGCAGCGGTGAGCAGCAACGCCGCGCACCGTGGCCGGGCATCCGCAGGGGTGCTCCCGCGGTGTGGGCGTCACTGTGCGCAGGATGTGTCCGGCAGCCCGGCAATCCATGAGGGAATGGCGGAACCTCCACCGTCATCCGACCGTATAGGGGCGCATCATCTCGTTGTCCTCGTGTTCGAGCATGTGGCAGTGCCAGACGTACCGGCCTGCCCGGTCGAACGTCGCCTTCAGCCTCGTCACGGCACCCGGGTAGGCGATTGCGGTGTCTTTGAACCCGCGCTCCCACGGCTCTGCGGGCCGGGCGGCACGGCCGGCCCGTTGCCGGTCGAGGAGCTGGAACTGGACCTCGTGGATGTGGATCGGGTGGGCGTCCTTCGTGAGATTGTGAATCTCCCAGATCTCGGTCGCACCCAGGGCCGGATTCTCCGTGACGGGGTCGTCCCAGTGCATAGGCACGGCGGCTCCGTTTCGGTCCAGGGTGCCGAGCAGTATGTGTCGGGGGCCGACATGCGGGAGTGATGTGGAGTTCTGCTCACTCAGGGAAAGCCGTCGGATGCGGCTTGCCTTCCCCAATGGCTTCAACGGCGGCAGCGACAGCTGGGAGGGTGGGACGGTCGTGTCCGGCGTGGTGAGTGCTCCGACCGTGAGCTTCATGACCTGCCCGGTGGTGGCCGGGTCCGCCGGGGAGAAGTCCGTACCCGCCTTCCCGCCCTGGAACGCTTTGTCGGGGCCCTCGTTGATGAGATACAACTCGGTCCCGACCGGTACGGACGTGAAGTCGACGATCACGTCGGCGCGCTCGGCGGGAGCGATGAGCACCTGGTCGCGCCGTACGGGTGCGGGGAGGAAGCCTCCCTCGCTGCCGATCTGCCAGAAGGGGAGGGCGGGGGCCGTAGGTCTGTGGGCAAGCGGGCGGGTGACGACCTTCAGGATCAGGTACCGGGAGTTGCATCCGTTGAGAAGCCGGAACCGGTAGCGGCG
Source organism: Streptomyces sp. NPDC014727 (assembly GCF_043083485.1). Taxonomy (NCBI): domain Bacteria; kingdom Bacillati; phylum Actinomycetota; class Actinomycetes; order Kitasatosporales; family Streptomycetaceae; genus Streptomyces; species Streptomyces sp. NPDC014727. Next base: position 206,652 of record NZ_JBIBYR010000008.1, on the reverse strand, counting down.
CGGTTCGACTTGAAGGACCGGCCAGGTTCTCCCGTTGGTCACCATCGTGTTGCCGAAGAACTCGGGGTTCCAGATCGGAGGGATGTCGCTGGCCGGGATGTAGGGGCCATTGAATCCGTCGAAGGCAGTGCGTCCGGCCGGGTAGTAGAGGCTGCCGTCGACGTGGAACGAGCGGTCCTGGATGGCGAGAGGGATCTCGTAGTACTTCCGGCCGGGCGGATCACCGGCCCGGGGTGCGGGACCGGGCAATACCCCGTCGGGAAGGTCCGCAGGGCCGCCTCGTAGGAGGTAGAAACCTGCCAGTCCGGCGTAGACGTTCAGCCGCGTGACGCCCAGGGCGTGATCGTGGAACCAGAAGGTCGAGGCCCTCTCCGCATTGGCGTACTGGAAGACGGCATCTCCCCGCCCCCAGGCGTCGCCGAACCGGTCTTCGAACTTGTCCTTGAACTCCGCGTAGAAGGAACCGACTTCAGCGCATCCCGCAGGAAGGTCGACCGCGTCGGGAAGGTACCAGGCTTCGGTGTAGCCATCGCTCTCCTCCATGCTCTTCCCGCCATGGAGGTGCGTCACGATCGGTACCGGGCCCGAGTACGCTCCGGGTGTCGAGCGGAATCCGGGACGTGTGTCCCGGGCCGAGGTTCCGCCAGGTGGGTTCGCCCAGTGCAGTGTGGGGTCGACCGGCAGCAGGTGCGGCAAGTAACGACCTTTGCGATCAAACAGCTGGTTCTTCCATCTCACCCGCACAGGCGTTCCAGAGCGGGCCTCGACGGTGAACGCGGGGTAGTGGAAGCTGCGCGGATGCAGAGTCGAGCCGTACCCCCACACGGTTGTCGCCGGCAGGCCGGGGGGCAGCACCTGCTGCCGGAACTGCCGTACGCCGATCACGTAGTGGTCGATGCGACCAGCGACGCCGCCCCCGGACTGCGGCATCGTGGAAGGGACGACGAGCCGCGTGACGTACTTGTCCACCGTTCCCGGATCCAGGACACCCTCACCGCCGGGCACGCGGAGGCGTGGAGCCACAGTGGCGGCCGGAAGGAGCGCGAACATTCCGCCGACCACTGACTGCACGACGCGCCGCCTCGTGACCACCCACATCCTCCAAAGCCTGTCGGACCGTCTCTGGTGCTGCTTCCTTCTTCAGCTCCGCCGGTCGGTGCCCCGAGATTGCCAACAAGCACCGGGCACCCCCAGGTTGCCGCAGATGGCAGCTGCGCGCGTTATCGCACTGCTCCAGGGGAGGGATCCACGCCGATTCGTTTGGATCACTCCGGGGCCGTGGTTGTCGTTGATGATGTCCGTGTGGCCAACCGCGTCAGTGCTCTGATCTCCGCCTTTGGTGTCCTCCTCAGCGCTGTGTACACGCTCGTGCGGGACGTGCGGCGGCTCCGCACAGGGGCGTCGGCCTGACGAGCGGCACCGAGCGGCTGGACGACCGGAGGATCGTGGGGAGCGTGTCGACCTGTTTGCTGCCACGTCGGTCCTTCGATGGACCCCCGTAGGGCCCCGTCCGCGTCCCCGCCGATCTCATGACGTCATGCCAGCCGATTTCCTCGCAGGCCGGTGACGACGAAGACTCGGTCGGGAGGCTTCAAGCTCGGTGTGTCAGCAGGTCATCCAGTTCGGCCGCGAAGAGCAGGGCGGGGTCGAAGCCCATCCCGGTGAAGTGGCCTGCGAGTTCGAGGGACAGGATTCCGTGCACGCGGGTCCAGAAGGTCAGGGCCCGATGGAGGACAGCGGGGTGGGCGGGGTGGTTGCCAGCCCAGTCCCGGTGCTCCTCCAGGTGCTTGTCGAACGGCGTCGCGGGGCTGTCCCCCGGGAGCGCCATGAAGGCATCGAGCAGGGTCGCCATCATCTCGGAGGTGATGGCGGTGGTTTCCTCGGGTGCGTGGTAGCCGGGGACGGGCGTGCCGTAGATGAGGAAGTACCGCTGGGGGTCCTGAAGGGCCCAGTCGCGCAGGGCGTGTGCCAGTCCGGCCAGGTCGGCGCCGGTGGCGGCGGCCGTGCGAAGGGTGTCGGCGAGGCTTCGGTAGGCGTCCCTGACGAGTTCGGTGATCAGTGCGTCGCGGCCGGCGTAGTAGCGGTAGAGCGCGGGCCCGCTCATGCCGATCTGTTTGGCGATCGCGTTGAGGGAGAGCGCGGACGCTCCCGCCCTGGCGATCTGCTCCCAGGCGCGTTCCTTGATCTCCGCGCGCACCTCGGCCCGATAGCGCTCCCGCGGGGTCGTCGTGTCCGACTTCGTCACGAGTTACCACCCTTCCCCATCCGTGCGGGTACAGCTTCAAAGTGTCGTTAGAGGTTATCACGCAAGGTGTTGACCCCTGGGGCGTCGCGTTATAGCGTCTAACGCAAGGGAGAGCATCTAAGGGTTTTGGCGGTGCAGCCGCCGCATTCGTGTACTTCACCGGACCAGGGGGGCTTGCATGACCACCACCGTTGTGTCACACCACAGCCGCACGGACCGGCGCGTTCCACGGTCGGTGACCGTTTCCTCCTGGGCGGTCCCCGCCATGGTGGCCGGTCAGTTCGCCCTGATCGCGCTGGTCGGCGCTCTGTGCCATGTCCGCGACCGGGCGGTGCGCGGCGCGGCCACCCTGCTCGCCGTCACGTACGCGATCCCGCTGGTCGTGTGGGTGACACGACCCGATGGGGCGCAGAGCCTGTCGAAGGACATGCACCCCGCATTCGCCGGGCTGATCGTCGTTGCCTCCGCCGCACTCATCGTCACGATCCGTCGAGCCCGCTACCGGAGCCTTCCCGCGCGGTGACGCGAAACCCGTACGCCGACCAAAGTGCGCTCAACCACCAAAGCCTGCCCAGCAACTGACAAGGAGACCGCCATGCCCGGCATCAGGAGCACCAGCGTCCCTGCCGCCCTCTTTACCGTCCCGCTCGTCGCCGTCAGTCTTCTCGGTACCGCCGCGACACCTGCCGAAGCCACCCCTTCCCGCTCCGCCAAGTCCCTCATGTGCCACGGCCAAGGTGTCGATCCCGACGCGCGTGTCCGCTACAGGACCGAGACCGTGATCCACGCGCCTCTGAAGACCATCTGGAAGCTGCAGACCGACGTGGAGCGGTGGCCGACCTGGCAGGCCCCCGTCAAAACCATCGAACGCCTCGACCAGGGGCCCTTCCGGCAGGGCTCGGCGTTCCGGTGGACGACTCCGGTACCCCCCAATCCCGCGACCCCCGCCACCAGCCTGGACATCACTTCGACCGTCGAGCAGCTCAAGCGCAACTCCTGCATCCGCTGGACCGGCCCCGCGGTCGGTGAAGGGCTGCGCATCGACGGCGTCCACGTGTGGACCTTCACCAGGATTGAGGGCGGTGTCCGCGTGCGGACCGAAGAGACCCACACCGGCGACCAGGTCGAAGCGGACGTTCCCGCCGCGACCGAGATCCTCGCCAACGGCCTCGAAGCGTGGCTGCGCGACCTGAAGACCACCGCCGAGGCCCGCACCCACGGCCAACCTCACTGAACCATGAACCAGGCCGGACCCGCGCCGCGGTTCTCCTCGGACCCGCGCACGATGAGGGCGGTGCCTGGACCGAGGCGCTCGCCGACACTTGCCCGGCCGCACCGCCGTGTCAATCCTGAGACATTCGCTGTGCGGGTCGAGGGGCAGGAATCGTATCGACCATGGTTCTGACGGAGAGCGCCCGCAGGGCCATTGAGCAAGGCAAGGAGTGTTCAGAATGCGTACGACCTGGAAGTTCGCCGTCACCGTTGCCGCGACTGTGCTGACGGGAGTCGCTGGTGCGGGAGTCGCGCAGGCTTCGTCCGTATCGGCCGACGGCGTCGCCCCTTCGGCCTGCCGGCCGGCCAACCACATCGCGAAGATCACCGCGGGACCCGCCAGCGCAGGGCACCGCCACTACCGCGTGACGCTGACCGCGCCGCGCGGGTACGAGCCGTGCAAGCTGGCCGGTTCACCCACCGACGTGCGGTTCTCGAACCGTGGTTCGGAGATCGGGGTCACCGCCGGTCACTACGGCAGCCAGGCGAGCGTGGTGACCTTCGGCCCGGGGCACCCGGTGCACTTCGACATCCAGGTTCCCCACAGCGGCCGCGGCACCGCCGCGACGGAGGCGTCGTTCACGCTTCAGGCCCCGGACGGGGAGATCCCCGGTACGTCCGTCGCCGAGGGCGAGTTCAAGGTGGCCACCGGCACCCTCATCGGTCCGGTCCAGCGCGGCGCCTGACCTCCTTCCGCACCCCGGTGTGTTCCGCGGCAGTGTCACGGCGGCGGGACTCACCGGGTCTTCGCGTGCGGCGTACCCGTCATGCAGACGGTGGGAGCCATCCGGTTCTGCAGTTCGGCGTTGTACGCGTGTTGCGTCTTCCCCAGCCCTGGCCCGGCACCCAGGCCCGTCAACTCGTCGCGCAGTGCTGGTCACTCCTGGAGCACGTGGAGGGGAGCGAGCGAGTCAGTCTTTTCCAGCTCTACCGCGACGTGGTCCGCTCAGGAGCCACCGACAACTGAGGTCCGCGACATCGACTGGCTCGCGCGGACCCGGACGGGGCCGCGCCCCGGCCTCGGTGGCCCCGCAGCCGCCGTTGGTCCGCCCCCCGGACGGGCCTTGTTCGGGAAGTGGGGCGTCGTGTCCCCGGAGTCCGTGGTCCGAGCCGGGCGACCACTCCCGCATTCATCGACCCACCGCGCCCGGCGGCCGCCCCCCGATCAGCCGACTGTCACCAACGTCGTGGCCGAGTACAACCGACCAACGGCGGGACATGCCTCGCGCCCCGCTCCCGACGTCGGACGTGTCGGGAGCGGGGCGCGAGGTGAACGGCTGGAACAGGGTTCCGTTGGCAGTCGGGCTCGTCGGACTACCGGGTTCCTTGCTTGCTGTCAGGCTTGTGCCTGGCCGTTGGATCCTTCCTCGCTGAGAGACCTCTTGTGCGCGGGCTTGTGGTGCGCGGGCTTCTTGTGTGAGGGCTTGTGGTGCACCGGCTTGTGGTGCGCGGGCTTCTTGTGTGAGGGCTTCTTGTGCACCGGCTTGTGGTGAGGGGGCTTCTTGTGCACCGGCTTGTGGTGAGGGTGCTTCTTGTGCGGCGGCTTGTGGTGCGGAGGCTTGGGAGGCCGCGGCTTGCTGATGTCGATGGTGACCTTCGCGGGCGTACTGGCGATCTCGTTTCCCTGCGGGTCGGTTCCTGCTGCCACCGCCACATTGGTGACGGGGCAGAGCTTGCCGTCGCCGCCCGCCTTGGTCTTCTTGCAGGCATTGGCGTCGGCCTGGGTGATCGTGTACGTGCCGTGACAGGTCGTAAAGGCACCCGGCGCCAGCGAGGTCGCGTCGCAGATGACGTTGGTGACGCGGTCGTCGCTGACCAGTACGTCGTCCAACGTTGTGCTGCCGGTGTTGGTGACGGTGTAGGAGTACTGCACCTTCGTCCCGACGAAGAACGGACCGGGCGTGACAACCCGCTTCTTCAGCGTGACGTGCGGTGCCCCGACCGGCAGCGTCAGCTGGGTCTCCGGAGAGGTGATGGTCTCGCCGTCCGTCCTACCGGTCGCCGTGGCGGTGTTGGTGACGGAACCGGCCGTACCATCACTCGCGGTGATCGTGTAGGTGCCACTGCAGGTGGTGCTGTCGCCCGGACTCTCCGCCGGGGCCAATGTGGTCGATTGGCAGGTGATGCCGGTGACATGGTCGTCGTTCACCGCGACATCGGTCAGCTCCACCCCGCCCGTGTTGCGGACGGTGTAGGAGAAGGTGACCGTTTGCCCGACGGAGTAGGGGCCGGGCGTCTCAGCCTTCTTCTCCACGACGAGACCGGGCGGCTGTTCGATCGGCACGCTCTGCGACGACGGCGGCGACGTGACCGTCTCGCCGTTCGACGTGCCCGTCGCGACGGCCGTGTTGTCGATGGAACCGTGCGCCACATCGGCGGCCGTGACCGTATAGGTGGCGGTGCAGGTGACCGTCTGACCGCTCGCGAGCGTCGTCGTGGGACAGGACACCGGGCCGATCTTCGGGTCGGTGACGGCGAGGCCGGTGATGTCCGTCGCGCCCGAATTGGTGACCACGAAGTCGTACGGCACCTTCGACCCGGCCACCAGGTCACCGGGGAGCGGCTGCCTGACCTGCTTGACGAGGTTCAACTGGGGCAGCGGCTGGGCGCTGGTGACGACCACGTTGCGGATGAGGTGGATATCGGTGAACAGACCGGTGGAGGCGGCGAAACCGAACTTGTAGGTGGGCGGCACCGGTTGCGGAGCGGGAGTGCTGAGCACCTGGTGGGAGCCGGTACCGTCGTTGAAGTCGACAGAAACGGTGAGTACCGGGTTGGGTGCCGGAGTGAGCTGCACATGGACCCGGCGGCGCGACGGTTCGAGCGCGGCCTCGGCCTGGGCGGGGGTGGCTCCCGGGGGCAGTGCGGTCAGCGGTCCTTGCAGCTTTCCGGGAAGCGTCGACGGCCAGGGCCCGGTGGTGGTGAAGTTGCTGGTGGTGGCGGTCAGGAAGCAGTAGCCCTCGGTCCCGTCGCCGGGACCGCGCACCGTGACCATGTTGGCTCCGGGAGCGGGAACGCGGAACCCCGTCCCGGCCGGCGAGCGGTTGGCGCAACCGTTTCCGCGATGTTCCCAGTCGCCGAAGTAGTTCCCGAGGACATCGAGCCCCACGCCCAGGTAGCCACGGTCCACACCGGGCAGGAACGTGGCGGTGGGGTTGTCGTCCGGGAGCTTCTGCGCATACCCCAGGCTGCCGCCGAACGCACCCGGGTGGGTCAGCGCGCCGTCACCGTTCACCAGGAAGAACGAGATGCCGTCGGCGGGGGTGGCCGGGGTCGTGCTCCCGTACTGCCACTGGTCGAACGTGACGTCGAGGCCCTGGTTGGCGGGCAGCGCTTGGTTGTAGAGGACGGCACCCGCCTGGTCGTTCGAGGCGTCCGTCAGCCGCAGGTAACCGTGCGGCGCTCCGTTGGGGGGCGGCACCGGCCCGACCCCCTCCGGACAACCGCCCAGCGGGTGATCCCCGGGACCCGGTGCGGCGGCGGCCGGGGCGCCGGTGAGACAGGCCGACCCCACACCCGTGAACTGCGGGGCCGTGGCTTGCGTGAACGTCTCATCGACCAGGGGGGATCCCGCGGCACGCGGCTGAGCCTGGGCGCCGACGTCCAGCGTCAACGACGCTCCGGCGCCAACGACGACTGCCAGTGCCGCCGCGGCAAGTCGGGCGGTCCGTGCACGCGGCGCGCGCCGACCCGACGACGGTGAGTACTTCCTTCGGTTCATGCCCGCATCCATAGCAGTCACCTTGCGCATCAGCGATGGTGACGGCCTGTCATGTGACTCAAACGGGTGTTGGGATGGACCGCACCTGGCGGTACGTCGCTCCGAATCCAGGGGTCATCGAATGCCGGAGTCGACGGCTCGGGCTCGTGGAAGCAGCTTCGCCGGGCCACGCGACGGGAGGAGTTCACCCATGGTGTGGTGAAAGCGGTAAGGCATGCAGAAGGAGCGTGCTCAGCGTGGCCCGGAATTACCGTCTGATCCTCAGTTCGCCGTCCGAGGTCTGGGGCCTGCTGTCCGACGGCTACCGCTACGGGGAGTGGGTCACAGGAACCCAGCAGGTCCTCGCCGCGGACCCGCACTGACCAGAAGTGGGCGCCCGCCTGAAAGTCCGAGTCGGTGCCGGCCCACTGACTCTCGACGACACGTGCGTAGTCCGCATCTGTGAACCGCAATACCGCCTCGAACTGGAAGCGAAGGCGGATCCTTTCGACGCGGCCCGTACCGCCATGAACTTGACCCCCTGAGGTGGCAACTCTCTTTTCGTTCTCGACTGGCACCCACTGCGGGGCCCCGGCACCCGGATGCACGGACTTCCCGTGGATGACATTGTCGCGGTCCGCAACGGCCTGATGCTGACGAAGCCGGCCCGGATCGCGACGCGCGAGCATGGCGGAAGTGATTGAGCCACCGGGCGGAACACCCGAGGCGGGCGCTGCTGGAATGTCCCGACGACTACGGGAAGAGCTGCCCGCAGGCCCGTCCCGGCGCGTACGGATCGCGATGGCGCTCGCTCAGCAAGCCGACCTGTTACTGCTCGGCGAGCCCACGACGATTCCCGACGCGCGCCGTCAGATCAGTGGTGCGCAGGCGGAGTCGACGGCGTGAACAACCGACAAGGCCCGAGCAGCGGAGCCGCCACCGCCGACCGTTCACGAGCAGGTCAGGTGAACCGGGCGGAGACTCCTCCGGTGACCAGGCCGACGATGATGATCAGTGGGCTGCCCTTGAGTGCGGCGCTGAGGTGGTAGCGCAGGTCACGGTGTTCCACCATGGCTTCGGTGCCGGGAAGAACGAGGAGGCGGGGGCGCAGTCCGGCGAAGATGATCCAGTCGAACACGACCAGATCCCAGACCGACAGCGTGGTGAAGACGAGGGCCGCGCAGAGGGCTGCGGGAGCAGGCCTTTCTGAGCGCACAGCCGTGCTCCAGCGGGGATGCGGCGCGGGACAACCGGGACTGCCTGCGCACGATCCATGGGACGGCCCTCTCCGCTGAGCGCGCCAAGAGCGGCAAGGCGACGGTCTTCCGAGTTCAGTTGCGGGCCCCTGTTCCGGCCCCCGCCGATCGGCCGATGCACCTCGATTCGCACGGTGAATTGTCGGAGCGCCTCAAGCCGGGGGACGAGATGGAGGTCACGACGTGGCGGAACGTGCGGGTCGCCGTCAGCCACAACGGGATCAGCGAGACTGTCCCCGGGCTGCCCGACGAAGAGGCCACCATGCTCGTCGGGCTCACGCTGGCCGGTGTCTGGTCGGCGCTCCTGGCCTTCATCGCCGCTTTCGGCAGCGCCCGTCGGGCCCGCCGCTTCGCCACCGGCCGCCCCTTCGTACCCCGGGTTCCGTTCGGCCCGGCGAAGTGCGTCGGCGTGGTGGCTTTACCGCTCGTCGTGGCGTTCGTCGTCGGCCGTATGTGGGATGCCTGGACGGCAGTGGTGATGACGGTGGTCATCTGGGCGTCGGCAGCGGTCCCGGCGACGATCGCCGCCCTGCGCTGGGACCGCGATCGGTAGAGTGCTCGACCGAGAAGCACCCGCCCGACCGACGGCGGGCGACCAGCCTCGTAAATCACTTGCAGTGCCTGCATAGGGTGCAGACATGCCGAATTCACTGCATCTGCAAGAGATCACCCCTGACAATTTCGAGACCGCCATCGACCTGAGGGTCCGTCCCGATCAGGAACACCTGGTGGCGCCAGTGATGAAGTCTCTTGCCGAGGCATATGTCCACCCAGCTGTCGCATGGCCCCGCCTCATCTGTGACGACGACGAAGTCGTCGGGTTCCTCATGGCCTTCTTCGACATCGACTGGACAGGCAAAGGCACGGACTTCCGCTCCGGGCTCTGGCGCCTCAACATCGCGGCCGGAAAGCAGGGACGGGGCTACGGACGCTTCGCAGTGGAGTCCGTCGCCACCGAGATCCGGCGTCGTGGTGGCACAGGCCTGACAGCCACCTGGCATCCCGGAGCGGATGGCCCGACAGGCTTCTATCTGGGGCTTGGATTCCGCCCGACCGGAGAGACCAGCGGGGATCAGACGGTGGGGATGCTGGAACTGGACTGAACCGGGTTGCTGCCACACCGGTACTGGTCGCACCATGATGGCCCGGCCCACACGATGCGAGAACTCCGCCGCCGACGACCCATCAGCAACCGTGTTCAAGAACACCACAGCGCGCGGGTGGGCGCTGCCGATGCCGTAAATCTGCGAGCTGCCCAGGTTCTTGCTGCCCGTCCGCTGGTGAGCGTACACACTGCCTCCGGCGCGTGTACGCGCACGGAAACGGTGGATCACGGGCCGACGCCGACGCCGACGCCGACGTGTTCGCGCATGCGGAGTGGCCGCCTCGACTACCGTTCTTCTTCGTGCTCACGACCGATCCGCTCCCGGACGCTCAGGGGATGCGTGGCCGCGGATGTCCGTGCAACGGACGGGCCGAAGCGCCAACTCTTCGCGTACGGGCGGGCACGCGCTCTCCTGCCACGCCGAGACGTGGACGTGAGGCGTGAACAACCGTGATAGAAGAGGGCGTTATGAAGCACGAGTCATACAACGCAGAGCAATTCCACAGTGCTGTTCCGCACTCGGCCCGCGTCTGGAACTACTGGATCGGCGGCAAGGACCACTACCCGGTGGACCAGGAGCTGGGAGACCAAGTCATCGCGAGCTATCCCCAGACACGGGAACTCGCCCTGGCCTCACGGGCCTTTCAGGCGCGTGCGGTGCGGTATCTGGCCGAAGCGGGAATATCCCAGTTCCTTGACATCGGGACCGGGCTTCCCGTGCAGAACAGCACCCATGAGGTTGCGCAGAAATCTGAGCCGAAGGCTCGCATCGTGTACGTCGACAACGACCCGCTGGTCCTCGCACACGCCCGCGCCCTGCTGACAAGTGCACCGGAAGGGCTGACGGACTACGTACACGCGGACATGCGGGAAGCCGAGCGGGTACTTGAGGAAGCGGAGCGCACCCTGGACATGTCACGACCCGTGGCCGTCATGGTGCTGTCCACGCTGGGGCACCTCCAGCCGCAGGCCGGCATCGAACTCATGCGGCGGTACATGGACGGCACAGTGGCCGGAAGCTATCTGGTCCTCTGCGACACGGTCGCCACACCCCAGACGCTGGCCGCGCAGGAGGCGTATGCGTCGGGCGACACCCCGCCGTATCTGGTGCGCCGGCCGGAGGAGATCCTCGCCAGTGCCGATGGGATGGAGTTGGTCGAGCCGGGATTCGGGTCGATCACTCTCTGGCGAGCCGAGGACGAGGACCTTGCACCGGTCGACCAGTGGGGATTCGTGGCGCGGAAGGTGTAGCGGTCGACGACTGCCACCGTCCGATGCTCCGAGCCGCTTGAGCATGTGCTCAACAAAGCGGTCGCAGCACGCTTCGGCGACCACATGGCGTCGCCGGGCGCCCCCGGTTCGGCGTGCCTGCGGCAGGCCGAACCGGTGTACCGGGACGAGGACATGAACTCCTGAGCCGTGACCGCGCTCCGTTGCGTGCGTCCGGGCGGCCCGGTGCGAGCACGGCTCGTCCGCCCGTGTTCGCGACGTACCCGGCGGCGAGACTCCCGAGCCCGAGCACGCAGCCTCTCGCCTGGGACACCACCGCATGGCCGCCGCCCTCGCTACGGACGCGCGGATAGGGCCCGATACGCTACTTCACCGGGTAAGTGCCTCCGGCGGTGGCAGGAACAAGGACCTCGCCAATCCTCATTCTTGCTGGTCAGGGGCACTTTCTGCTTCCTGGCCACCCGTCGCACAGCCCACCTCGGTCGGAAAGCGCGAGGCTAACGCGCCACGCGGTAGCGGAGGTGGACGACTGTCGAGCTGAAGGTGCGGGTCTCGACGAGTTCGAGATCCACCCGGCGCTCGCGCTGGGGAAAGAACGGAATGCCACCGCCAACCAGCACCGGGTAGACCCTGGCCCGGTACTCGTCGATCAGACCCAACGCGGCCGCCTCGGCGGCGAGAGTCGCGCCGCCGATCGCGATGTCGCCCTCTCCCGGCTCGGCTCGCAACCGCTCGATCTCCTCCGCCAGGCCGCCGGAAGCCAGGCGGGCATTGCCCTGCACCGCCGACAGCGTGGTGGAGAACACCACCTTGGGGAGCCGCTTCCAGATCGCGGCCCACTCGAGCATGGAGTCGTCGAGCGATGGATCCTGGTCTGCGGTCTCCCAGTACAGCATCGTCTCGTACAGCCGCCGTCCCAACAGGTGGACGCCGACCTCTCGAATCTCGTCGATCCAGGAGCGAAAGACCTCCTCGTCGGGCGCCGTCCACTCGAAGTCGCCGTCCGGCCCGACGATGTAGCCGTCAAGTGAGACGCCCATCGAATAGGTCACGCTGCGCATCAGAAGTCCTCCTCGGTAACGGGTTCGACAGTACGACCGCGGGACGCCGCAGGACTCGTGCGAATTCCTGCCCTGAAAATGAACGCGGTGGTATCTCCTGTCCTGGTGACAGGTGATACCACCGTGCGAGGATATACACGTAATCACCTGGGCCACGTTTTTTATTCGCCGCGGGATTTTGCTCTCGGGCGGCAACGGCTCCAGCACCGCGCATTCTTCGTCGGTCGGATCCCCCTCCTGGGCACGGCCAGAACAACGAATCACGGATCGAAGAGACCTCTCCAGCCGGCGAGCTGGTGACCTGCTACCTCTTCTCCTTCCGCCTGTTGTATTCGGGGCGCCGTCGCCCGCGTGTTGGGCTGAGCGCCGCGCAAGGGGGGAGGCGGACCGGTGCCCTCCGACCCCTTCGCACGGGACGCGGAGGCCAATGCGCGTCGGGTCCTGCGCGGCGCCACTTGGCCGACTCGGGAGGCTGAGTAGCTCGCGGCGCCCGCGGATCGGACCCGGTAACACATTGCCCGTGCCGCGAAAAGCCGGGTCAACTCCGCGAGGTGACTGTCGAGCCAGTTCGACGAGGGCCTCGGCGGATGCGGCCGACCGGCCTGCACCAGCAGGCCGCAACCCAGGTCTCCACGAGGTAGATCTCATTGACCTCGTCGATACCCGGAAGGAGCCGGCCGTGATCAAGCTCGCCGAGCGGGAAGAGACGACGGCCGATGGACTCGTCCTACTCCCAGAACGGTCGTCCTCGCCCTCACCTGAGCCCCCGCTCCTCAAACTACGGCCGTGACGGGACCGTGCCGCCTTCGCTCCTGCTGCGCCAGTCCCCGAAGAGTCCCGGACCCATCTGGTCGAGGACGGATTCCAGCAGCGTACCGATGTGCGACGCAGTGGTGGGTTCCTTGCCGCACCAGCTCCGCGTCGCTACGCGGCCGGCCGTGACGAAGACGGCGACCATCAGTTGGGGGCGCATGTCGGAACCGGTGCGGATGCCTTCCCGTTCCGCGATGACCTCGGCCAGCCGATCCTCGAGCCCGGAGGTACGGCGCAGTAGTTCGGCGTTCAGGCCGGGCGTCCGGACGATCAGCCGGAGAAGCGGCGCATCGACACCCGATGCGCCGCCTTCTTCCAGAGTGCGCAGAACCGCACCGAACGCCGCGCGCATCGCACGCATGGGGTTCTCATCCTCCGGTCGCGACCGAAGCGCCGCGACCAGCTCGTCCCCGCTCGCGGTCAGCGGGGCCAGCACCAGATCCTCCTTGGCGGGGAAGTAGCGGAAGACCGTGCGGGGGGAGACCTCCGCCGCCTCCGCGATCTGGTCGACGGTGGTCTGTTCGTACCCCTGGGCGAGAAAGAGTCCGGCCGCCGTACGCGCCACGTCCTCACGCGTACGCTGCATCCTGCGCGTCCGCAGATTCTGTCCGGGCACGGCGGCCCTCCTCCTCCAACTCGGTGTGCTCAGTGCGTCGGGGCCGACGGCGCCCCCGCCGCGGCGGCATTCTCCTGCGCGAGCCGCTCCATGCCGCTCTGTGTCTTGAGCGGCTTCTCCTTGATGAAGAGCACCGCGATCAGGGCGAGAAACGCGAAGGGGGCTCCGATCAGGAAGACATCCGCGGTCGCGACCCCGTACGCGTGCTCGACGACCAACCGGGCCGGTGCGGGAAGCGTGGAGAGGTCGGGAACGCCGTGCCCGGCGCCCCCGCCGCCCGCCGCCCCGCCGAAGCCCTTCTCCAGCTCGCTCGCCACCCGGTGGCTCAGCACGGCGCCCAGCGCGCTCGTGCCGATCGCCCCACCGAGGCTGCGGAAGAACGACAGCACCGAGGTCGCCGCGCCGAGCTCCGACGCGGGTACGTCGTTCTGGGCCGCCAGGACGAGGTTCTGCATCAGCATGCCGACTCCGACGCCGAGAACCACCATGTAGACGCTGAGCAGCCCGAACGAGGAGTCCGCGCTGATCGTGGACAGCAGGCCCATGCCTGCGGTCATGATGACGCCGCCCGCGATGAGGAAGCCCTTCCACTTGCCTCGGGCGGAGATGATCTGCCCGGCGATCGTCGTGGACAGCAGCAGACCGAGGATCATCGGCAGGCTCATCAGGCCCGCGACGGTCGGAGACTTGCCGAGCGAGATCTGGAAGTACTGGGAGAGGAACACCGTGCCGCCGAACATGGCCACACCGACCAGCAGGCTCGCCACCGTCGACAGCGTGACCGTGCGGTTGCGGAAGATGTCCAGCGGGATCATCGGCTCCTGGACCCTGGATTCGACCACGACCGCCGCGACCAGCAGGACCACACCGGCGGAGACCAGTGCGGCGGTCTGCCACGACGCCCAGTCGAACCGGTTGCCCGCGAGGGTCACCCACAGAAGCAGTGCGCTGACCCCGCTCATGATGAGGACGGCACCGAGATAGTCGATCTTCACTTCTCTGCGGACCGTCGGCAGCTTCAGGGTCAGCTGGAGCAGCACGATCGCGAGCAGGGCGAACGGCACACCGATGAAGAAGCACCAGCGCCACCCCAGCCAGGAGGTGTCCACGAGCACACCGCCGATGAGCGGTCCCGCGACGGTGCCGACGGCGAAGACGGCGCCGAAAATGCCGGAGTACCGGCCGAGTTCACGCGGCGGAATGATCGCTGCCATCACCACCTGGGCCAGCGCGGTGAGGCCGCCCGCTCCGATGCCCTGCACCACGCGGCTCACGATGAGCAGGCCGACACTGTGCGAGAAGCCAGCGACGAGCGAGCCGACGATGAACATCGAGAGGGAGAGCTGGATGAGCAGCTTCTTGTCGTAGAGATCGGACAGCTTGCCCCAGATCGGGACGGTCGCCGTCATCGCCAGAAGCTCGGCGGTGACCACCCAGGTGTAGGAGGACTGGCTGCCGTGCAGATCGGCGATGATCCTGGGAAGGGCGTTGGAGACCACGGTGGAGGCCAGGATGGCCACGAACATGCCGGCCATCAGGCCCGACATGGCCTGGAGTATGTGACGACGTGTCATGGCGCCTGGCGCCGCCCCCTCGGGCGCGCGGGTTTCAGGTGTGACGGCAGCGGTCATCGGCTGACGTTCCTCATTCTCTGGTGAAGAGCCCCCGGCTGGGGGCTTCGGATGTGCTTCAGCCGCTCAGACCGTCGGCCAGCGAGTTGAACGCCTCGCGATAGATGCTCTGAAACGTGCGGGTACGGCCGGATGCCACCCAGAGCTCGACGGCGGCGCGCACGGCGGCGATCACCACATGCGCGAGAAGCCGAGGGTAGAGATCGGACTCGGGGTCCTGGCCGAGGCGTTCGGCCACGACGGCGACCAGGGCGCGCTCGTCCGCGCCCTGTGCGGCCAGGAATCCGGGAAGCAGCGAAGGACTCGCCCTGAGCACGGCCATCTGGAGTTCCCAGCGTTCGTGATCCTCCTCGATGTGGGCGAGCTCCTGGCCGATCGCCTCGCGCAGGGCATGGAGTGCCGTGAGCTCCTTCGGTGCGTTGAGCACCGCCCGACGCGCCCGTTCGGCGTTGTCCTGATCGGGACGGGTGATCGCTTCTTCCAAACAGGGGAAGTAGTTGAAGAAGGTGCGCACGGAGACGCCGACCGCATCAGTGACCGCTTCCACGGTCACGTTCTCGACTCCACGGTCCGCGGCCATGCGCAACGCCACGTCCGCAAGGGCGTCACGCGTCGCACGCTTCTTGCGTTCGCGCAGTCCGAGAGACATGTCGTCGGCACTCATGAGGTGCATGCTATGTAATTTTGCGCGGCGTGCAAAATTCTTTCCGGTGTGATCCTGGCGGACGATCTCTGCGCTGTGCCGGTTGTCCACCGCCCGCCCCGGTACGGGCGCCGGTCGACCGCGACACGGGGCGTTCCACGCACGGGGCGAGTCGTCTGTCGCCGGGGGTCTGCAGCCCCCCGGCGGTGTCAGCCGCTGGTCAGCTCAGCCGGGCGTCGGCGTAGACGACCATCGCGTCGCGCTGGTAGAGGGCCAAACCGTCGGCGATCCTGTCATAGTTCGCCCGGATTCGTGGGTCATCGACGTAGGTCTGGCCCAGTCCCTTGTAGGCGACCGCGTTCGGGGACCAGAACCGGCAGATGCCCTGGTAATGGGAATCCATTTCGGCCTGCACCGCAGGATCGGCAACCGGCGTGCCGGCCACCATGAACTCCGCGATGCGGATCATCTGTGCCGTCACCTCACGCTGCCATTGCTCCTGATCCTCGGCGGTCATCGCCGCGACGGCCATACGGGATTGCTCCCAGGCCTGCGGCCACCGCTCGCGCACCTCTGCCTCGGCCTCTGCGTCGGAGTGCTCGAATCCGTCGAACAGGTTCTCCGGCCTGTTGATCCTTGCCATGTCGTTGTGTTCCTTGCCTTCCTCCAGTTCGGTGATGGTTCGCTCGACCGTGCGGGCGAGTGTCTCCAGCCGGTCACGCTCCCCGAGGAGCCGCCGGTGGTGCTCGCGCAACACGGTCATCTGGTCGGCCTGGCTGTCCAGGACCGTCTGGATCTCGCGCAGTCCCAGGTCCAACTCGCGCATCAGCAGGATCTGCTGCAGGCGCAACAGACCGGCCTCTTCGTAGTAGCGGTGCCCGTTGCTTCCGATCCACGCAGGCGGCAGCAGACCGATCTCGTCGTAGTGCCGCAACGTCCGGGACGTCACCCCGGACATCCGGGCCACATCCGCGATCGACCAGGCCATTGCCGTGCCTCCCATCACCCGGCCGGTCCCTCCGGCCACATGGAAGACCGTAGGAGTTGACGCAGCGGAAACCGCAAGCCGGAATGGGTGTACGTCGAGCGCCTTCGCGCTCCGCTCGACTTCGTCCGCCCGTGGCGACGGGGCCGGGGTCGCAGTATCAACTCCGCACGGCCATCCATGGGATGCAGATGTGGGGGAGCGATCCGCCCTGGTGGGGCGGGCACCCGTGGCCGGAGCTGCGCGTGATCGTCGACGGATGGAGTGCATTCCCGGTGTGACCGGGCCGACGGCGAAACCGACCCCTTACGACACGGCGGACATCGCCGCCGGCAGTACGAGGAAGCCGGTGAGCGCGGGTGGCGGAACGTACGTGGTCCCTCCGCCTCTTCACTCCCGAGCTGCCCGGCTTCGTCCGCAGTGCCCGACGGCTCGTCAGGCACACGTAGGGACACGGTGCTTCTGGTTCAAGCGGCGGGTACGTGCCGCGTCACACGCGGGCGCGTTCCGCCTGGCCCGAGACGTAGCCCCACCACGCAAGTCCGCTCTGCGCTCGTCAAGTCGTCGCGGATTCGGGGTACTTCGAGCGGCATGGCTGCACGCGTCCGCGGCGGGCCGCCGCGCCGGGTGCGCCGAGCGCGGTCCCCCTCGCGGGCTCCGCGCGAAGAGGGCGAGAAGTGCGGCCGCGCCCGCCCGGTTCGGTCAAACGACAGGTACGGAATGTTCAACCTCTGACCAAGAAATTGACGAGACGGGGCTGGAAATCGTCGCTGCAGGCCCGGAAATCGCGTCCTCTCAGCAGCGGGTATGTCTGATCGCGTCCGTGTGGTCACACTGAGCTGCGACTTTTCGCGCCCCTGGCCCGCCCACGCCGGGCGTACGGTCTCAACAGAATGTTGATCAAGATTCAAAGCGTCCCGGATGCGGGGGCTTTGGTGATTTCGTCATGTTCTCAAAGGAGAAGACGTGCCTGCAGTGGAACAGGTGGTGCAGGCGAAGAACTGGGCCTCTATCCGCGCCGGACAGATACAACTGCGCGGCGTAGCCCAGGTCGCACTCAGCTCGAACGCATGGGCCGGGCTGCTGTTCACCGTGGCGCTGTTCGTGGACGGATGGCGACTGGGCGTGTACGGCCTGCTGGGTGCGGCCTCGTCCACCGCCGCCGCGGCGCTCCTGGGAGCAGACCGGAAGGGATTGGTCAACGGGCTGCAGGGTTACTGCGGTTGCCTGACCGGGATCGCCCTCGTCGTCCGGCTCGGCACCTCGTGGCAAACCGCCGTGCTGGCCGTGCTCGGCGCGGCGGTCTGTTCGGTACTGAGCGCCGCGGCGGGCCGCCTCCTCGGCCCCCTCGGGCTGCCGGTGCTGACGGCCCCATACTGCCTGGTCGCCGGGGCGCTGGTGGTCACGTTGTCCAAGGCGCCGGTCGCCGCCGGTCCGGCCGCACGCGTCTCAGGATTCACGACCATGACGGCCGCGGAGACCGGGCGGGCGCTCTGCAACAACATCGGTCAGATCTTCTACCTGGACAAGTGGTACGCGGGCCTGATCCTGCTCGTCGGGCTGCTCGTCGCCTCGCGGATCGCCGCCGTCGCGGCGATCGGCGCCAGCGTCGTCGCGTTCCTGACCGCCTGCCTGACAGGACTGCCCGCCGACCGGATCATCGAGGGGCTGTACGGGTACAACGCGGTGCTCTGCGCGATCGCGCTGACAGCCACCTTCCTGGCTCTCACTCCGTGGACCGCCGGGTACGCAGCGCTCGCCGCGGCGGCCTCGGTCCCGTTCGCCGCTGCCTGGGAAACCGTTGCCCAGCCCTCCGGCGGATACCCCTTCACCTGGCCGTTCACCGTGACGACCTGGCTCTTCCTGGCGGCTGGTCCACTCCTGGGCCGGCCCGGCATCTCGTCCGAGAAAGCAATGTGACGCCATGAACCTCGCACCGCGGGAAATCGACAAACTCCACGTCTATGTGGTCGCGGACCTGGCCCGCCGCCGCAGGAACCGGGGAACCAAGCTCAACTACAGCGAAGCCGCCGCACTGATCACCGAGGCCGTCCTGGAGGCCGCGCGTGACGGCCGCACCGTCGCCGAATGCATGGAGCTGGGCCGCAAGGTCGTCTCCATCGACGACGTGATGCCCGGAGTACGGGAGATGCTCACCGTCCTCCAGGTCGAGACAGCCTTCGTCGACGGGACGAAGCTGGTCACCTGCCACGACCCGATCAGCGCCTGAAACACCGAGGAGACACAGATGTCTGGCGGAGCTCACTACCTCTACGGGGACGACCCCGTCGAGATCAACGCCGGCCGGGCCAGGATCACACTCACGGTCGCCAACACCGGTGACCGGGCCGTGCAGATCGGCTCGCATTACCACTTCTTCGAGATCAACCGCGCCCTGCGCTTCGACCGCGAGGCCGCCTACGGCATGCGCCTGGACATCCCGTCCGGCACCGCTGTGCGCTTCGAGCCCGGCGACACCCGCGAGGTGGAGCTGTGCGCCTTCGCCGGCACCGGGCGGCTCACCGGCTTCGCCGCGCTCGTCAACGGGGGACTGTCGGCCCCGGACACCAAGCGCGCCGCCCTCCGCCGCGCGGCGGAGCTCGGCTTCACACACGACGACAGCGACACCGAGACCGACCACGAGGGGGCCCGGATCTGATGGCGATCATCCCGCGCAAGCAGTACACGGATCTGTTCGGTCCCACCGTCGGTGACCGGTTCCACCTGGCCGACACCAATCTGGTCGTCGAGGTCGAGTACGACCACAACGCCGGTTCCTACGGGGAAGAGGCCGTCTACGGGGGAGGCAAGGCCATCCGGGACGGGATGGCCCAGGACCCGTCCGCACTCAACCGCGAAGGCGCCCTGGACCTCGTCATCACCAATGTTGTGGTGCTCGACCCGGTTCTGGGCGTGGTCAAGGGCGACATCGGAGTACGCGGCGGCCTGATCGTCGGCGTCGGCAAGGCGGGAAACCCGCATCTGCAGAGCGGAGTCGACCCCAAGCTCGTCATCGGACCCGGCACCGAGGTGATATCCGGCGAACACCTCATCGCCACCGCCGGCGGCGTCGACACGCACATCCACTTCATCGCGCCCCAGCAGGCCCAGGAGGGTCTGTCCAACGGCATCACCACCTTCTTCGGTGGAGGCACCGGGCCGACCGACGGCTCCAACGGCACCACCTGCACCCCCGGCCCGTGGAACATCCACCGGATGCTGGAGGCCGTGGAGGACCTGCCGGTCAACGTGGGCCTGCTCGGCAAGGGAAACGGCAGCCTGCCCGAGGCGCTGCGCGAGCAGGTCGAGGCGGGCGCGGCCGGACTGAAGGTGCACGAGGACTGGGGCGCCACCCCCGCCACGATCGACACCGCGCTCCGGGTCGCCGATGAGCACGACGTCCAGATGGCCATTCACACCGACACCCTCAACGAGGGCGGCTTCTACGAGGACACCCTGTCGGCGATCGACGGCCGGACCATCCACACCTTCCACACCGAGGGCGCCGGTGGCGGTCATGCCCCCGACATCATCCGGGTGTCCGGCGAGGCCAACGTACTGCCTGCCTCCACCAACCCGACCCTGCCGTACACGATCAACGCGGTGGACGAGTTGCTGGACATGGTGATGGTCTGTCACCACTTGTCCCGCGACATCCCCGAGGACGTGTCGTTCGCCGACAGCCGGGTGCGGGCCGAGACGATCGCGGCCGAGACCGTTCTGCACGACCTCGGCGTGATCAGCATCTTCTCGTCGGACTCCCAGGCAATGGGGCGGGTCGGCGAGTCCTTCGTCCGCGCCTTCCAGACGGCACACCACTGCAAGGAACTGCGTGGTCCGCTGGCCGAGGACAGCTCCCGCAACGACAACGCGCGTGTCCTGCGGTATCTGGCCAAGCTGACGATCAACCCCGCGACCGCCGTCGGTGCCGCGGACGTGATCGGCTCCCTGGAGCCCGGCAAGCTCGCCGACATCGTGCTCTGGCCGATCCATTCCTTCGCGGCCAAGCCCAAGATGGTCATCAAGGGCGGCATGGTCAACTGGGCGCTGATGGGCGACCCCAACGCGTCGCTGCCCACACCGCAACCGGTGTACTACCGGCCGATGTTCGGCACGTACGGCCGTGCCCGGCAGCGCACGTCGGTGACCTTCATGTCCCAGGCATCCATCGCCGCGGGCGTCCCCGACAAGCTGGGGCTGCAGCGGCGGATCGAACCCGTGCAGCGCTGCCGGACCATCGGCAAGGAGCACATGGTGCGCAACGACGCGCTGCCGCGCATCGAAGTGGACCCGGAGACGTACAAGGTCACGGTCGACGGCGAGCCCGCCACCATCGAGCCGGCGGAGCGGCTCCCGCTCAACCACCTCTTCTACATCGTCTGACCGTCCTCGACGGCCGTCACCGGCCGGATCACCTCGGACGGCCCCTGGCACGAACGGAATCCCCGGCGTGAACGACCCGATGCCGATCCCGGCGCTGCTGACCGGACTCCAGCTCACCGACTCGGCTTTCCCCAGCGGCTATTACACCCTCTCCCACGGCCTGGAAGGCTTCCAACAGGCTCGCGCGGTCACCCCGCGCGGTCTGCCCGCCCTCCTCCAGGACCTGCTGCGCAACAGCGCGGGGCCGGCCGACGCGACCGCCCTCGCCCTCGCCCACCGCGCGGTCACCGCCGACGACTGGGCGGAGGTGGTGGCCGTGGAACAGCGGTTGCATGCCACCAAATTGGGTCGAGAGGCCCGGCAGGCTGCCGTCCGTACCGGACGGCAGCTGCTGGACCTCGCCGGCGAGGTCTACCGCACACCACAGATCGAGCGGTACCAGGCCCTCTACCGGGAGGGAGCCGTACGCGGCTGCCAGCCGGTCGTCGCCGCCGTCGTCCACGCGGCCAACGGACTGTCGACCCGCCAGGCGGTCACCTGTGAGCTGTTCGCCTTCGCGGCCAGTTTCGTGGGGGCCGCCGTGCGGCTGCGGCTGACCGATCACCGCCGGGCGCAGGTCGTGCTGCACGGGGCCGTCCCGGTGATCGAGGAGACCGTCGACGCCGCCCTGCGGCGGGAGTTGGCCGACATCGGAGGGTGTGTCCCGGTCGCGGATGTCATGGCCGGCCGTCACGAGCGCGCCGAGGCACGCCTCTTCGCCAGCTGAGGACTGTCGCGTAGTCCCTGGCGGATCAGCGCGCGGCGCCAGATGCACAGCCCTCAGGGATCGGCGAGCGGCACGACACCGGGGCATGCGAGCCCGGCGTGTTCCGGACGAAAGGCTCCATCACCCGCCCCTTTCTTCCTCACCTGGAAGACCACCACACCGGAAGGATCACCATGCACGACCCGATGCAGGCCAGGCACCACCACGACCACGACGAGCTCATGCAGCGGCCCAAGGACGGCGTACTGCGCGTCGGTATCGCCGGACCGGTCGGCTCCGGCAAGACCGCACTCATCGAAGCGCTCGTCCCCGTGCTGATCGAGCGCGGCCGGACCCCTGCCGTCATCACCAACGACATCTACACCAGCGAGGACGCCGCGCACGTGCGCCGTACCCTGGCCGGGCTCCTCGACGCGGAGAGGATCGTAGGAGTGGAGACCGGGGCCTGCCCGCACACCGCGGTCCGGGACGACCCGACGATGAACCAGGCCGCCGCGGACGAACTCGTGGAGCGCTTCCCCGAGGTGGACACCCTGCTCTTCGAGAGCGGCGGAGACAACCTGACACTCACCTTCAGCCCCGCGCTGGTCGACCTCTTCCTGTTCGTACTGGACACCGCCGAGGGCGACAAGATGCCGCGCAAGCGGGGCCCCGGCATCACCGAGTGCGAGCTGCTCGTCATCAACAAGGTGGACATCGCACCCTATGTGCGGTGCGATCTCGGCGTCATGGAGTCGGACGCCTACCGCGTCCGGGACGGACGGCCGGTGGTGCTGACCAATTCCCTCACCGGAGAGGGACTCGACACCATCGCCGACTTCCTCCTGTCCCACGAAGCCGCCCAGGTGGCGGCCTCCGCGTGACCAAGGCGCCCGCGCGGCTGGAACCCGCGCACTACGAACCCCGGCGGGTACCGGCCCGGATGCTCGACCTCGTCGGCCGCCCGGACACGCTGGCCGCCGGGCGCCCCGGCAAGGTCGGCCTGCTCGAACTGCGCTACGCACGTGCGGGCGACCGGACCGAGCTCGTCGACCGCTATCAGAAGTCACCGCTGCAGATCATGCGCCCGCTCTATGTCGATCCGGCGCGGCCCGATCTGCCGGTGACCTATCTGATGTCGACCGGGGGCGGGGTCATCCAGGCCGACCGCAACCGGATCGACATCGACTGCGGCCCAGGCACCGCGGTGCACCTCACCACCCAGGCCGCCACCAAGGTCCACCGGATGGAGTTCGACCACGCGACCCAGGTCGTCAACCTCACGGCTGGAGAACGAAGTTACGTCGAGTACCTGCCGGATTCCCTGATTCCGTACCGGGACGCACGTTTCTACCAGCACACCCGCGTGACCGTCGATCCGACCGCCACCGTGCTCCTGGGTGAGACGATCGCGGCCGGACGGCTGGCCCGCGGTGAACGCCATGCCTACCGCATGCTCTTCAGTGACCTGGAGATCCAGCGTCCCGACGGGACACTTCTGGCCGTGGACAGCGTCCGCCTCGATCCGCAGGCTCCGGGCGCGGTCACCGGGCCGGCGGTCTTCGCGGACCACGATCTGATGGCCTCCCTGTACGCGGTCACTCCGCTCGCCCCCGCGACCCGGGTCGCGGACACCCTCCACGAGGCGCTTCTGGCCACCGGCCTGGCGTTCGGAGCGAGCACGCTGCCCGATGACTGCGGTGCGTGGGTACGCATCGTCGGGAGCGACTCACCCGCCATCACCCGTGCGATGCGCGTGGCGTGGGACGCGCTGCGGAGGCTGCTCATCGATGTCCCGGCCCCGGACCTGCGGAAGACCTGACCCGGCCAGAGCCCATGACGCGCGCCTGTCCTCCGCGGCCGTTGGACGGGGGAGCGGGGTGTCCGTCGCATCGCTCGATACGGCCCCTGGGATGTGATGCCACCCATAGGAGGTGCGTCACATCCTAGGGAGGGTAGGAGGACCGGTGCGGTGCGATCGGCATAAGAATGCCGCAGAATCTAGTATTTCGGACATTGCTCCTAATTTGGGTAGTACGTCACATTCTTGCGTCGGGTTCGGACGGGCGTTAACCATGGCTGTCGTTGCGGGAGACCGCGACCGGGCCGGACGGATCGCGTCGGACCGGTTCGCACCGGCCCGCATGGCGGGGCTCCGCTCCGCAGGCCGCCGTGATCGAGACGGCGGGCACCACGTGACGTCCCCGCATTGGAGAGTTCCTTCCGTATGACCACGCACACGCAGTCCCGCACCGCCCGTTTCGCCCGTATCCGTACGCTGTCCGTCGCCGGTATCGCTTCCCTGGGCGCCGCTGCGGCCGCCCTCACCCTGACGTCCACCTCCGCCCAGGCCGCCGAGGTGAAGTCGGTGGGCGCCTCCGTGGCCAAGGTCTCGGCGGCCGACGGCAAGAGCGGCAAGGGGTACGGCAACAACCTGGACGGCTGGATCAAGCAGTCGCTGGCCATCATGAAGGCCAAGGGCATCCCGGGCAGTTACGAGGGGCTGCACCGCAACATCATGCGCGAGTCGGGCGGCAATCCGAACGCCCAGAACAACTGGGACGTCAACGCCCGCAACGGCGTTCCGTCCAAGGGGCTGCTCCAGGTGATCCAGCCGACGTTCAGCGCGTACCACGTCGACGGCACCGCGCACGACCTCACCAACCCCGTCGCCAACATCACCGCGGCCGCCAACTACGCCGCCCACCGCTACGGTTCGATCGACAACGTCAACTCCGCCTACTGAGCGGCGAACTCCACACCCACCGCGTGAGCCAGGACCGGCACGGCAGCACCGACGCTGCCCATGCCGGTCCTTCGGCATGCCATTCGACGGGAAGTGAGCTCGTCCGGGACATGCGGTGAGCCTGCCTGCCTGGCCGCCGGTCCGCGCGGCCTCTCGTCCTCGACCGCGGCGTTCGAGGTGGTGTTCCGGGTGCCTGGCACCGGGGGACGGTCACATCCGCGGCGCGCGTGCGCGACCCGCGCTCCGGTACGGGTCGTGCGCCAGGGCGATTCCCGGCCATGACCGGGTCCCTCGGCGGCTCCCGGGCGGGATGCGGGTCGCGGAGTTAGGCTTCCGGTGAACGGCATACCCGGGCGGAGGGTGTCGCCCGAGCCCGCCCACGAACCGTGGGTCCGGAGCGGAGGGGATGCCTCCGAGACGAGTTGGCCGAACATCGCGTAGACCATTTAGGTGACTGAGGCATCTAGTGGAGGGAGATCGGTAGGACTCCCTCCATCCTGTTTGCGAGGCCCGCCATGGCAGATACCGAGACCATCTCCTTCCCCCAGGACCGCACCTGTCCGTACCACCCGCCGACCGAGTACCGGCCCAAGGACGACGGGCACCGACCGTTGTCCCTGGTCAGACTCTTCGACGGCCGCCGAGTGTGGCTGGTGACCGGGCATGCCGAGGCGCGTGCGCTGCTGGTGGACCCGCGGCTGTCGTCGAACCGGGAGAACCCCGCGTTCCCGATGGTCACGGAGCGGTTGGCCCGGAGTACGAAGCGTCGCGTCGAACTGCTCGGCGTCGACGATCCCGAGCACAACGAGCGGCGCCGGATGCTGATCCCGAGCTTCTCCGTGAAGCGGACCGCCGCATTGCGGCCGAGGATCCAGGAGACCGTGGACCGGTTGCTGGACGCCATGATCGAGCAGGGGCCGCCCGCCGATCTGGTGAGTGCCTTCGCGCTGCCCGTTCCCTCCATGGTGATCTGTTCGCTCCTCGGCGTTCCGTACGCCGACCATGAATTCTTCGAGGCCCAGTCGCGCAGGCTGCTGCGCGGCCCGGATGCCGCCGACGTCGAGGACGCACGGTCCGCACTCGACGAGTACTTCCGGACACTGATCGCGCGCAAGCGGGCCCAGCCGGGCGAGGGCCTGCTCGACGAGCTCATCGCCCAGCAGCTCGACAGCGGAGCCATCAACCTTGAGGAACTGGTCCAGCTGTCAGAGATCCTGCTGGTGGCGGGCCACGAGACGACCGCAAACATGATCTCCCTGGGTACGTTCACCCTTCTCCAGTATCCCGACCAGCTCGACAAGTTGCGTACGTCCGAGGATCTGATGCCCAGCGCGGTCGAGGAACTGCTCCGGTTCCTGTCCATCGCCGACGCCATCTCACGAGTGGCCGCGGAGGACATGGAGGTGGGCGGGGTGACCATCCGCGCAGGTGACGGCGTTGTGCTGGCCACTTCGGTGATCAACCGGGACGAGTCCGTGTACGCGGCGCCGGACGAACTGGACCTCGGCCGGCAGTCACACCACCACGTCGCCTTCGGTTTCGGGATTCATCAGTGTCTCGGCCAGAACCTCGCGCGCGCCGAGCTGGAGATCGCGCTGCGTACCCTCTTCGACAGGCTGCCGGAGCTGCGTCTGGCGGCGCCCGTCGACGAGATCCCGTTCAAGCCCGGCGACACGATCCAGGGCATGCTCGAACTGCCCGTGGCGTGGTGACCGGACCCCTCTCGGAAAGGATGCCGCGGTGATGCGGATCAGTATCGACAAGGATGTGTGCATCGGCGCCGGCCAGTGTGCGCTGACCGCGCCGAAGGTCTTCACCCAGGACGACGACGGCCTCAGCGAACTGTTGCCGGGCCACGAGAAGGACGTGACCGACCCGATGGTCAAGGAAGCCGTCCGCGTCTGCCCGGTGCAGGCCATCACCGTGGAATAGCGGTCCCTGTCGGCGAACTCTTCAGCCGTCGATGAGAGATCGGCGAGCCCTCGCGACGGTTCTGCTGTTCCGTACGGCCCCGGACGAGGTGCTCACCCGTCCGGGGCCCGATGACGTGGAGCGAGGCGTGCCTGCCGCGTCCGCCTCCCGCTCACGCGCGCAGTCGCCCGGAACGGCGCAGCCGACGCCTGAGCAGCAGGAGCACGGCGAGCACAACGACCGGAACGGCCCACCGCAGTTCGGGGCCGACGGAGGACCAGTTGAGGCCCGGTCCCCCTTCGGCGGCCTGCCGCGCCTTCGAGGGAGAGGTGCCACCGCCCAGCCAGACCGATCCGGTGTCGGAGACGGGCATGTCCCAGGACTGGTCGACACGTTCGGGCATCCTGGGCCACTTCGCCCTGAACTCGTTGTCCGCCACCTCGTGGAACGGCACCTTGGTCAGGTCGACACCACCGAACACATAGGTGTTGGTGTAGATGGTGTTGCCCTTCCTGGTCCGGTGCGTCACCTTGAACTCGCCCTTGGTGTAGGAGTCGACGTAGTCATTGAAGGTGTCGACGGGCTTCCAGGGGGTGCGGGTGGTCCAATCGCCGATGTCACCTTTGTCGATGAGCCCGCCGTAGGCGGTGGTCTTCTGCTCACTGATCCGTCGGTACCACTCTGCCGCCACCCGACTGCGGTAGACGCGCCGCAGCGAGGCGTACTCCGGGGCGGTGTTCACGGCCCGTTCCACACCGGGCAGGATCATGCTGCGGAAGACGGACTCGTTGTGCGTCTCGACGGACTTCTCCTGCCGCTGGCACGAGCCGGTCCGGTGAGCACCGAGCGGGTTGCGCGCGTTGAGGTACTGGGTCTCCATCTTCACCGAAAGCGGGGCGTCCAGGATGTACAGCTGATCGGACGACTCATGCACCTCGGCCGGTGCCGGCACGATCCAGGTGCGCATCGACATGCACGTGCCCCGAAGCTGCTTCCAGTAGCGGCCCCCGAGCTTGCTGTCCGGGTGGATCAGCTGGGCGATCGTCTTCTTCATGCGCAGGTCGGCCTGGAGCAGGACGCGCCCGGCATCGGTCCGTCCGAGGGAGTCGTCCACGATTCGCCGGGGCTCGCTGGGGTTGAGGTTCACCCAGAACGTGGACGTCGGCAGCGTCAGCCACACGAAGAACGCATCCGAGGCCTCGCGCACGGCGCTCACGCCGTCGGACCGGCTGTTGTCGTCGTTCCCGGCGGCCGTGGGGGCGACAGGAACGGCACTCAAGGAGTAGCGCAGGCCGGTCTTCGCCGAGCCGGTGTCGGCCATGTAGCGCAGTTCCAGGGTGGAGAAGTCGATTCCGCCGGGACTGGAATCGGGTCGGCCGAGCATCCTGGCCAGGGCCGACGCCGGTTCCTCGGGCGGGCACGGGCGGCTGTACGCGATCAAGGCGATCTCGCTGCGGCCCAGACCCTGCGAGCCGAGCGAGCAGTCGGTGGCGGCCTCCCCGTGGGTGAAGGCGGTGGCGGCCTCCTTCTGCCGCTGGAGCGCCGCATCCCGTTCCTTCGACGGTGACTTCGCGATCCGCGCCGTACTTTCGGCCTTGTCCGTGAGAGCACGCACGATGAAGCGCTCCACTGCCTTCACACTGCCGCCGCGCCAGGACTTGTCCTTCACGGAGAAGAAGATCTTGACGTTCTTCGCACGACTTCTGATCCGGGGCGCGCACAGGGTGGCGCACGGTGAACGCTCCGACCACAGCGCCACCAGCAGGTCGGGAGAGATGCCCCTCTCCTCAAGCGCCTGGAAGATCTCCTCCTCGGAGTGATCCCCCTTCGGAGCGTTGAGTTTCGGTATCACCAGCAGGGCCTTGATGCTCGGATCCAGCCCCAGCGCGGCGAAGAGGTCGGGATCGTCCACGGCCTCCCGGATCTCGTACGGTCCGTACTTCTCCTGGAGCTTCGCTCTTCCCTCCCCGGCCAAGAGGGAGGTCACGTCGGCGAAACCGACGGCCATGTTGCGGCCCCAGTCGCCTGGACTGCCCCTGTGCCGGGCTTTCCGGGCGTCGTAACCGATCTGCGTGATCGGGTTGTCGTACGTCGGTATCTCCACCCAGCCGTCGGGTATCGTCGGTTTCGACTGGCGACCGGTCTCCGGCTGGGCGATCGCGTGTCCTGGCGGCCCGACCAGGACAGGCGCGCATCCCACCGCCACCGCCAACATCACGGCCGCCAGCCGCCGCCGTAAGTTCCCCTGCCTCCTGCGCCCGTCACCCGTCATGGGTCGAGTGTGGGGCAGAAGACCCCCGGTACGGATTCACTTTGCGGAAACCCGGTCCCGGTCGATCCACGCCGACCGCCAGGGGAGACGCTCACGGAGCAGGCCCGCCAGAGGTGTTGCGTCACGACTTCGGCAGCTTCGGCGGCCACCGGAGAACCCATCAGCTGATGGAGTCCACCGGTGACCGATCGTCAACGGTCCTCACGATCCAGGTTCCCGTGCTCGCCGTTGCCGGGCACGGGGACCGCTCCGCTCACGGCTGAGAGCCGCTGCCGGCGCCCATGCGCGGATCGACCGGGGTGAACACGCCGAGCCGGTCCTCGATCGCCTGGGCCGCGGCCAGGCACAGGTCCTCCCGGAATGCGCGTCCGACAACCTGGACCCCGGACGGCAGGCCGTCGACCACTCCGGTCGGTACGGCCACGCCCGGCACGCCCACGAAGCTCGTCACGGTGCACAGACGCATTCCTGACGCGACCCGGTCCCGGCCCGCCCTGTCGCGCGACTCCAGCCCCGGCTCGACCGGGGGCTCGGTGAAGGAAGGGCCGAGCAACAGCGGGTATTCATCGAGGAATTCGGCCCATGCGCGGCGGATGTTCATCCAGGTGCCCATCAGCTTCATGAACTCGGCCGCGCTTGCGGGCGGGGTCTGTTCCATCGCCATCTCGATAAAGCGGTCACCACCTTTGCCGAGCAGCGTGCGTACCACTGGCCAATTCGGGGCGAACTCGGTGACGGTGATCCGGCCGTACGCCTCAAGGGCCTCGTCCATCCGAGGTACGTCCTGCACCTCGCGCACGTCGTATCCGGCGTCGCGGAGCGCCTCGGCCGCGGTCGCGACGGCTCCGCGAACCGTGGGGTGGACGCCGCGCCCGCCGGGGTCCGCCACAACCGCGACCTTCACCGGCCCGGCGAGCGGTTCGCCGTAGGCGGGCACCGGCACGGCACGTGGGTCTCGCGGATCGGTTCCGGCCAGCACCTCGTAAGCAAGCCGCAGGTCGCCCACACTCCGTGCCAGCGGGCCGTCGGTGACCAGTAGCTGGGACGCCGGGCCGGGGTCGTCCGGTCCGAGAATGCGGTGGTCGGCGGGGAACCGGCCCGTGGACGGCTTCAGCGCGGCCACACCGCAGAACTGGGCCGGGACGCGTACCGACCCGCCGGAGTCGTTGCCGAGTCCGAGCGCTGCCATGCCCGTGGCGACGGCCACTGCGTCACCCCCGCTGGTGCCGCCCGGGGTCCGGCTGCTGTCCCACGGGTTGAGCGTGTCGCCGAACAGCTCGCTGCGCGTGTGCATCCCCGCCAGGATCAGGGTGGGTATGTTGCTGTGCCCGATGGGGATGGCCCCCGCCGCACGCAGCCGTGCCACCGGGGGAGCGTCGCTCGGCGCCACCAGATCGCGGAAGCGCTCCGTGCCGAACGTCGTCGGCACGCCTTCGACGGCGGTGCTCTCCTTCACGGTGAACGGCACACCCGCCAGCGGCCCCAGCTCTTCACCGGCGGCTCGCCGGCGATCGGTCTGCGCCGCGGCGGCCCGTGCGCGCTCCGCCAGGAGCTGGGTGACCGCGTTCATGCGTGGGTTGACCTCAGCGATGCGCTCCAGGTGGCTTTCGACCAGTTCGACAGCCGAGACGTGTGCGTTGCGCACTGCCTCCGCCTGAGCGGCGGCCGGCATCTTCCACAGGGCGTCCTGCATGTGCTCGTGTCCTTTCCCGTCCACGTTCCGATGCGCTTGCATCGGAACTGTAGCCCGAGAAGCGATACGCTCGCATCGAATAAGGTTCGCCACGGAACAGAGCACCGTGCATCAGGGAGGCGACCGATGCCCAGACAGGTGGATCACGCGGAGCGGCGACGCCGGATCGCCGAGGCCGTCTGCCGCATTGCCGACGAGCGTGGACTGGAGGGTGTGACCCTTCGCGATGTCGCCGCCTGTGCGCAGGTGTCGATGGGTGCTGTCCAGCGGTGCTTCCGCACCAAGGAAGAGATGCTCGTGTTCGCTCTCGGGCACATCGGGGAGCGGATCGGCGAGCGCGTGCAGGCCCGCCTCGTCAGGAGCCCGGCCCAGTCGGCGGCCACCGCTCTGGGCCACGTGGTCGCCGAGATGTCACTGCTCCGGGAGGAGCACCGTGCCGAGGCCAGGGTCTGGCTCGCCTTCGTCGCGCAGGCGGTTGTCAGCGAGCCGCTCGCCCGGACGCTGCAGGCGAACTACGCGGCCCTGCAGGAGGCGTTCGTCGGCCTGATCTCGGAGGCGGACGAGGGTACCGACCGCGCCGTACCCCTCGATCCGCAACGCGAGGCCCGGACTCTCCTCGCCCTTGCGGACGGTCTCACCTCACACGTCCTCGTCGGCCATCTCACTCCACCGGAGGCGCAGGACGTCCTCCACACTCACCTGAGCGGCCTCTGGGAACCGGTGGTCCGGTCCCCTCGCAGCAATTGAACGCCTCGACCGGACGCCGCGCTGTTCGCCGTGGCGCCCGCCGATGCCGGGAAAGCGGATGCCGGGTGCGTGCCGGACGGCCTGGTCCCGGCTCCCTTCGGCCGTCTCGTCGCCTGCCGCTACTCGAACCTTGTCGTGTCGCCCGCTCCCCGTCGTACGATCTCGGGTTCGCCGGCGGAGAAGTCGATGACCGTCGTCGGTTCGGTGCCGCAGTCGCCCGAGTCGAGCACGGCGTCCACCACGTGGTCGAGCCGTTCCTTGATCTCCCAGCCCTGCGTCAGCGGCTCGTCCTCGTCGGGCAGGAGCAAGGTGCTGGACAGCAGCGGCTCACCGAGGTCGGCGAGGAGGGCCTGAGTGACGACGTGGTCGGGAATCCGTACTCCGACCGTCTTCTTCTTCGGGTGCAGCAACTGGCGCGGTACCTCCTTCGTCGCAGGAAGGATGAAGGTGTAGCGGCCGGGCGTCGCCGCCTTGATCGCGCGGAACACATCATTGTCGACGTGCACGAACTGACCCAGCTGAGCGAAGTTCTGGCACACGAGAGTGAAATGGTGACGGTCGTCGAGGTTCCGGATCGACCGGATCCGGCCGATACCGTCCCGACTGCCCAGCCGGCATCCCAGCGCGTAACAGGAGTCCGTCGGGTACGCGACGAGCGCGCCCGATCGGATGCTGTCGGCCACGGTGCGGATGGTGCGCTGCTGAGGATTTTCGGGATGCACGTCGAAATACTTCGCCATCCGCCGAGTCTAAGGGCTGTCATTCGGATCAGGCCGGACGGCGAGCGGGGCCCGGCGCCGTCGGCCTCCGACGGCGCCGGAGCTCACTCCTTGACCGCGCCCGCGTTGGCGCCGTTCACGAAGTAGCGCTGGAAGCAGAAGAACAGCGCGGCCACCGGGATGGTGGAGAGCAGGGCGGCCGCCAGCTTCAGCGGATACTGCGTTCCGCCGCCGAGTCCGCCCGACACGAAGCGCGCCAGACCCGTGGTGAGCGTCTCGTACTGGCCGGACTGCGTGCTGACGAGGAAGTGCGTGAATTCGTTCCACGATCCCTGGAAGGACAGGATCGTCAAGGTGATCAACGCCGGTCTCGCCATCGGCAGGACGACGGACCAGAAGATCCGGAACACCCCCGCCCCGTCGACCCGCGCGGCCTCCTCGACCTCGCGCGGCACCGACTCGAAGAACTGCTTCATGATGAAGATGCCCGCCGCGTCCACCAGCAGCGGCAGAACCATGCCGGTGTACGTGTCGAAGAGACCGAAGGTGTTGAGCACCAGGAACTTCGGGATGAGCAGGGCCACACCGGGCACCGCCATCACCGCGAGCACGAAGCCGAACAGTACCGAGCGGCCCCGGAAGCGCAGCCGCGCCAGCGCGTATCCCGCCATGGAGTCGAACAGCACCCGGCCCGCGGTGACCAGCACCGCCACCAGCGCCGAATTGCCCAGCCAACGCAGGAACGGCACCTCCCCGGCGGCCTGGCTCAGTCCGAACAGCCGCTGGTACGCGGCCGTGGTCGCAGTGGTGGGCATCAGGGCCAGCGGATGCGCGGCTGCGTCCGGGTCCGTCTTGAAGCCGGTCACCAACTGGAGGACGAACGGCAGCAGATAGAGCAGCCCCAGCCCCAGCACCGCGGCGTACCCCGCGAGCCGCCACGGCAGCGGGAAGCGGCTCAGGACGGGGCGTGCCCGGTCGCGCGAGGCGGGACGGCGAGAGGAACGCCGAGTCCGGTCGCGTACGGTCGTGCCGGCGGCGGTCATCGGTTCCTCCCGGTGCGTGCGCCACGATCCCGCAGCGCCCAGCGCTGGAACGCGGTGAGGATGAGGATCAGGGCGAGCAGGATGAACGCGATCGCCGCGCCCTGCCCGAAGTCCGCGCCCTCGAAGCCCGCGGAGTACGACAGGAAGGCGGGCGTGAGCGTCGTGTTGCCCGGAGCCCCCTGACCCATCACATACACCTGGTCGAAGACCTGCCACGTGGAGATCAGCCCCAGGGTCAGGACGAGGAACAGCACGGGACGCAGCGCGGGCAGTGTCACGTACCGGAGCATCTGGCGACGGTTGACCCCTTCCATGGCGGCCGACTCCTCCAGCTCCCGCGGAATGTTCTGCAGTGCCGCGAGGAAGATCAGCATGAAGGTGCCGGAGGTGGTCCACACGGCGAGCAGGATGAGTGTGCACATCGCGACCGAGGGACCCGAGAGCCACTCGAACCACGACAGGCCCATGACGGAGTGATCGGCCAGCATCCCGGTGGGCCGTTCCGGGTCGACGATTCCCAGGCCGCCCAGGATCAGCGACAGCACCCCGCGGGGATCGGCGAACCAGTTCGGTCCCTTGACTCCGATCCAGGACAGCATGGAGTTGACGGCTCCGCTGCCCTGGAAGAGAAAGAGGAAGACCGTGGAGACGGCGATGGAACTGGTGACCGACGGGAAGAAGAACGTCGTACGGAGGGCGCCACGCCCCCGTAGCAGCTTCTGGTTGACGATCAGGGCCAGCCCCAGTGCCAGCAACGTCTGCAGAGGGACGGTCAGCAGAACGTAGTAGGCGTTGTTGCGCAGGGCGGTCGCGAAGAGGGTGCGGTCCAGTCCGTCCTGCGTGAGCAGCGACCGGTAGTTGTCCAGGCCGACGAAATCGGCCTGGCCGGAGAACGGGTTGGACTGTCCGTCCCAGTGCAGCAGGCTCACCCACAGCGCCATCAGGATGGGCAGCACCATGAACAGGCCGAGGACGAGCACCATGGGGCTGACGAACAGCCAGCCCCAGGTGCCCTCCCCGCGAAGGCCCGCGCGCCGGGCGCGAGCCTTCGCGGTCGTACCGGTCGCGCCGGGTGCGCTGTCAGGTGCGCCCGGCGTGCCGGTCGTGCCGGTCGTGCCGGTCGTTCGAGGGGGGTCGCTCGCGCGCGTCGTGCGGTTGGGCATGGGGCTCAGTTGCCCTTCGCGATGGCCTGTTCGCCGTTGCGCTGGAGGTCGGCGAGGATCTTCTTCGGGTCGGCGGTGCGCAGCGACTGCAGATCGGTGTTGAACTGGCTCAGCACCTTGTCGAAGCCGGCGATCGTCACGGGACCCTGCGCGTAGGCGCTGCCGTCCACCCAGGCCTTGGCGGCGGGCTTCTTCTCGGCGTACGTCTTGAGGGCGCTGGTCCGCGACGGCATGACGCCGAAGGCGTCGGCGAAGGCGAGCTGCTGCTTGGCCGACGTCAAGTACTTCACGAGGTCGACGCTCGCGTCGCGGTGCGCGCTGTCTGCGGCGACGCCCCAGCAGTTGCTGAAGGCGAGGGTGCCCTTACCGGCCGGCCCCGCGGGCAGCGGTGCGACGGTGTACTTCACATCGGGGTAGTCGAGCTTCATGCCGCCTTCGAGCCAGTTGCCCTCGATGGTCATGGCGGCCTTGCCCTTGCCGAGCGCCTCCCCGCCCCAGCTGGTGTCCACCTGCTTGGCGAACTTCATCGAGCCGGACTTGAGCAGGGACTGGACGAACTCAAGACCCTTGGCGTTCTCCGGGCTGTCGGAGGTCATCTTCTTCTGGCTCGGGTCGGTGAGCCAGCCGCCCGCCTGCTTCATGAAGACCCCGAGCCGCTGGTACTCGTCACTGGTGACCAGACCGGTGACGCCACTGCCGGTGAGCTTGTCCGCGACCGTCTTCAGCTCCTCCCAGCTCTTCGGATAGTCCTTCTCCGTCAGCCCGGCCTTCCTCCACAGGTCGGTGTTGATGGCGAGACCGAGGGTGGAGGTGTCCTTCGGCAGGCAGACCAGCTTCCCGTCGTACGAGAACGAGGTCCGCAGCTGCTGGGAGAAGTCGTCGGCGTCGGATATCCGGTCGCCGTACGGGTACAGCGAGCCGCCCTTGGCGTAGTTCGCGAACTGGTCGGAGTTGACGTAGAAGACGTCCGGCGGCTTGTGCCCGGCGAAGGCCTGGGCAAGCTGCTGGTTCATGTCCTTGGCGGTCTCGACCGTGACCGAGTTGCCCGACTTCTTCTCATATGCGGCGGCGGCGGCCTTGACTGCCTGAGTCTCGGCGTCCCCCGAGGTGGCGATCAGTACCGTCAGCTTCTGCTTGCCGGCCTTGTCCTGCTCCGGCTCCTTGTCGCCGAAGCCGGATGAGCAGCCGGTGGCGGCCAGTAGCGCCGCGCAGGTGGCGAAGGCGGCAACGGCCGTACGGGTTCTCATGAGTTCCTCCAGGAGGGATGACACTTGCGGCTCAGCTGCCCGGAAACGGGCGCGCTGTGAATAGACGGCCCGTGAACGGGCGTTGGGGGTGGTTCAGTCGTCCGACGCGGACGTGCTGTCACGCACGACGAGAGACGGTTCGAGAAGGACGCGTTCGGGCGGAGCGCCGACGTCCGACATCCGGGCCAGCAGCAGCCGGACGCATTCGCGGCCGACAGCCTCCAGCGGCTGGGCGACGGTGGACAGCCCCGGGGACAGGAGTGCGGCCGTGGGGGAGTCGTCGAACCCGATGACCGCGACATCCTTGCCCGGCACGGCTCGGCGCTCGCGCAGGGCGTGATAACAGCCCAGTGCGAGCATGTCGCTGGCGGCTATCACGGCCGTCGCACCCGCGTCGAGCAGCGGTCCGACAGCGGCCTGTGCGGAGGCGATGTCGTCCACGCTCCGGGCCCGCCTGTTGCGTAGCGAAAGGTGGTGCCGCCGCATGGCGCGCTGCCAGCCCATGGCTCGGTCGTCACCGACCCCGGAGCCGCGCGGCCAGCCGAGGAACGCGATCCTGCGATGCCCCAGGGCGACCAGATGCTCGACTGCGGCGTCCGTGCCCGAGGCGCCGTCGACATCGACCCAGTCGCCGATCTGCCGGCCGGACCACATCCGGCCGAAGCCCACGAACGGCACCCCGCGCTTCTCCAGCCAGGCCTGGCGCTGGTCGCCCCGGTCGGTGCCGCTGAGCACGAAACCGTCCACGCTGTGCAGGTCGAGGAGTTCCTCGTACCCGTCGAGGCCCGCTCTGCCGGGGGGTGAGGCGAAGAGCAGGATCCGGTACCCGGCCTCGTCGGCCGTCTGGGACAGGGCGTGCAGGAACCGGTCCATGACCGGGGCCGAGGTACCCGGAGCGGTGGGACGGATGCCGTACCCGATGAGCTTGCTGGAGCGAGTGCGCAGGGTCTGCGCCGCTCGGTGCGGGCGATAGCCCACCTCGTCGATGGTGCGCAGAACTCGGTCCAGGGTCTCCGGACGCAGCAGTTCGGGCGAATTGAGTGCGTTCGACACCGTCTGCGGAGAGACCCCGGCTCGCCGTGCGACCGTGGCCAGCGTTACCGAAGCGGCCTTGGGTGCGGGGGTGTTGGGGGAGCGGGGCATGAGAGTCTCCGGAACCGGTTGTGCGAACTGACGAGATTATTGGAGCGTTCCAAAAGCATTGTCAACGCCCTGAGGTCGTCGTTAGGGTTCTTGGAACGCTCCAATGCCTGAGAGGTTCTGCTCTGTTGGACACCACTGTCAAGACCCACGACATGACAAACTCCGAGACGGAGGCCGGCCCGTCGGTCGAGGGCCTCCAGCCGTTCCTGCACGATGCCTGTGTGACGCTGTGCGCTCCGAGCTTCGCGATCTCGCACGACGACGGGCAGATCGAGGGTTCGGCCGACGGCTTCTACCACGGCGACAGCAGGGCACTTGCCCGGCTGACCGTCGCGGCGGACGGAATCGTGCTCGCCCCGGTGCGCGGAGCGTTCGAGGGAGCGGACCGTGCTGCCTTCCGCAGCGTGCTGCGCGGGCTGGGCGAGGAGACACCGGACCCGGCAGTCACCCTGCACCGGCGTCGCCGCATCACCCCCGGGCACCTGGAGGAGACCCTCGAAGTCGCCAACTCCGGGCGGCAGCACGTCCGTGTCCGGCTGATCGTCACCGCCCAGACGGACCTCGCCCCGATCGAGCGCGTCAAGTCCGGAAACGCGCAGAGCCCGGTCACCGCCACCGCCACCGGAAGCGGACTCGACTGGTCCCGGGACGGCTTCGCCGCACACCTCACCAGCTCCCCGGAGCCCGCCGCCGTCGACCCGGCCGCCGGACGGCTGGAGTACGACATCGCACTCGCCCCCGGCTCGTCATGGACCGCCGTACTGGACTGCGCGGCGGCGCACGAGGACGGCGACCAGTTCCCCGCGCCTCCCGCGCAGAGCCTGCCCTGGCGTACACCGGCACTGCGCAGCGCCGACCGGCGCTTCGACCACTGGTTGAGCCAGTCGGCCGCCGACCTCGACCGGTTGCGGCTGACCGACCCGGAGGAGCCCGCCGACCAGTTCCTGGCGGCCGGTGCCCCGTGGTTCCTCACCCTCTTCGGCCGCGACTCCCTGTGGGCGGCCCGCATGATGCTGCCGCTGGGCACCGAACTCGCCGCCGGCACGCTGCGCACGCTCGCCCGGCGACAAGGTACGAAGTCCGACCCGGACACCGAGGAACAGCCCGGCAAGATCCTGCACGAAGTGCGCCGCGCCACCCAGGACTTCAACGAGAACTTCTCCCTGCCGCCCTGTTACTACGGCACGGTCGACGCCACCCCGCTCTGGATCACCCTGCTGCACGACTCCTGGCGCTGGGGCCTCGCGCCCGAGCAGGTCGAACAACTCCTGCCGCACGCGGAGTCCGCCCTCGCCTGGATGCGTGACCACGGCGACGCGGACGGGGACGGCTTCCTGAAGTACATCGACCACACCGGGCGGGGCCTGGCCAACCAGGGCTGGAAGGACTCCGGCGACTCCATCCGGTACCGCGACGGAGGCTTCGCCGCGTCCCCGATCTCGCTCTGCGAGGTCCAGGCGTACGCGTACGAGGCGGCCCGCGGTGGCGCGGACCTGCTGCGCGCCTTCGGTCGCCCCGGCGCCGACCAGTGGGAGGAGTGGGCCGAGCGGCTGAGCGATCGCTTCCGCAAGCACTTCTGGGTGGAGGACGAGCGGGGACCGTACCCGGCCGTGGCGCTCGACCGGGACGGGAAGCCGGTCGACTCGGTCACTTCGGGCTTCGGCCACCTCTTGGGCACGGGCCTGCTCAACCACGAGGAGAGCGCCCTGCTGGCCGCCAGGCTCAGCGCGCCCGACCTCGATTCGGGCCACGGTCTGCGAACCCTGAGCAGTGACTCCGTGGCTTACAACCCGTACGGCTATCACATCGGTTCCATCTGGCCGCACGACACCGCGATCGCGGTGCACGGCCTGGTCAGGGCCGGGTTCCCGGACGCGGCCGCATCCCTGTCCGAGGGGCTGCTGACCGCGTCGGCGGCCTTCGACGCGCGGCTGCCCGAGCTGTTCGCCGGCCATGGCGCGGCGACCGACGCGCGGCCCTCGCCCTATCCGGCGTCCTGCCGACCGCAGGCCTGGGCGGCGGCCTCGTCCGTCATGATCCTCCAGTCGGTGCTCGGTCTCTCCGCCGATGTCCCCGGCGGAACGCTCACGGTCGCGCCCGCGTTCGCGGAGGCGTACCGGCCGCTCAAGGTCGAGGGACTCGACGTCGCGGGTGGGCGGCTCGACATCTCCGTCGACGCGGACGGTACGGCGCACATCGACGCGCCCGAGGGCCTGGTGGTGGAGAGGCAGCACGCGACGCCCCGTTGACACGGGCGGCTGTACCCGGTCCGAGGCAGGACCCTGCGAGCCGGGCACGGACCCGCCTCGGACCGGGCGGCCGGTACCGACCCCAGGAGGCTGAGGCCGGGCTCGCGGGGCCTGCGAGCCCTCAAGGTGATTCGCCCGCGGACTCGTGTGCCCGGCGCAGTGACTGATGGACCGACCAGACGACGGACACGAGCGGCACCGCCACCACCGCCCCCAGCACCCCCGCCGCGATGGCGCCGCTGATCACCGCGAGTGCGACGACCATCGGGTGCAGGCGGACCGCCCAGCTCATCACGACCGGGTGCAGCAGATGGCCCTCGATCTGGCCGATGACCACGATCAGCGCGATGACGACGGCCGCCACGATCGGACCTTTCGACGCGAGAGCCACTACGGCGGCGACCGCGAGGGCGATCGGCGAGCCGATCAGCGGAATGAAGGCGGCGAAGAACTCCAGCAGCGCCAGCGGAAGCGCCAGTGGTACTCCGAGCGCGAACAGGGCCAGCCCGACGAGTACCGCGTTGGTCGCCGCCACCAGGAGGATGCCGTGCGTGTACCCGGTGAATGTGCGCCACGCGGCACGGCCCGCGATCGCGACCCGGGTGCGGGCGCTCCGCGGAAGCTGGTCGCAGAACCAGTCCCACTGCCGGTTGCCCGAGTGGATGAAGAAGACCGAGCAGAACAACCCGAGCACGAACACCGTCACCACCTCCACCAACTGCCCGACGCCGCTCACGGCCGTGCTGATGAGGGTGGAACGATGGCTGGACAGGAACTTCCCGATCCGGGACTTGATGTCGTCGAGCGCTGCCGGGTTCAGCCGGAACGGCCGCCCCTCCAGCCAGCGCTCGATGCGGCCGAGACCGTCGCCGAACTTCCGCTCCAGCCCGGCGCGCTCGTCGGCGACCGTCTCGCCGACGAGGGAAAGAACACCGAGGACGAGGACGGCACTGCCGAGCAGCGCGAGGGCGACGGCGAGCGGCCGGGGCATGCGGCGCGCCAGGAGATCCGTCACCGGACGCAACAACGCGGCGCCGATCAGACCGAGGAAGACGGCCGCCGCCACCTCGTGGAACCGTCCCAGTGCCGAGAAGACGGCGTACACGACCGCTCCCACGACGAGGATCCGCCAGGAGTACGCGGCGGCCGTCCGCAGCGCCGGGTTCACGCGTGGCTCGTACGGCTGACCGGGCCGTGCGTGCTGCAGGCCCGACTCCCGGGCTGCGGGGCGCGGCATGCCGCGCAACGCCTGGCGTGACGCGGCGCGGATCCGGTGGCGCCGTCCTTCGGGCGGGGCTCCGGCTTCCTTGTTGTCGGGCTGCGGATGCGATGGCCTGGGCATTCCCTGCTGGTACCAAGCAGAGGCCGCGCCGTAGCGGGCCCGTGCGGCGACATGCACGGGAAGTCACCCTATGGGCGGAGCCGACGGCCCGGGGACCGCGAGGCGCACCCGGGAGACGGACGCGGGGGGTTCCGTGAAGGATCACTTGCGCGGTGCGCTGCGGCTCCTCGCCGAGATGGATCTCGTCGACCCCGACCGCCGTGGTTGCACGGCCGTGAACACCGTGGCGGAACTGGCGGGGGCGGACGAGACCGCGACCGAGTTGGTCCGGCGCATGTCCGGGTGGACCGAAGACGCCTTCCGTGCGCTCGTCGAGGAGGGCCGGCGCGGGGGAGAGGTGGCTGCCGACCGGGACGCCACCGCCATCGGGAGCCTGCTGTTGAACACCGTCGTCGGTCTGCGTCTCATGGCCCGTGTCGCCGAAGGGCGGGAGCCGAATGCCGTGGAACGGTGGCGAGAGCCCGTACGTCCTCCTGCCCGTACGTCCTCCTGCGGATGCCCGGATGCCCGGATGCCCGGATGCATCCGCACGCTGCCTGGTGCCGGTTCTGCGGGATCGGCGAGTGATCCTCCCGGCCCGTTCTGCGTCAAACTGCGGGAGCGGTCGCCGGGCGCATACTGGGAGAAGACGCTCGATAGGAGGACGCAATGATCGTCCTAGGTGTCATTCTGCTGGTCATCGGCCTGGTGACGGGCATCGCGATCCTGTGGACCATCGGTGTCGTGCTCGTCGTCATCGGCATCATTCTCTGGATCCTGGGTGTCGTCGGGCACGCTGTAGGTGGCCGTCGGCATTACTGGTAGGGCCTGCTCCGTGTCGACGGGCGTCATGCCCGGTGAGCTTGACGTGGGCGCTCTGCCGAGAAGCCCTCATGCACGGGGGTGTGTCGGTCCGTTTTTCGTTCCGGTTGGGCAGATGACGAATCTCCGGCGTATGACCCCAGGGGCTGTCCCGTAATCCCGAGCGCGGCGTACCAGCGATTGCGGGACAGCCCTCAGCTCAGCGAAGGGAGCGGAAGCCGGCGCGGAGCTCTTCTGTGAAGAGGCGGGGCTGTTCCCAGGCGGCGAAGTGGCCTCCCTGGGGCAGCCTCTTGTAGTGGATGAGGTTGGGGTACGCCTTCTCTGCCCAGCTCTTCGGGGCCTGGTAGATCTCGTAGGGGAAGACGCTCACGGCGACCGGGAGGGTGACGCCCTTGACGCCGAAGAAGGATGCCTTGTTCTCCCAGTAGAGACGGGCGGCGGAAATCGTGGTGTTCGTCAACCAGTAGAGCGTGGTGTTGTCGAGGATGTCGTCCCGCGACAGGCCTTCGGTGTGTCCGGCGAAGACCCGGGAGATCAGCTTCAAGCCGGCCGAGTCGTGGTCGAGCAGGAAGGCCGCCAATCCGACGGGCGAACCCCGCCAGCCCGGCCAGTGTCCCCGGGCACGCCGGGACACGTCTGCCGACGGATCTCGCCGAGGCCACCGGT
The DNA here is from genome assembly GCF_043083485.1 of Streptomyces sp. NPDC014727. Taxonomy (NCBI): domain Bacteria; kingdom Bacillati; phylum Actinomycetota; class Actinomycetes; order Kitasatosporales; family Streptomycetaceae; genus Streptomyces; species Streptomyces sp. NPDC014727. The sequence goes on along the minus strand of NZ_JBIBYR010000008.1, from coordinate 165,225 downwards.
CCGACCACCGCGTCCGGCCGAGCTGTGGTGCCCGTAGCGCGATGTCCGAATAGCGCCGGATCTGCCGCCCCGTGACGGCCAGGATCGATCGTCGAGGGCTTACGGCGGCCTGGCCGGGCAGGGCGCGGGCCGGTGGTCACAAGCACCGAAGGGGCGCGGTGCCGCCGGACCGGCCGCCGCGAGGACAACACAGCACCGAGGAACACACATCATGAACCACTCCGCCGTCACCCCGACGCTGTTCGGTACGACACCCCGTACCGCTGACGCACCGCGCATCGCGTACGACAGGGACCTGCCCGTGTTGAGCGACCTGGACTGGCCCGCACTCTACGACCGGTTGAACGAGCGCGGCGTTGCGCTCACCCCGCCCCTGCTCAGCCGGGAGCAGTGCGAGGAACTCATCGGCATGTTCGACGACGACGGAGTGTTCCGCAGCACGGTGATGATGCAGCGGTACAACTTCGGCCGCGGCACGTACAAGTACTACGCGCATCCGCTGCCGTCACTCGTCCGTGTGCTGCGGGAGAGCCTCTACCCGCCGTTGGCCTGGATGGCCAACCAATGGGCGCCGATGCTCGGCGAACGCACCTTCCCGGACACGCTCGCGGAACTCACCGAGGAGTGCGCGGCCAACGGCCAGCACCGTCCGACCCCGCTGATCCTCTCCTACGGGGAGGGCGACCACGCCTGCCTCCACCAGGACATCTACGGCGACATCGTGTTCCCGTTGCAGATCGCGATCATGCTCAACCAGCCGGGCGACGACTTCACGGGCGGAGAGAACGTCTTCGTCGAGCAGCGCCCCCGCTTCCAGTCCACGGCCGTGGTCGTCAAGCCGGAGCTGGGCCAAGGGATGATCTTTCCGGTGCGTCACCGCCCGGTCCGGGGCCGGAACGGCTACCGTCGGCACCCCGTGCGGCACGGTACCGGCGCGGTCGAGTCCGGGCGGCGCCAGACCTTGGGCCTCATCTTCCATGACGCCCGCTGAACCCCCGCCGGGCTCCGGCACATCGCCCGTCGTGGCACCTGGAGGGCTGGAGCGCGAGAGACACCCCCGGCTCCGCGAAGGCGTCGCCGGGGGTGGCGACCGGACTGCCGCCCGACCGGCTTCGCCGCGCCTCCCCTTCCGCCAGGGCTGCGGCGACGCCGAAGCCCCACCCCTTCGCCGACAGCGCACTGAGGAACGAGACTCGTGAACGACACAACACATCCGGCCGGGACGGTGAGCGAGCTGGTCGACGCCACGGACTGGGCGGCGCTCACCGAAGAGGTCGACGGGCACGGAAGCGCGCTCACCGGACGGCTTCTCACCCCCGCGCAGTGCCACGAACTCGCCGGTCTGTACGACGAGAACGAACGCTTCCGCTCCACCGTCGACATGGGACGCCATCGTTTCGGCTCCGGCCAGTACCGCTACTTCACCCACGATCTGCCCGAGCCGGTGGGGGAGTTGCGCCAGGCCTTCTACCCACACCTGCTGCCGATCGCTCGCGACTGGGCCGGCAGGCTGGGACGGCCCGCCCCGTGGCCCGACGAACTGGAGCAGTGGCTCGGCATGTGTCACGAGGCCGGACAGTCCAAGGCCGCCCAGATCCTGCTGCGTTACGGCGCCGGAGACTGGAACGCCCTGCACCGGGACGTCTTCGGCGACCTGCTCTTCCCGCTGCAGGTCGTCATCGGACTCGACACGCCGGGCACCGACTACACCGGTGGCGAGTTCCTGATGACCGAGCAGCGCCCCCGCGCCCAGTCCCGGGGATCGGCCACCCTCCTCCCGCAGGGGCACGGGCTGGTCTTCACCACCCGGGATCGCCCCGTCGCCTCCAGGCGGGGCTGGTCGGCCGCGCCCATGCGGCACGGTGTCAGCACCGTCCGCTCAGGCCGGCGCCGTACTCTCGGCCTCGTCTTCCACGACGCCGGATGAACGACCGCACCGATACCCGCCGGAGAGACGACCGACGCGTCCACACACTGCTCGGCCCGGACGGCGAGCCCTACCGAAGCGTCGCACCGGGCACGTTCGGCGGACACCGGCGAAGCCGCCTGTACGGCCGACTGGACTGCCCCTGCGCGCTTCGGGCCTTGGCCCGCGGCCAGTACGTGTCCCAGCGCGTGTTCTTCGCCGACGAGAGCACTGCCGTCCGGGCCGGATACCGGCCATGCGCGGTGTGCCTGCCGAAGGCGTACGCCCGTTGGAAGGCGAGCGGACGGCGGGACAGGAACAACGACCCCGAGGACACTTCATGAGCCCGACCGAGGACGACGCGCTGAGCCGGCCACCCGGACCCCGTGCCCCTGTCGTCGACAACCCGGCGCCGGATGCCCACACCGAAGCGGAGCTGGTTGCACTGATCGGCCTGCTGACCGCGGTGCGCCCGGACGTCCGGTCCGTGGCCGTCGGGCACGGGCGCGACACCAACTCCCGTACCGCCGCACAGGCGTTCGTCCGTGCATGGCACTCCCTGCACAAGGACGTCCTTGCCGTCGTCGACTGGCCCGAGGACGCCGCCTCGTGGCTGCGGCCCGCCCGGCGACTGACGGCACAGGCTCCGGACGCGTGGGTGCTGGCCGGTGCGTCGCTCGGAACGGCCCGGCTCGCCCGGCGTCTGCGCCGTTCCACCGACTGGGAACCGGCCCGCACCTTTGGATTCGCCTCGCTCGGCACCCCCCGGCTGGTCGAACTCGCGGGCGCCGAGACCGTGCACGGTCTGCGGGGCGCCTCCGCCGACGGTGGCACCTGGGAGATGCGCCGTGGCTGGACCGCCCACTACGGGCCCCCGGACCTGCCGTCCGAATGACGCGGGGGAGGGCCGGCCCGTCCGGGATCGTCGCCGGCCCCCGACCCGGTCCGCCACGGGCCCGGCAACGCCTCGCCGACCCGGGCGAACGGGGAACTCGCCCCGCACCGCGCCGCTTTCGCCGCCTCAGAGTTCCCGGTAGTGGTCGGCGACGGCGGCGAACGCGGCCTTGGGCTCCCACGGCATGTCGGGGTAGGTGTCTCCGAGGTGACCTTCGAGGACCTTCACGATGCCGTAGCTGGCCAGGTCCAGGTCCTCGCGAGGGTCGCCGTCGGGGCGGTGCACATGGTCGTACAGCGCGAAGGTGAAGACGAAGGCGCTGTCGATGCCGCCGTCCTCGAACGCCTCCAGCGACTCGCGCAGATACGCTGCCTGACCGGCCTCGTCGCGGATGTACTCACCGTTCAACCGGACCGGACCGGCGTCCGGGTCGTACTCCACGATCTCCAGACCGAGGGCGCCCCTGTCACCCGCGCCCCGGTAGCCGGCCGCGCCGAACTCGGTGATCGCGACCGGCTTGTCCGTCGCAGTGAGATCGCGGACACCTGCGGCGAAGCGGTCGGCGGTCTCGGCCGACCGGTAGAGATCCATGGACGCGATGTCGAAGGGTGCCCAGTCGACGCGTTCGAGCGGCACGGAGGCGTAGGTCACCTTGCCGCCGAAGCGCTCGCGGACGAGTGCCGCGGCCTTGCCGAGGAAGTCGTTGACCCGCGGACCGACCCGGCCCACGTGCTCACGCACACCCTCCGGTCGACTCAGCAGTGCGACCCGCTCGTCGGTGCTGTCGCCCGGCAGGAACCCCTTGTTCATCATGCTCAGCTCGGCGCCGGTGACGAACACGACCTCGGCCCCCCGCTGCCTGAGCCGCTCCGCGCGCTCGGCGCAGTCGGCGAACAGCGACAGCATCTCGTCGGTGGTCAGTTCGAGGGGATAGGGGGAGAACCAGATCTCAAGACCGAGGCCGGCGGCGTACGTGGCCGCGAGCTCCACCCGTTCCGGATCACCGCCCATGACGCGGACGGCGTTGCAGTGCAGGTCGTCGCGGATGATGCGCAACTCGCGCTCGACCACCACGGGGTCGAAGAACCTGCGGGAGTTCACTCCGTTCCGGACGAAGCCGGTGTCGTAACTGATGCCTCTGGCCCGCATGGGTCGCATCCCCTCTTGTCGGAATCCAAATACGGTACGCAACGTACCCTATTTTTCATGGGTCGGGGATGCCAAGCAGAATGGAGGTGTGATCGGTACCGAGTGAGGCAGGGGCCATGGCAGGGGACGCGATGGGGCAGCAGAACGCCGGACGGACGCGCCGACGCGGAGCTGCCCTGGAGGAGGCGATTCTGCGCGCCGCGGTCGACGAACTCACCGAATCCGGATACGCCGGGCTGACCATGGACAAGGTCGCCGCCCGTGCGGGCACCAACAAGAACGCCATCTACCGTCGCTGGCCGAACCGCCTCGCGCTCGGCATCGCCGCCTACCGGCAACTGACCACGACGGTCCGGCCACCCGACACCGGCGATCTGCGCGATGACGTCCTGGAGCTGTTGCGCCGGGCGAACCGCCACTGGAGCTCCCCGATCGGCACGATCCTGCGTGAACTCCTCGCCGCGGCCGGTGGCGCATCGGAACTTCTGGCGCAGCTGCAGGACCAGTCCGGCGACGCCGCGGCCGTCCCCTGGCTGACCGTCCTGGAGCGCGCGGTGGCCCGTGGGGAAGCCGCTCCGGAAGCGCTCCGGCCACGGGTCGCGACCGTGGCCGTCGTCCTGCTGCGCAACGAGTTCGTCATGCGCGGGGTTCCCACCGCACCGGACGACGTCCTCGTCGAAATCGTCGACGAGGTGTACCTGCCGCTGGTGCGGCGAAGCGGTCCGGTCCCGAGCTGAAGTGCGCTCCCTGGCGCCCGTACCGCACCCGCGGCGGGGCCTGACGCGGTGCTCCGTCGACTCATCGGGGCCGCGCAAGTAACATCGCGGCTCCAAGCCGCTGTCGTCGCCCGCTGTCGGCCTCAGGCGGCAGCACCGTGCCAGGGAGGACCATGCTGAAGGCTTTCGAGGATCTGTCCACACCGCTGGTGGCCGATGCCTGCCTCCGCGTCGATGTGCCCCTGCGCATCGCGCCGTCCGGAATCGGCGCGGTGGTCTCCGGGCACCGGATCGCGGGCCGGGTGCTGCCGGTGCGGCACTACGGCAGCGTGGACGTCTTCCTGGAGGCGTTCGGCGCGGCGGAGCAGGGTGACGTGCTGGTCATCGACAACGACGGCCGTTCGGACGAGGCATGTGTGGGAGACCTGGCGGTGCTCGAGGCCGAGGCCGCGGGCGTGGCGGCCCTGGTGGTGTGGGGCCTGCACCGTGATACCTCGGAACTGGGCGAGATCGGCGTTCCCGTGTTCAGCTATGGCAACTACCCTTCCGGCCCCGTCCGGTTGGACGAGCGAGAGCCCGAGGCCCTGACCACGGCGCGATTCGGTCCGCACCTGGTGAGCGCGGAGGACGTCGTCTTCGGCGACGAGGACGGAGTGCTGTTCGTCCCGGCCTCACGCGTCGAGGAGGTACTGACCACCGCGCACGAGATCCGCCGGACCGAACGCGAACAGGCCCTCATGATCAGGGCGGGCGAGACGCTGCGCGAGCAGACCTCCTTCGACGACTATCTGGCGCGGCGCACAGCCGATCCGTCGTACACCTTCCGCCGGCACCTCCGGCGGACCGGCGGAGCCATCGAGGAGTAGGCCGCGGGGCGGCGGGGAACCGCCCTGTTCACAGCCACGGTTGAGGAGATGCCGGTGGCCGGGCCGGGGTGACGGGTTTCCGGCCACCGGCGCGTGAGCCCGGGACGGGGGCGGTGGGGCCCGGTCGGGGCGCCCGGTGGATCACATGGCGCGGTCGACGAAGAACGGGAACAGCGCGAGGAGTTCACCGAGCGGGGCCGGGGCCAGGGGAACGCCGTCGAGGCTGCGGCGGGCGCTGTCCAGGTGCCGGTGAGCCTCGGCCAGCGTCGCCGAACGCCCGCCGGCCTCTTCGACGAGGCCGGCCGCCCGTCGGGCCGTGGCGGCGTCGAGCGGGTTGCCGGAACCCAGGAGCGCGGCGAGGTGCCGCGCGGCGGGGCCGTCCGTGGTCAGGGCCGCGAGGACGGGGTACGTCTTCTTCAGCCTGCGCAGATCGCTGTGAACCGGCTTGCCCGTGAGCTCCGGGTCCCCCCAGATCCCGAGGAGATCGTCCACGGCCTGGAACGCCACTCCGAGGTGCCGACCGGCCTCGGCGAGGGCGTCGACGGTCGCGGCCGGGGCTCCGGCGAGGAGTCCACCGAGGCCCGTCGCGCACCCGAGCAGCGCGCCGGTCTTGTGCTCGGCCATCCACCGGTACTCGTGGGGTCGCACCGCTTCGGGTCCGGTCCAGGGCCGGTTCTCGAAGAGCAGGTCCTCGGCCTGGCCGCGCACCAGGTCGGTCAGCGTCGCGGCGAGATGCCGGACCGCGGCCGCGCCGTGCGCGCCGGGCGAGTCGGCCAGTGTCTGGACGGCCAGTGCGAAGAGCGCGTCCCCTGCGAGGATCGCGGGGCCGGTTCCGTACACCTTCCAGACCGTGGCGCGCTGTCTGCGGGTCTCGTCGCCGTCCATGATGTCGTCGTGGAGGAGGGAGAAGACGTGGATCAGCTCGACGGCGACCGCGCCGACGACGGCATCCTCCGCCGGCGCGCCGGCGGCTTCGGCGCTGAGCAGTGTGAGGGCCTGGCGCACCCCCTTGCCCTGTGAGCCGGGGACGGGGCTGCCGTCCGCTCCGCCCCAGCCGAGGGAGAAGGCGGCCATCTCCGCGTGCCACGGGTGCAGACGCTGCACGGCTCTGGCCAGCGCGGGGCGGACGAGATCGCGGCAGCGGGTGAGGGCCTGCGGCGCCGTGGCCCGGTGCGTTACGGGCGAGGGTGTCATCGGCGCCCGCTTTCCTCGTCCGAATCGCCACCGACCGGTGTCACGCCGAGTTCCGCATACGCCTTGTCCACCATGTCGCGGGCGTTGAGCAGGCCGATCCGGTTGAGTGTGCGGCGCAGCTCGCCGAGGTCGGCGGCGGTCTCGCCTCGGTCCCGGCCGAGCCGGGACAGTGACTTGACGAGACCGAGCCGGGCGAGGGCTTCACCCCGGGGTTCGGCCATCGCGCGGAACTCCGCGAGTGCCTCCTCGTACACCTGACGCGCTTCCTCGTACCGGTGGGCACGGAAGAAGACGTTGGCGCGCATCTTGTGGTTGTACGCCAGTGCGCTGGACAACTTCATCTCGCGGCAAGTGAGTTCCGCCTCGGTGAGCAGGGCCAGAGCGCGCTCGGGGTCGTCCCGCAGGGAAATGATGTCGGCCATGCCGCGCAGGGCCCATGCGCGGCCACGCCGGTCGTCCGCGTTCCCGGCCAGTTCGGCCGCTTCCTCGAACATGGCCAGGGCGCTGTCGAGCGATCCGGTGTTGCGGTGGATCTGCGCGATTCCCTCCAGGGCCCACACGGTGTGCCGCGCCTCGCCACGTGCTCGCGCTTCGGCGAGCAGTTGTTCGTGCAGCACTGCGACAGTCTCGTAGTCGCCCTGTATTCGCCCGGTCTCGGCGAGGCCGGCGAGGGAGTATCCACGGGCCACGACATCCCCGCCGCGCTTTCCCATGTCGGCAGCGAGCCCCAACAGGCGGAAAGCGAGCCGGAGTTCACCGCGCTGCCGGGCGAGTGTCCCGCCGCTCCACAGCGCCCACGCCATCGCTCCCAGGTCACCGGCCGAGCGGGCGGCCCGGTAGCTGGCCTTCCAGGCCTGATCGGCTTCCGCGATGTTGCCGAGCCGGCGATGGGCCTCCGCCACCGCGAGCCCGCACTTCGCCACTTCCTGTTGGGAGCCGGTGAGTTCGGCCTCTCTCAAGTGACGTACGCCCTCCGCCAGTACATCCGTGAGAGAGGAGTTCACCGACATCTTGGTGAGAGCGCCTTGGTACTCGGGCGCCATTGCCTTGCTGTGCATGGGTGCCTTTCGCGCGCGGCCGGGTCGGCGGCAGAGCGACTATGCACTTCATGTATACATATGGTGCATAGTTGCTCGGTGGCCGAAACCGGGCGGGCGTTCGTGGGGGTCGGAGGTTGCTGGTGACGTGCGGCGAACCGCCTTGTTGTGGATCAAGACGGCGGTCGGGTGGTTCAGGTTGCTCCGTGAGCAACAGAAGCCGTCGGCGCTTCGTCCGGCACCTGGCGTCGCTCGTCATGCCGGCCGGCGGACAGTTGGGGCATCGGACGGGAGCCCGATCTCCGATCCGTCCTCGAACGAGGCGACCGCGTGCGCGTACCGACCCGCCGGTGGGCAACGGTCGGCAACGGCCGTCGGCCGGACCGCGTAATCGCCCCGGGGCCACGCGCGGCACCGCACCGGGGCCGACCGGGGGACGGTCTGAGGAACGGCGTCCTGGCCGATCCCGCGGACGGTGCGCCGCGCACCACGGGAGATCCTGGCGGGGCGCCTTGCGAAGCGCCACGGGCATCTCCTGGCTAAGCTCGTCGAGGGGCCGAATACCAGACCGACGGAGGCTCCCATGACCATGACGTTCGAACCGCGCGATGTGGCCCCGCGCCTCGCCATCGGCGCGTTCATCCTGAACTCCGGCCTGGGCAAGTTGAAGGCGGACGAGGAGACGGCGCGGGCCGTACACGGCATGGCCTGTGTCGCGTACCCGTTCCTGGAGAAGTTGGAGGCCGGGCGATTCACCCGGATGCTCGGCTGGTCGGAGGTCACGATCGGCGGTGCGCTGCTCGCCCCCGTCGTGCCGACCCGGCTGGCCGGACTGGCACTGACCGGGTTCTCCAGCGGACTCCTCGGCCTCTACCTGCGTGTTCCCGGTATGCGGGAGCCCGGCAGTCTGCGCCCCACCCAGAACGGCATCCCGATGGCCAAGGACTCCTGGATGCTGGGCGTCGGTCTGGGTTTCCTGACCGCGGGCTGCCACCGGGGACGCCGGGCGTCATCGAGGTGCCCCCGGCGCCGGGCCCGGGGCTGACCGCTCACCCCTCGGCCGGGCGGGCCGTGGCGGTTCGTTCGCCGCGCGGCTGCGGATGAGCGAGAGCACGGTGAAGGCCCACGTCAGCCGTATCTTGACTACTCTGGAGGTCGGAAACCCTGTTCAAGCGGCACTGGCCGCCCGGGATGCTGGGCTGACGGCTGACGGCTGACGGCTGACGGCTGACGGCTGACGGCTGACGGCTGACCCGGGCCGGACTCTTTTGTGTCGCGCTCGACGGTCGGTGACCGACCGGGACGCGTGGCCCCCAGGGGCTCGGTTCCGTGATTCCGTGGGCGGAGCCCGCTCCGGCCGCAGATCCAAGGAGTGATCATGAGCGAGTCAGAAGAATACCGAGGTCGTGTGAAGCAGATGCGTGCCAAGGCCAAGGACCTTGAGGAGGCAGCCGAGCGCACCACCGACCCCAAGGAACGTCAGCGCCTGAAGGACAAGGCCCGCAGGATCGAAGCGGAGAGTGATCAGGTCAGCGGCATGGCGAGCGGGGACATCTACCCCATGAAGTAGTCGTCCGGCCGTCCCCCTGGCGCCCCTCCGCCGGACGCCGTGCAGGCCTGTCGGCCGCGGGCCCTCGAACGTCATCGTCCCGGGCCCGCGCGCACGCCTCGACCGGCCGGGGAATCCTGGTGCGGGCCGGACGTTGGACAAGGATGTGAGTTCTGTAATCGCATCCACCCGGTTTTCCGTCCTCGACCGCTCCCGGACCCGCGAGGGCCACGACGGTCCGGAAGCGCTGCGCGACACCGTGCGTCTCGCCCAGGAGGCCGAAGCGCTCGGCTTTCACCGGTTCTGGGTGTCCGAGCATCACAGCGTGCCGGGCGTCGCCGGTTCGGCGCCGACCGTGCTGGCAGCGGCCGTCGCGGCGGCGACATCGACCATTCGGGTCGGTACGGGCGGTGTGATGCTTCCCAATCATCAACCGCTGGTGGTGGCCGAGCAGTTCGGGGTGCTGGAATCGCTCTTCCCCGGCCGGATCGACATGTCTCGGACGTTCGGTGGGCTTCACCGACGGCATTCGTCGCGCGCTCGGCCGGGACAAGTCGGCCGCGGAGGAGTTCGCCGGCCGGCTCGGCGAACTCCTCGGCTGGCTGGGGGGTACGCAGCGCGCCTACCCGCAGGTTCATGCCCGCCCCGCGGAGGGGCTGCGCATACCTCCGTTCGTTCTGGCCACCGGCGAGGGGGCCGGTATCGCCGCCGCGTCCGGGCTGCCGCTGGTCGTGGGCGACCTCCGCGGCCGGGAGCAGTTGCTGCGGGCCGTCGAGCGCTACCGTCGGGAGTTCCGCCCCTCGTCCTGGGCCCATGAGCCCTATGTCGTCGTGTCGGGAACGATCGCGCTCGCGAGGAGCGCGGAGGAGGCCCGGCGCCTTCTGGTGCCGGAGGCCTGGTCCCTGGCCCACTCCCGGACGCATGGCGTGTTCCCGCCGCTCGCCCCCGCCGAGCGGATCGAGGCGCTGACGATGACGGAGAAGGAGCGTGGCTTCTACGAGAAGGGACTGCACGGTCATCTCCAGGGAACGGAGGATCACGTGGTTCCGGCGCTCGAAGCGGCGATCGAGGAGACCGGGGCGGACGAGGTGCTGGTCACCACCAGCACCTATGACCGCGCGGCTCTGCTGGATTCACTGCGTCGGCTGTCCCGGCTCGCGGATTTGACGAGCGACAGGAGCGGATCCGCCGCCCCGGCATGACGGCTGCCGAACCGTCCGTGGCCCCGACGACTCATGCGGGTCGCTCCCCGTCGCCACCACGACCCGAGGCCGTGCCGGGTGCGGCGCGTGTCGATGGCGGGGGAGAAGTACGAGAGCGGCCATGGTGAGGGCATGAACAGCGTTGACCTTTTGACAGATGCTTTCACTCGCGTCCAGGAGGCGGTGCACTCGGCGGTCGAGGGCGTTTCGCACGCCGATCTCCATGCCCGCCTCGACGACGGAGCGAACACGATTGCCTGGCTCGTGTGGCACCTGACGCGGATCCAGGACGACCATGTATCGGACGCGGCCGGGATCGAGCAGGTCTGGTTCACCCACGACTGGGCCTCGCGTTTCGATCTGCCCTTCGCGAAGGAAGCCACCGGTTACGGACACAGCAGTGCGGACGTCGCGGCTGTGCGGGTGGGCTCTGCCGAACTGCTGAGCGGCTACTACGACGATGTCCACGAACAGACCCTCCGGTTCCTTCGTGGGCTCGACGGCAGGGCTCTGGGCCGCGTCGTGGACGACTCATGGTCACCCCCGGTCACTCTGGGGGTGCGTCTGATCAGTGTCGTCTCGGACGATCTGCAACATGCGGGCCAGGCGGCCTTCGTCCGGGGTGTGCTCGAACGCCGGTAGAACTCGACGTGGGCACAGGCCCGTTGGGCCGGTGAGGCAGTCGGCATCCGCCGACGCCCGCTGCGCTCCCGGTCCTCCGGAGCCGCAGCCGTGGAGGACATGGCTTCGGCTTCCGGAGGACCCGGGCGGCTCAGCGCTTGAGCGCGACGCCGCTCACCGCGTGGCCCTGCAGGGCGTCCGCCGGGTTCTGTGCGGGATCGGGGCGCCAGGCCGACGTCTTGACGACGCCCGGCTCCACCAGTTCCAGACCGTGGAAGAAGTCGGCGATCCGTTCAGGGCTGCGCAGATGGTACGAACTGGCCGAGTTCGCGTTGTAGGAGGCAACGGCATGGTTCAGCACGTCACTTGTGTTCGTGCCGTCGCTGAGGGCCAGATAGCTTCCCGGGGGAAGCGCGTCCACCAGTCGGTCGACCAGTGCCCAGGGGTCGTCCTCATCGGGCAGCTGTCCCATGATCCCCAGCATGGTCAGCCCGACCGGCCGGCTGAAGTCCAGTGTCCTGGCGGCCTCGGAGAGGATCGCGTCGGCGTCCCTGACATCGGCGTCGATGTACGCGCAGGCACCCTCGGGGGTGCTGGTGAGCAGGGCACGGGCATGGGTCAGGACGAGCGGGTCGTTGTCGACGTACACGATCCTGGACTCCGGGGCCAGCCGCTGGGCCACCTCGTGCGTGTTGTCGGCGGTGGGCAGGCCCGTGCCTATGTCGAGGAATTGACGGATGCCCGCCTCCGCGGTGAGGAAGCGCACCGCGCGGGCGAGGAAGGCCCGCTGGAGGCGGGCGACGTCGGCGAAGTCCGGGAACATCTTGAGGATCATGTCGCCCATCTGGTGGTCGACGATGTAGTTGTCCTTGCCGCCCAGGATGTAGTTCCACACCCGTGCCGAGTGCGGCCGGTCCGTCTGAAGTCTGTCGGCCGGCGACTGCGAAGAAGTACTCATGACACGATCCTGGCATATGCCAAACCCGTCTGCCGAGGTGCTGATCACCGAGGCCGTCCCGCAGGGGACCCGCCTCGGGCCGGAGGCGCGTCCCCTGCGGAGTGCGTCACGCACCTTCGGTCAACGAGTACCCGTCGCTTGAAGGTCCGCAGAGCTGTCTCTCTTCTGGCCGACGGGCGTTGAGCGGTGCGACGGCGCCGGTTCACGCGTGGTCGCGCGTCGTCGGCGCGCTCTGGTGCGGGAGGACGGCGTCCGTGCGGGGCGCGTACTGGGCCGCCTGGGTACGGAACATGGAGGCGTAGCGCCCGTCGGCCGCGATCAGTTCGTCGTGGGTGCCGTGCTCGACCAGACGGCCCCTGTTCAGTACGTGGATGGTGTCGGCGTGGCGGACGCCGGACATGCGGTGGGTCACCAGCACGACCGCCCGATGCGGACCGGCGAGCTGCCGGATCCGGTCGAACGCGGCGATCTCCGCTTCGGGATCCAGGGCCGAGGTCGGCTCGTCGACGATCAGTACGCTGTCCGCCGCGCAGGTCTTCGTCCGCCAGTGCGTGCGGGCCAGACCGATCTTCTGCCACTCGCCGCCCGAGATCTCCGACGCGCCGCGGAACATGCGGGCCAGCAGCGTCGCCAGTCCGTGGGGGAGTTTCGCGACGACCGGCGACGCTCCGGCGTACTCGACCGACCGTTCCAGCTCCTCGTCGGTGGCGGCCCGGTGGGGCCGTCCGATACGGATGTTCATCGCGGCGGTCACCGGCCACCGCTCGAAATCCTGTGTCAGCAGCGACACCCGCTCGAAGAGCCGGGCCCGGTCGAGATCGGTCTCGTCCACACCTCCCCAGCGCACACAGCCGCTCTGCGGCAACAGCAGTCCGGCGACGACCTTCATCAGCGTGGACTTGCCCGAACCGTTCTCACCGACGACGGCGGTCACCGACCCCATGGGGAGCGACAGGGACACCTCGTCGAGGGCGGGCTCGTCACGGTCCGGGTATCGGTATGTCACCTTCTCCAGTACCACCGCGCCGACACGGTCAGGAAGGTCCGGACCACCCGTGGGGATGGCGCGGCGGGCCGCCTCGCCGAGGAATCGGTCGTGGTCCTGTACGTACAGACTCTCCTCGTGGAGCTGATTGACGTTCATGACGAGGCCGCCGAGGTTCGCCGAGCCGGAGCGCACCGCGACAACAGCCGTGCCCGCGACGGCGAGTTCCATGTGCCCCGACACGATGAGCCAGCCCAGGACGGCGTACGTACCGACCACGGCGATCCCCGACATGCCCGCGGCCACCAGTTCGGTGAGGCCCTTGTCCGTCGCGAGCCGCTTCTGTTCCGCCTCCGCGTTCTCGGCCATGTCCTCGTACCGCTCCAGCAGGAACCGCCCCACCGCATGGATGCGCACCTCCTGAGCCGCGCTGCGGGACGTGAGCAGCGTGCCGATCAGACGGCTCGCCCGCACGTGCTCGATCCAGGTCATCACCGACACGTACCGCTTCTGCGCCACCCGCATCGCTCCCCAGCCTCGGGGTGCGGCGATCAGCACCAGCATCGGCAGCAGCACCGGGTTAGTCGTTGCAGACGCCGTGTCCCCCGCAGGTTGTGTCGCATTCCGGAGGGCTGGCGCTCCGGCCTGTGACGCGCTGCGGTGCATCGGTGTGTGCCTTTCCCGGGTGTTGCGAGTAACCAGCATCCCAGTCGGAGGGGCCGCCGCGCGGCTGCTTGAGAAGGCGGCATGCGCAAGGCGCGCTTGACTGGGTGCTGCGCGTCTTTCCCGGACAACTGGCGGCTATGGACCGGTGATGCGGTCCACAGCCCGGAGGGGCTGGTGCGTCAGGCATTGAGGCCCGGATCTGCTTGGAATGTTGCCGAGAACGCAGTGTGAGGCGATGACGCCGACTCGCGGTCCTCGGAGACTGCGTGCTCACCCTGACGCCATTGCGGCAGCGCGACGCAACCGCCCATCTGGCCTTCGCGGTTATAGTTCCAGGCAGCGTCGCGTGCCGGTGGCGGATGGATCGTCAGGCATGGAGGCGTCGTATCGAAAGGTGGCTCCGGCCATTCCCACCCCAATTTCACAGAAGATCACGCTTTACCCCGCCGAGGACCGGTTCTTCGGCCCCCGACCCGCCGTCCTCGTCCTGCCCGGCGGCGGCTTCCGGGAACTTCCACCGCACGAGGGCGAAGGCTACGCGCGCTGGCTGTCCGGCCTCGGCTTCCACGCCTTCGTCCTGTCCTACCGGCTGCTGCCGGACCGGTTCCCGGCCCCGCTCGAAGACGCCCGGGCCGGGTTGGACCACATCCGCAACGGCGATCACGGCCTCGACGTCGGCCGGGTCGGCGTCATCGGATCAAGCGCGGGCGGCCAACTCGCCGGCCTGCTCATGACCGGCCGGGTCCTGTCCATCGAGGAGGGCGTCGCCGACCCGCCCCGACCGGACTTCGCGATCCTGGCCTATTCGCTGGCCGACCTCGACCTGCTGCCGCCGTCGGTGGTCGAGAACCTGCTCGGCGACCTGCTGCCCATCAAGGACGAGCTATCCCCGGCCAAGCATGTGGACGCGTCGGTGTGCCCGACCTTCGTATGGGCCACCGCTCAGGACCCGCCGGGCCTGCCCAACGCCCTGGAGTGGACCCGGGCGCTGGCGGCGGCCGCGGTACCGGTGGAGTTGCACGTCTACCCGGGCGGCAGCCACGGTATCGGCCTGGCCGACGGCGTGGAATACGGCGGCGAGCCGCATAAGTTCATTGCGCGCGAGCCGCACACTGCGTCGTGGACGACCGCGTGCGCGGCCTGGCTGCGACGGGAGGGCGTTCTTGCCGACTGACCGTGTCACCGCCTGGGGCGGGGAACTGCGGCGGGTGCACGGCAAGCTGCGCAATGCGTTGGCGCTGGCGCGGGCGGGACTGGACGGCGGCGATCCCGCCGATGCCGCCACCGACCTGCTGTTGTTCTGTCACGGGTTCTGCGCTGCCCTGTCCGGCCACCATCGTGCCGAGGACGGTTCGCTGTTCCCGGAACTGGTGCGGGTGCGACCCGACCTGGCGCCGGTGGTCGCGAAGCTGACTCAGGACCACAACATGATCGAGCACCTCATCGGTGGATTGCAGAAGGCGGTGGCCGACTCGACCGACCCGGAGGTGGCACACCGCCACCTGGACGGGATCGAGGCGGTCATGGAGACGCACTTCAAGTACGAGGAGAAGCAACTGGGAGCGGTGCTGGACGGCATGGATGCCGACTTCGACCGCACCGAGATCTTCGGCCCGATTAGCTGAGCCGCGTCCCGGTCGCGCCGCCCGCCGACGGCGCGACCGGGAATCCACCTGGGGTCGAGCGGAACCGCCACCGCCTCGCCCGGGTCCTGAAGCGCGACCGCCGAGGTTTCGGTGAACCGGACCCGTGTCACGAACCGCGACCGGCCCTAACTACATGACCCGAAGGGCGCGGTGTGGTTCGTGGCTTCTGGCAGCCGTCGTACGACGCCGTTGTCGGTGACTTGCCTGCACAGACGCTCGATCTCGTCGTGCTGAGCGGCAAGGCGAGAGATCGCCAGGGTTCTGAACTCGGTGAGCTGCGCGATCTGCTCGTCGCGGGTGACGATGCGCGCTTTGAGCTCGGCGTTTTGTGCCTTGAGTCGTTCAATCTGCGCGATCCGGGGATCGGCGATCTCTCCGGCGTCGCGGAGTTCGTTAAGCCTGCGCTCGAACTCCTCGGCGAGGTGCTGGTAGGCGCCGGGCCGGGTGGTTCCGTCGCGGTTCTTCTTGGGATAGAAGCCGGTGCGGGTCACGCCGGCCAGAGCGGCGAGGGTCTTCAGGTCGGCCTTGCCGCCGGGTGGGAGATCTCCCTTCAGGATCCGTTGCATGGCGGCTCGGATCGCGGCCTCGTTGTGGGTCTTGGACTCCTCGGTGAGCCGGGCCATCTCAGTCCTCTCCAATGGAAACGGTCTGGGCGGTGTCGATCTCGGCTACGACTCGCAGGGCGCGGTCGCGTTCGGGGGCCAGGCGCGCCTTCTCGCCCTTGGCGACCCGGGGGCTTTGGATGAACACGTCGATGGCGGTGGCCTGCCCGGCCCACACGGGACGGTGACAGGGATGGTGGGTGGCCTGCGGGCAACGCGCCGAGTCACACATCCCCACCAGCGGCTTCGTGGCATTGGGCGTGCCGGCCAGGCGCAGGCATAGGGCTTTGGACGGGTCGCGGAACCAGCAGAAGTTGGCGGGCCCGACGTGGAGTGTCCTGGCCTGCTTGCGCAGGAGTCCCTCCAAGTGACGGTCGTCCTTGAGGATCTTCGGGTCCGTACGGGCCGCGTTCTTCAACTGAGCGTCCACGTGGTGGAACGCCTCGATCAGGCCCCGCGCACCGGGACCGGCGGGCATTCGGCCCGCTTGGACATCCCGGAACGCTTCCACCGTCAGCTGCACGTGATGGGCCTCCTCAGCTTCTTCGATCTCGGCATGGAACAGTCGCTGGGAGCCGCCGGGGCGAGCGGCATAGCCTTCCGTGGTGGCCACGGAGATGTGCTTGAGGGCGACTTTCGCCGCCAGGAGGCCGCCGGGCCGTTCTGCGATGGCCAGGGACAGTGTCCGGCGCAACATCCGGGCGCTGAGCGGACCTTGGGGAATGACCGGCAAGCCCCAGCGTTCCCGGTTGCCGGTCCGCTCTAGCCAGCCGCGCAGATTCTTCAACCGGCCGGCCAGGTCGATGGTGCCGAACAGCGCCTCACCGGCCGACCGGTTCACCAGCCGTTCGGCAAGGGCCACCGCGCGGTCCACCTGCTCGATGACCACCCACTCGTCGGGGACGCCCCCGAACTTCTGCCCCTTGATCAGGCGGCTGGCGAGCCGGAACCGCCGGCCGCCCCCGGGCGTCGCCACGGCGGGGAGCCGGCAGCCAGCTTCGAGCTCCAGCAGTTCACTGGTCCGCATCCCACTGAGCGCGGAGGTCACCACCAGACAGGCCGTCACCGCGTGATCGACCATGAAGAAGAGATCACCGTCGGCCAGCGGCAGCGTCCATGGCACGAGCTCGCTGTTGACCACACGCGGGATTACCGCGGCCTGTCTGGCCAGCGGCGGCTGGAAGCCGACCTCGGCGGCCAGCGCGGTCAGCTCCAGGATCAGAGCCTGCCGCGCGTCGTCCCCGAATCTCCGCGCGCCGACCGTGCGGGCGAGGGCTTCCCAGCCCAGATGCTTCAGCGGGCCTTCTTCTCCCAGCGTGGTCCGCTTGCGCAGCTGCGCGTCATCGACTGCCGGCAGGGGCGCTCCCGACGTCCGCATGCGCTCCAGGACCTGCCTCAGAGCGGGAAGCTGCGCGAGGGTCACGCCGCCCGACGTCGGAGGGGCCGCTCTGTCGGCGCGCACCGTCTCCATCAGATCTACGAGATGCGGCCCCACCTCGTTGACCAGGTGCAGGCAGGTGGCCAGCAACGGTTGCAGCATGGAGTCCGGCACGGGAGGCGTCAGGTTCGGCCCCTTCGACTTGTAGCCGACGACCTGGGTGGCGGTCTTCCCCTTCCACGGTACGAACCCCACGTCGTAGCCGTCGCCGGACAGCAGCTCCTCGTACTGGGCGATCAGCTTGAGGATCCTGACGTGCGCCACGGTCGAGTACGGCTCCAGACGTCGTCGGGGCCGCCCCAGGCGAGGAACGCTCCATGAGCGTTCCTCCAGATAGCGCTCACACAGTTCCTGCGAGACGCCACGCAGAGAGGTAATGCCTTTGTCTGTAAGCCAGTTGAACCACTCGATGTACTTCTCCAGGAAGCCGTAGAGAGTCCGAGGGGAGCGAGCCGCCCGCAGCGCATGCGCGCACTCCAGCACCGCCTCGTACTGCGGGGCCAGCATCGCCAACAGGATCTCCTTGGCCACGACCCGCCATTGCGGATCGATGATCTCGGTGAAGTCCCAGATCTGCTCGCGCTCGGTCATCATCCGGTGCGCGTCCACCAGACCGGAAAACACCCAGCGATCCTGCTCGAATCGCGGGCGCATCGCCCCCTCGGCCAGCCTCAGCCCGGCGATCTCACACACGTCCACCTGGGCGAAGACCGAGACAATCCCACGGTGACGAGGCAGGGACGCGGATACGGACCGGCGCATCACAGAGTTCCTTCCTCGGGTCGGAGCGGGAGACCAGTGTCGTCGTCTGCCACCTCGCGTGCGGCCTTCTCCTTGGTCTCCTCGGAGAGCTTCGGCAGGATCTCGGTGGCCAGGCGGTCGGCGTACGGACCGAAGACCCGGACGAAGTTCTCCGTGGACATCTGCCGGAACTGCCGCGAGAAGAAGGCGTTCAACCGCAGCAGATTCGCTGCGTGACGTGGAAGGAACACCGACAGCGGGCACAGCAGGCAGACCCATGGACGGGCTGGACACGGCTGCCCGGCTGGACCGTGGACCCCGGCCAGTTGATCGGCGCACGCCGCAGTGAACACATCACGCTCGCCGCCGACCAGCTCGGCGATGGCAGCGGCATCCAGCTCGAGCCGCTTCACGTCGTCAGGGAAGTCCTCTGCGAACCGCGCTGCCTGCTCCGCCGAGAGCACCACCGGCGGCAGCGCCTTGCGCAGCACGTCGGCCTGGCCGTCCTCGATGATCGACTCCACCGCATCGAGCTGCGCAGGACTGGTCGGAGTGACGTAGTGATCGCCCTCGGTGCGGGCGGTGTGGTTCGGATCGATCGTGGCCCGTCCGGTCCACCCCCGTCTCGCCAGCCGTTCGTGGTACGTCGCGCGAATCCGGCCGCGATGGATCACGAACGGCTTCCCCGCATCGTCCACCAGGCCCACCTGCTTCACCAGATCCCGATGGCGGTCCGTGTCCGACGGAGGACCGACGATTGGGCTGAACCCTCCACCCGTCGTGAACCACTTCGGGCTGTACGAGATCCACAGCTGCCCTCGGAGCTCGTCGTCGGCGAAGCTCCGCAGCGGAGCCGAGTACCCCAGCCACCGCTCCAGGATCCGCACCGCTCGGGTCGGCAGATTCGAACTCTCCCGCGCGGTACGGCCCTTGATGTAGGTGATCACTATTGAGGTGTCGCCGGTCCACTCGAGACCGTCCAACCCCAGATCGTCAATGCCGTCCGGCACGACCCCGCAGTACATGCCGAACAAGACGGAGTAGGCGACTTGGACGATCGGGTGCGGAAACAGATCGCTGCGTACCTGCCGCACTGCCCGGCGCAGGTCCCACTGCGTCGACTTCGTGCCCTGGGTCTGCGCCCGGTACACGGGCCGGTCCGGAAAGGGGCCGTCCCGCAACAGCAGCCACGCGATGTCCTGCGGACTGTGGTGCGCGCTCCCCGACGGCTCGCCGCCCTGCGAGGCCAGCTCCAGTGCACGACGGTGACGGGCCCAACTGTCGTCCACCACTGCCC
This sequence comes from Streptomyces sp. NPDC014727, assembly GCF_043083485.1. Lineage (NCBI taxonomy): Bacteria > Bacillati > Actinomycetota > Actinomycetes > Kitasatosporales > Streptomycetaceae > Streptomyces > Streptomyces sp. NPDC014727. Next base: position 145,757 of record NZ_JBIBYR010000008.1, on the reverse strand, counting down.
GGCATGACGTCTCCAGCCGCTCCCACTCCCCATCGGTGTACGCCTTGTACGGGCTGGTGCTTCGATACGCCTGGATCTGGTTTCCCGTGAGGTACGTGCGCACTTCCGGACGCAAGGCTCCGGTGACCGCGTCGAAGCCCTTCAACAGCATGCGGGTCTCGCGCTCACGCGTATACGTGCTGGCCATCCAGTAACGCACCAGCGTGGCCCGCGTCAGATCCTGGGCACTCCCGGTGAACCCGGCCTCAGCCAAAGCGCTCACCAGCTGGCGCAGGGCCACCGCGTACGCCTTCGCCGTGTTCTTCGCGCCGATGCCGCCCTCGGGATGCGCGTTGGCCGCGAGCCCTTTCGCAAGGTCGCGCGCCAGCCCGGGATTCGGCAGACCGTCCAGAGCGGCCGTCCACTTACCACCGTTGGGGAACACGAAGTGCACGGCCAACGGCGCGTCCTTCACATACGCGGGCATTCGCTGGCCTCCTCGTCATCGAACTCCGCCGCAGCTTCGGCAGCGGCCTCCGGATGTGGTGCGCCGGTCGTGTCCTCGTAGGCGTCGCGATAGATCCGTGTGACGTCCAGGCGAGCGATGTAAAGCTCCGTGGACAGAACACTCTGGTGTCCGAGCAGGTCGCGCAGGATCAGCATCGGATCGTTTCGGGTCAGGTAGAGAGCCATCGCGGCGTCGTCTCCGGTGTCCGCCGCGAGGGCAGCCGCCCGCTGGTAGTAGCCCGTGACCAGCCACTCAAGGGTCGCCATCGCCATCGAGTGACGCAGCCGGTGCGGGGCCACCGTCGGAAACCGCGGCTCGAACCGCTCGCGGATACGCGCCGACGTCCGACGGAAGACCGTTGCCCAGTCCACGAACGGCTTCCCCGAGGACTGCAGGCCCAACAGCGGCGACCCGCCATCCGGAGCGACCAGGCGCAGCCGCTCGGCCGGCCGTAACTTCCGCCACGACCTCCGCTCCCCGTTGAGGAGCGCGCCCTCCCAGTCGGGCTCCTCCACCACCAGCGGCTCACCCAGCTTCGACGGTGGCCGCCACGTGAAGCCCTCGGCCGACGCCGCCCTGTCCAGCTCGATGTACTGGTGCACCTCGGCGAGCGCCTCATAACTGATCCACGATGTACGGGCCTTCTGCCCCTTGGTGATCGCATGACTCAGTGGAAACAGAACGGGCAGCGTTCGCGGGCGGGTCGGAAGAGGCGGTACCTCGTAGATCGTCAGGTGCGTGAACTCCTGCCGCCGCAGGCCACTGGACAGCACCAGGCGGGCCATCGCCGCGTTGCGGGCCCCTTCCCGGCCGCGGTAGCGCGGGTCCGGCTCGCCGTCCGGGCCGAGCCCTGCCAGGCCCCGCACGAACAGCTCCGCGAAGTCCTGTTCCAGGTACTTGATCGTTGTGTGCGGCCTCGGAGTGCGCAGCTTGGCGAGGTTCCGCTCCACCTCGACCAGAACCCCCTCCGCCATGCGCCGGCCCATCCGGTAGCTGAACGGCACGGCGGAGGCGATGCCTTCTTCACGGGCCCACGAGTAAAAGCCCGACAGGATGCCCATGTTCAGGTTCCACGTGCTGGGGTCCCAGCGGTCCTTGAGCTCGCCGGCCAGCCGATACTCGGCGTACATGCCCAGGGCGGCACGCAGATCCCGGCCGTCATCCAGGGGGCTGACCCCCCGGACCTGGAGGAACGTCAGCCAGTCGCGGAGGCAGTTGGCGCTGTTCTGCCAAGTGCGCGTGGCTGGAGCACCGTTCAACGGAAGCTCACGCAGCCAGCGATTGACGAACACCGTCAGCCGGGGCGCTCCTGGAGCGTCCTCGAATCTCAGGTCGTCGTCGATGAGTACAGGCATCCGGTCCCGGATGAGCGGCTGTTGAGCCACATCCCAGGACTCCCAGCCGGTGGCGGAGAAGCCGATCAGTTGCATGGCGCGGAGCCTAGATATTCGACACGACCTCAGTGCAACAGACTTGAAGGAATCACTCCAAGGTGTACCGCGAGGAAAGCGACACGATGATTAAGCAGCGACTTCCGGGTGCAGAACGGTGAGGACGCCGCCGGTGGCGAGGAGGGAGATGGCGCCGTTGAGGGCTGCGACACAGGCGCCGATCATGCGCCGGGCGGAGGCGGCGCCGTACTGCGCGACTTCGATGAGGCGGCGGAACTCCGGATCCTCGATCGCCTCCAGCTCCACCGCCGCCGCGGCGGCCAGGTACTCCGTCGTGGCCAGCCGCTCCACCAGGGGCTCCAGACGCCCCGCCCGTGCGGTGGACCAGCAGGCCAGGCACGCGCTGATCACCGCGATCGCCCCGGCCGCGGCCATTGCGGGCAGCGCCTCGTACAGCCGGTCGACCGGGGCCTTCGTACCGAGCAGCGCGTGCATCACGGCATTGACCGCGAGCAGCCCGACCGCCGCGGCGACCCCCTGTCCGATCTCGCTCACGGCCAGCACCACCAGAGCCGGGCGATCGGCGCGCCAGGCCCGCCGCAGGGTGGTGCCGACCAGCCGGGGCAGCACGCGCACCGCCTCCGGCATGGTCAGGTCCAGCGTCGACAGTTCGTGCTCGGACCAGCCCGTGTCATAGCGCAGGGGACCGCCGAACAGTTCCTTCTCGCTCGCGGAGACGGCCGGCTCGGCCATCCGCACCCGTCCGAAGACCTTCACGCCGCACCCGCTTCCTGATTCCCGAACGGCACCGGGGGACGGACCGGGCCGGACCGGGCGTCAACGAGGTGCCGCGAGGGTGGCGCGTGCGCGGGACGATTCTCGAACACCAGGTGAAGGACGGTAGGGATGGGACGGAGACTCACGGTTCCTCCTCGAAGTCGGCCGTACCGGACGTGTGATCGGAAAACGCGTGGCGCGGGGACTCGTCACGGGTCATGACGGACGAATCGTCGGACGAAAGTTCGACTCGATCGGGGAGGCTTGGGGGCGCTGGTGAAGGGAGCGTGATGTGACGTTCGATTCACCCGCCAGGTGGTCTGACACCTGATCGAGGGATTGCGTTGCTGTGGCGAACCCTCCGCCCGAATCCCTCACCCGGGCCCTCCGTGGCTCGCGCCCTTCGTGCGCCATGCCGTCGCGGCCTGCCGCCACCGCGGCCGCTCGGGACGGCCGGGAGGCGGCGTTCACGCGTCGACGAGGAGATTTCGCGCGGTGGCCGGTGGCACCGGGTAGATCCGCTCGGACGGAAGCAGCCGCTGGGCCTGCGCGGTCCGGCCGCTCTGCCTGAGTGCCGCGATCCTGCGAACCTGTGGCGTCACGTCGGTGAGGCCGACGACCCAGTCCTCCGCGAAGGTGCGGATCAGCCCGCGCCCGACCCCGACCTGGATGCTGTAGTGATTGAGCGCGGCTCCCCGAAGTGAACGCTCGGGATCCCACTGGACGTGGACGGGGGCTCGGGCGACGATCGCCGGGTCGGTCGTCGTGAGCACGGCCCGGGACAGCGCCTCCTCCCAGCCGGCACGGGTGAGGCGTACCGCGAGCACGCGTTCCTGCCCGGACTTCTGTGCCCAGTTGCTGCGGTGCATGAGCCACAGGAACGACGGTTTGATCCAGGTCATCCGGTTGAACGAGAACGGCGGCACGAACCGGTTCGCCCGCAGGGACGGTCCGGCGACCGCGGGTGAGTACGCCTGGTACACCACGATCGTCCGTTCGTCGTAGTGGGCGCGTACCTGGTGCTGGGTGGACATGCGCCACAGGCTTCCAGGCACCCGATTCGACCGCGATCGGATTTCGCTCCGCCCGACCGGACCGCTCCTGCCCCCGCACCCTCGTGTTCGTCTTCGTCGTGGAGCACCGTCGGCAGAACGGTTTTTCGTGCGGCGCGACCACTCGGGGCCGTTGCGCGGCTGCCTAATGTTCCCTCACTCGGCGGCGGCGTGCCGCTCCCCCGGAGGTGACCATGGCCAGCACCGCAGGCACGGAGACGAGATTCGGCACGAGGCGAGGGGTCCGGTCCGCGGCCGCGATGGTCACGGCGCTCGGCCTGGTCACCACCGCGGCCGCGTGCGGTGGCGACTCGTCCACCGAAGGCGGTGGCGGGGCGACGGTGGTGCTCTCCGTCGCCGCCGATCCGGGCACCCTCAGCCCCACCACGGCGCTCGCCGGCACCGCGCTGTCGATGAACTCCTTCGCCTACGACACGCTCGTGCACATCGAGGCCGACGGCTCACTGGTCCCCGGAGTGGCCGAGAAATGGTCCGCCACGCCGACCTCCGCGAAGTTCACCATCCGCTCAGGGGTGACCTGCGAGGACGGAGCGCCGCTCACCGCCGACGACGTGGCAGCCGAGTACAACCACATCGCCGATGCGAAGAACCAGTCCCCGATGCTCGGGCTCTCCGTCCCCGTCACCGCTGTGGCCGAGGCCGACAGGGCGAGCCGGACCGTCACCGTCACCACGACGAAACCCGCACCGTTCATCGTGCAGATGTCCCGGCTGCTGCCCCTGCTCTGCAAGAAGAGCCTGGCGACACCGGAAGCCCTGACCAAGGCGACCGACGCGAGCGGACCGTACCGGCTGACCGAAGCGGTTCCGGGCGACCACTACACCTATGTCAAGCGGGACGGATACGCCTGGGGGCCCCGCGGAACCACCGGAGCCGGCCTCCCCGCGAAGCTGGTGTTCAAGGTGGTCGCCAACGAGTCCACCGCGGCCAATCTCCTGATGGCCGGGCAGATCAACGGCGCCCTGATCAACGGCGCCGACCAGGACAGGCTGGACGCGGCAAAGGTGAACCGCGAGACCACCCAGGCGCTCTTCGGGCAGCTCCTCTTCAACCAGGCCGCCGGCCACCCGGGCGCCGACCGGGCGGTCCGCAAGGCCCTGGTCTCCGTACTGGACCTGAAGCAACTCGCAAACGTGGCCACCGGGGGAAAGGGCAGGCCCGCCACCGGCATCGGCGAGACGGCTCCCACCCCCTGCACCGGCGACACGGTGACCGGCAACCTTCCCGCCCATGACACGGCGCGGGCCACCGCCGCACTCACCGCCGCGGGCTGGGCGAAGAGCGGCGGCACCTGGACCAAGGACGGCAAGCCGCTCGCCGTCGGGCTCAGCTACCCGACCAATCAGGGCCCACAGGTCGCCTCGGCGGTCGAACTGGCCGTCCAGCAGTGGACGTCGTTCGGTGTGAAGGCATCGGCGAAGCCGACGGGTTCCTCCAGCATCCTCGCCACCCTCACCGGCGGCGACTGGGATGTGGCCTGGGCTCCCATCGGGGTCGTCCTCCCGGACCAGCTGACCCAGTTCTACGACGGGCCGCCACCGCCCAAGGGCAACAACTTCGGCTCCCTCGCCAACGCCGACTACCACCGGCTCGCCGCACAGGCCTCGGCGAAGCCCGGCATCTCGGGCTGCGACCTGTGGAACGCGGCCGACGCCGCCCTGGTCAAGAACGTCGACATCGTGCCGATCGTCAACAGGCCGCTCCGGTACTACGGAAAGGGCATCACCTTCGAGGTGGACGGCTCCGGCATCATCCCCAGCACTCTGCGGCGGAGCGCCGGCTGATGGCGACGATCACCCTCGATTCCCTGAGCACGACCGCCCGCAGCCCCTGGGCCGGATTCGTCCTGCGCCGGACCTGGCGGCTGGTGGTGTCGCTGGCCGCGCTGGTCACGGCCGCGTTCGCGATGATCCATCTGATCCCCGGCGACCCGGTGCGGTCGGCACTCGGCACCACCGCCGACCCGGCGCTGATCGCGGCCCGCAGACACTCGCTCGGCCTGGACCAGTCGCTACCGAAGCAGTACGGGGATTTCGTCGGCCATCTCCTCCAGGGCAGGCTCGGTGACTCGATCGGCGCCCAGATGCCCGTCTCCGAGATCATCTCCAGCAGGCTCCCGGCGACCCTGCAGATCACCGTCCCCGCGTTCGCGTTGATCCTGCTGCTCGCCGTCCCGGTCGGAATGGCCGCCGCGGTGCTGACCAAGGACGGCCGCAGGCGCCGCGGCGAGCTGGCCTTCACCGGCGTCACCGGCTTCCTGGGCGCGGTGCCCGAATTCCTGCTGGCGGTCGGCCTGGTCGCGACGTTCGCCGTGGCATGGCCGGTCTTCCCGGTGGCTTCGCGCGGCGGTGTGGACTCCTACGTCCTGCCGGTGCTGGCGCTCGCCGTCGTCCCGGCGGCCGCACTGTCGCGCATCGTCCGGGTGGAGACCCTGCGGGTGCTCGGCGAGGACTACATGCGCACCGCGCGGGCGAAGCGGCTTCCGGCGCGGCTGCGCTATCTGCGGCACGCGCTGCCGAATCTGCTGACGTCCTCGCTCACCCTGGGCGGCCTGCTGTTCAGTTCGCTGCTCGCCGGCACCGTACTGGTCGAGAACGTCTTCGCCTGGCCCGGACTCGGCACGACGATCGTCCAGGCGATCACCGAGAAGGACTATCCGCTGGTCCAGGGCGTCGTGCTGGTCTACGGGGCGGCCGCGCTGCTCATCACCTTCGCCGTCGACGTGGCCGTGGCCGTCGCCGACCCTCAGTCCACCGTCCGCGGGAGTTGACGATGCCACACCAGGATCAGGACACCTCACTGCGGCACCGGCTGGGGCGCACGCTCCGGACACCGATCGGCATCACCGCGCTGACCGGCTGCCTGGTCGTGGCGCTGGTCGCCGTGTTCGGACCGGTCCTGCTCGGTGACCAGGCCGCGCGGGTCGACACCGACGCCATCAACCAGGGCAGCAGCGCCGCGCATCTGCTGGGCACCGACCAGCTCGGCCGTGACATCGCCGCCCGCGTGGTGGTGGCGACCCGGCTGACCCTGCGACTCACCCTGCTGGCCGCCGTGGTCGGGGTCGGCGGCGGGCTGCTGCTCGGTGTCGCGCCGGCGGTGGTGGGCCGACGCCCGGGCCGGCTGATCACCGCGACCGTGGGCGTACTGGTGGCCTTTCCCGGACTGCTGTTCCTGCTCTTCCTCGCCACGATCTTCGGGGTGGGAAGCACCGGCGCGGTGTTCGCCGTGGGTCTGGCCATGGTCCCGCCCATGGCACGGCTGGTGCAGAACCTGACGGCCTCCGTCGCGGGTTCGGACTACGTCGCCGCTGCGCGGATCCTCGGTGTGGGCCGGTTCCGGCTGGTGGTACGCCATCTGCTCCCCAACATAGCCGAGCCGTCGGTGCTGTTCGCCGCCCAGGCGACCGGTGGCATCCTGGTCGCTTTCTCCGGCCTCTCGTTCCTCGGCCTGGGCGTACAGCCGCCCGAGTACGACTGGGGGCGGCTGCTCAACGAGCAGCTGAACCGGATCTACGTGAACCCGGCGGCGGCCCTGGCACCCGGCGCGGCCGTCGTCCTGACGGGGCTGGTGTTCGGGCTGCTCGGTGAAGCGCTCGCCCAGGCCGGCGGCCGACGGACGCCGCGGACACCGGTCCCGGCGCCGGGACAGCGGGCCGCGGCACCGGTCGACACGGGCCCCCGCAACGACGACGCGCCACTGGTCCGGGCGCGCGACCTGCGCGTGACCTTTCCCGGCGGGCGACACGCCGTACGCGGGATCTCCCTGGACATCGGCGCCGGCGAGGCCGTCGGCCTGGTCGGGGAATCGGGATCCGGAAAGAGCCTGAGCGCCCTGGCCCTGGCGGATCTGGTCCCGCACCCGGGACGGGTCGACGCGGGCACGCTCCGCTTCGACGGCCACGATCCGCGCGCGGACCCGCGCCTGGGCACCGAGCTGGCCATGGTCTTCCAGGACCCGATGGCGTCGCTCAACCCGGCGCTGCGGGTGGGACGCCAGCTCGCCGAGGTGGCCGAGGTGCACCTCGGAGCGTCCCGGGCGCAGGCCATGGCACGCGCCACCGACCGGCTCGGCGCAGTCCGTATCCCCTCGCCGGAGAGGCGCGCACGGCAGCGGCCGCACGAGTACTCCGGCGGGATGCGACAACGCGCCGTCATCGCGATGGGCCTGATGGGCGAGCCGAAACTCGTCATCGCCGACGAGCCGACCACGGCACTCGACGTGGCCGTCCAGCAACAGGTGCTCGACCTGCTCGCCGAGGTGCGCGAGGAGTCCGGCGCCGCGTTGCTGCTGATCTCCCACGACCTCGCCGTCGTCGCCCAGGTCTGCGAACGCGTTCTGGTGATGTACGGAGGCCTGGTCGTCGAGGATCTTCCCGTCGCCGGACTGATTGGCGGCGCGGCCCACCCGTACACCCGGGCGCTGGTGGGGGCCGTCCCGACCATGGCCACGGACCCCGGTACGGAACTGGCGACCATCCCCGGCCGCCCGCCGGAACCGGGGGAGGCGGGTCCGGGCTGTCCCTTCGCACCGCGTTGCGAACGCGCCCGGGACCGCTGCCACGACCAGGTCCCCGACCTCACCTCGTCCGGACCCGGCCACAGGGTCGCCTGCTGGTTCCCGGTGGACGCGGTGGCGGTCGGCACGCCCGCCCGGACCACCTCGAACGGAGCGGAGGCAACGCCGTGAGCTCACTCGAACTGCGCGGAATCACCGTGCGCTACGGTCGCTTCACCGCGGTGGAGAACGTCGACCTGCTGGTGCCGGAGGGAACGGTCACCGGACTCGTGGGCGGCTCGGGGTCGGGTAAATCGACCCTCGGGAAGGCCGTCGTCGGGCTGGCGCCGACGCACTCCGGGCGGGTACTGGTCGCCGGGCGCGATGCCGGGCGACGGCACGGGCGCAGCCCGGTGCAACTGGTGTTCCAGAATCCGTACGCTTCGCTCGACCCGCGCATGACCATCGGCGCGTCGATCGCCGAAGCGTTGGAGCCGCCCCGAGGAGCCGACCCGGGCGAAGCTCTCGCCCGCACGGCACCGGCCCCGCGGTCCGGCCGGCGCGAAAGGACTGTCCGCAGGGCAACGGCCCGTGAACGCCGTGCGGCACGCCACGCGGAGGTGGCCCACTACCTGGAGCTCGTCGGCATCGACCCCGCGAGGGCGGCGCTCACCCCGGACGCGCTCTCGGGCGGCCAGCGCCAACGGGTGGCCCTGGCCAGGGCTCTGGCGGCCCGGCCCGCCGTGCTGATCGCGGACGAGATCACCTCGGCCCTGGACGTGTCGGTCCAGGGCGCGGTGCTCAATCTGCTGCGCCGCCTCCAGCGCGAGCTGGGCTTCGCGATGGTCTTCATCTCCCACAACCTCGCAGTCGTCCGCTACTTGTCCGACCAGGTCGCCGTGATGGACGGCGGACGCCTCGTCGAGTGCGGCCCCACCGACCGGGTGCTGGAGCGCCCGGAGCACCCGACGACCCGGAACCTGATCTCCTGTGTACCGACTCTCGCCCTCGCCGAGGAGACGTCATGACCCGACCGCTGAAGATCGACGACTTGTACCGGTTCGAGATCCCCGGTGATCCCGCGCTTTCCCCCGACGGGGAACGTGTCGCCTACACCCTGGCCACCCAGGACGCCGAGAACGACCGTGTGGTCCGCTCCGTGTGGGAGGTGCGCGCCGGCGGAGGCCCGGCCCGGCGGCTCACCCACGGCCCCGCGGACACCACGCCGCGCTGGTCCCCGGACGGGACGCGGCTGGCGTTCCTGCGCGAAGGGCAGCTCCATCTGCTCCCCGTCGACGGAGGAGAGGCCGTACCGCTCACCACGCCCGCCCGGTGCCCGGCTGGAGCGGGCACGCCGGTCTGGAGCCCGGACGGATCACGGATCGCCTTCTCGGCCCCCGCGACCCGGCGCGAGGAGACCGCCCCCGTGATCATCGACGCCCTCGGCTGGAAGGCGGACGGGGCCGGGACGATCGGATCGGTCCGGACACAACTGTTCGTGGTGGAGGTGGAGTCGGGCGAGGTCAGGCAGCTCACGCACGGCGACCGGCACGCCGGCCCGCCCACCTGGTCGCCCGACGGCACACAGCTCGCCTACCCGGCGCAGAGCGGCCCGGACGCGGCTGTGCTCGGAACCTCGGCCGCCCATGTCGTAGGAGTCGGGGAAGACGCGCCCGAGCCCCGCCGGATCGGCCCGGCCGAGGGCCTGGCCGGCCCGGTGAGCTGGTTCCCCGACGGATCCGCCCTGCTCGTCGTCGGCCGGACCACGTTCGCTGTCGGCCATCAGGAACTGCTGCGCCAGCCCCTGGACGGATCGGCGCCGGTGTCGGTCGGCGCCGCCCTGGACCGCAATGTCCTGCCCGGCGGGCCGGGCTATCCGGGTGCGCTGCCGCAGTTCCACGGCGACGCCATCGTGTTCTGCGCCCGCGACCGGGGCGCCACCCGCCTGTACCGGGTGGACGCGGCAGGGATCAGCGCCTCTCCGCTGCCCGTCGGCACCGGGGTCAGCGGCTGCTCGGTCGCCACGAAGGCCGGACGGGCGGCGGTGGTGGTCTCCGACGCGTCGAGCTTCGCCGAGATCGAACTGCTCGACCTGGACGCCTGGACGTCCGGGGAACCGGCCGGGCCGTCGGCCGGAGCACCGTCCGTGCGACTGACCGACCACATGACCCGGTCGCTGCCCGAGATCGCCCTCCACCCCGTGACCGAACGCGAGTTCACCATCGCGGACGGCACCGTGGTGCACGGCATGATCACCCGGGACGCGCAGACGCCCGCGGGCGGGCCGCTGCTGGTCGACGTCCATGGCGGCCCGCACAACGCCTGGGCGCCGCACTCCGATCCCGCCCACCTCTACCACCAGGAGCTGGCCTCGCGGGGCTGGACCGTCCTGACGCTGAACGTCCGTGCCAGCGACGGCTACGGCGAGGCGTTCTACACGGCCGCCGTGGGTGCCTGGGGCGAGACGGACGAGCAGGACGTCCTGCAACCGGTCGCCACCCTCGTCGCCGAGGGGCTCGTCGACCCGGAACGGATCGCGCTCACCGGCTACAGCTACGGCGGCTATCTGAGCTGCTGGCTCTCCGCCCGCAGCGACGTCTTCGCCGCCGTCGTCCCGGGCGGCACCCTGGTCGACCTGAGGAGCATGGCCGGCACCTCCGAGGAAGGACACCTGATCGCCGACTTCGAGATCGGCGACCCGGAACGGCTGACGGAGCTCTCGCCGATCAGCCACGCGGACGCGGTCCGCGCGCCCACCCTGATCCTGCACGGCGGCGCGGACGACACCTGCCCGGTCGGTCAGGCCGAGCAGTGGTTCCACGCGCTGCGCACCCGGGACGTGCCGGTCCGGCTGGTCGTGTACCCCGGCAGCTCGCACCTCTTCCTCCTGGACGGCCGGCCCTCGCACCGGGAGGACTACTCCCGCCGGCTGATCGAATGGGTCACCACGCACACCGACCGCTGAAGCCGCCGAACACCCCGAACACCCCGAACCCGCCGAACGAAGCGGAACGAAACGAAACGGAATGGGAGCCGAACATGACCGACACCACCGCCCTGTCAGCCCGCTGGACCGCCCGCCTCACCGAACTGACCGCCCGCCACTCCGTCCCCGGCGCCAGTCTCGGCATCCTGCACCGCGGCGAACTGATCGCCGAGACCGCCGTCGGACTGGCCAACACCGACGCCGGGATCGGGACGACCACCGACACCTTGTTCCAGATCGGCTCGATCTCCAAGGTGTGGACCACCACCGTGGCGATGGCCCTGGTCGACGAGGGCCTGCTCGAACTGGACGCGCCCCTCCTCTCCGTACTTCCCGAACTGCGGCTCGCCGACGAGGAACTGACCAACAGTGTGACGCTCCGTCATCTCCTCGACCACACCAGCGGGATCGACGGCGACCTGTTCACCGACACCGGCCGGGGCGACGACTGCCTGGAGAAGTACGTCGCGCAGCTCGGCGACGCCACCCCCAACCACCCGCTCGGTGCCACCATGTCGTACTGCAACGCGGGCTTCACGCTCCTCGGCCGGGTCCTGGAAGTCGTCACGGGCGTCCAGTGGGACGAGCTGATGCGGGAGCGCCTGTTCCGTCCGCTGGGCCTGACGCACACCGTGACCCTGCCGGAGGAGGCACTGCGCTTCCGGGCCGCCATCGGGCACCTGGGGGACCCGCCGGTGCAGGCCCCGCAGTGGGGGTTGATGCGTTCGGCCGGACCGGCCGGACTGATCTGCTCGACGCCGCGCGAGGTACTGAAGTTCGCCCGGCTGCACCTCGACAACGGCGTCACCGAGGACGGCACCAAGATCCTCTCGGCCGAGGGCGCCACCGCCATGCAGACCCCGCAGGTCGAGGTACCCGACCCCTACCTCCTGGCCCAGGCCTGGGGGCTGGGCTGGTTCCTCGACACCTGGGACGGGCAGCGGGTGTACGGACACGACGGCGGCACGATCGGGCAGAGCGCGTTCCTGCGGGTGCTGCCCGAGGCCGATCTGGCGGTCTGCCTGCTCACCAACGGCGGCGACACCATGAGCCTCTACCGGGACGTGTTCGCGGAGATCGTCCAGGAGCTGGCCGGGGTGACGATGCGCGGCACGATCCGGCCGGCGACGGATCCGGTGGCGGTGGACCCCGCCGACTACGTCGGCGTCTACCAGCGGCTCTCCAGCAGGGTGGAGATCGTGGAGCGGGACGGCGGCCTGGTGATGCTCGACCGGATCACGGGACCGCTCGCCGGACTGATCTCCGACACGGAGCAGGAGTACGAGCTGCACCCGGTCGAGCCGGGGCTGTTCGTGGTGCAGCGACCGGGCCTCAAGGTCTGGGTCCCGGTCGTGTTCTACACACTCGCCGACGGCACGCCCTACCTCCACCACGGTGGCCGCGCGACCCCCAAGGTGGGCTGACGTGAGCGCAATCGCCACCGCCCTGGAGGCGGGGCTGCCGGGCCTGCTGGCCGACATCGAGGCGCTGGTCCGTACCGAGTCGCCCAGTGAGGACCTGGCCGCCGTCGCCGACTGCGCCCGGGTCGTCGCCGGGCTCGGAACCCGGCTGACCGGCGCGGCGCCCGAGTGGCTCGACGGCTCGGGACGGCCCGCTCTGCGCTGGCGCTTCGGCTCCGGCGACCGGGTGCTGCTGCTCGGCCACTTCGACACGGTGTGGCCGGTGGGCTCCTTGGCCGGTCACCCCTTCGCAGTGGCCGGCGGCCGGCTGACCGGACCCGGCTGCTTCGACATGAAGGCCGGCGTCGCACAGCTGTTCCACGCACTGTCGGTGCTCGACGACCTGGACGGGGTGTCGGTCCTGCTCACCGGCGACGAGGAGATCGGCTCCCCGACCTCGCGCGCCCTGATCGAGGCCGAGGCCCGCCGCACACGGGCCGTACTCGTCCTGGAGGCGAGCGAGGGCGGCGCACTGAAAACCGCGCGCAAGGGCGTGTCCGGCTACGAACTGAACATCGCCGGACGCGCGGCGCACGCCGGTCTCGAACCGCACCGCGGCGTCAACACGACCGTCGAACTGGCCCACCAGGTACTGGCGTTGTCCGCGCTCGCCGACCCCGCCACCGGCACCACGGTCACGCCGACCGTGACTTCCTCCGGCACCACCCGCAACACGGTGCCCGACGGTGCCCGGCTGCTGGTCGACGTCCGGGTGGAGACCGCCGCCGAACAGGAACGGGTGGACCGTGCCGTGCGGGCCCTCCCGTCGGTGCTCGCGGGCGCCTCGCTCACGTGGTCCGGCGGCCCCGACCGGCCGCCGCTGCAGACGAGCGCCTCGGCGGAACTGTTCGAACTGGCCCGAAGCAGCTACCAGGAGCTGGGCTTCGGCCCTCTGCGCGGGGTGGCGGTCGGCGGCGGCTCCGACGGCAACATCACCGCTGGAGCGGGCACGCCCACGCTCGACGGGCTCGGAGCCGTGGGCGGTGGGGCGCACGCGGACGACGAGCATGTGGTCGTCGCCGAACTGCCCCGCCGCGCGGCGCTGGTCGCCCTCCTGGTGGCCTCGCTCGTACGCGAGCCGCCGGCAGGCCGGGTGAGATCGTGAACGGCACGGAGGCCGTCGCCGCGGCCGCCGCCGCGGACCAGGCGGCGCACCGGGCCGGCGTCACCGTCACGGAGCTGCACGGACTGGACGAGATGCGGACGGCCTGCCAGGTGCTGGACCGGGTCTGGCGGCCCGACCCCGGAAATCCGCTGATCACTCCGGAGCTGCTGCGGGTCTTCGCCCACTCCGGCAGCTATGTCGTCGGTGTCCACCAGGAGGGCCGGATGGTCGGATTCTGCCTGGGCTTCCTGGCCACCGCCGGGCTGCACTCGCACATCGCCGGAGTGGACGACAGCGCCCGGGGCCGCAACGTCGGCCACGCCGTCAAACTGCATCAGCGGGCCTGGGCCCTGAGCCGCGGCATCACCGCGGTCACCTGGACCTTCGACCCGCTGATCAGCCGCAACGCCTATTTCAACCTGGCCAAACTGGGTGCGGTGCCGAGCGAGTACCTGGCCGACTTCTACGGCGCGATGCAGGACGAGGTCAATGCCGGAACCGAGACGGACCGTCTGATGGTCCTCTGGGAACTGACCGGCGAACACGCCGTCGGATCCGCCGCGGGCACACCCCGCCGTGTCACGGTCGACACCGCGGGCGAACACGCGGTGGTCGGCCTGGACGCCAAACCCGACGGCGGTCCCGCCATCGGGCGCCGGGACGGCGACACCGTCCTGGTCCGGATCCCCGCCGAGATCGAGACGCTGCGCCGCATCGACCCACCTCTGGCCCGCGCATGGCGATACGCGCTGCGCGAGGTGCTCGGCGGCCTGATGGCCGAGGGGCACACCGTCGCCGGATTCACCCGGGACGGCTGGTACGTGATCGACAAACGTCAGGAGAAGCAGGCATGAAGCTCGTCGGTGTGGAACTGCGCCGGATCGCGATGCCGCTGGTCGCACCGTTCCGGACCTCGTTCGCCACCATGACCACCCGGGAGATCCTGCTGATCAGGGTCGAGACCGAGCACCACGAGGGCTACGGCGAATGCGTCACCATGGCCGATCCGCTGTACTCCTCGGAGTACACAGAAGGCGCCGCGGATGTGCTGCGCAGCTATCTTGTGCCCGCGCTCGCCGCCCTCCCGGAGCTCGACCCCTGGGCGGTCGCACCGGCACTGGCCGCGTTCAAGGGGCACCGGATGGCCAAGGCCGCGCTGGAGACCGCGGTGCTGGACGCCTGGCTGCGCGCCCATGAACTGTCGATGGGGCAATGGCTCGGGGCAACGGCCGAACGGGTACCGGCCGGAGTGTCGGTCGGGATCATGGATTCGATCCCCACACTGCTGGATGCCGTCGACGGCTATCTGGCCGAGGGCTATCTGCGGATCAAGCTGAAGATCGAGCCCGGCTGGGACGTGGAACCGGTGCGCGCGGTCCGGGAGCGTTTCGGCGACGACGTACTGCTCCAGGTGGACGCCAACACCGCGTACACCCTGGCCGACGCCGCACAGCTGGCCCGGCTCGACCCGTACGGACTGCTGCTGATCGAACAGCCCCTGGACGAGGAGGACATCCGGGGCCACGCGGGACTGGCCGAGCGGGTGAACACCCCGATCTGCCTGGACGAGTCCATTGTCTCGGCCCGCTCGGCGGCCGACGCGATCGCGATGGGTGCCTGCTCGGTCGTCAACATCAAGCCGGGGCGGGTCGGCGGCTATCTGGAGGCCCGGCGGATCCACGACGTGTGCGCCGCGCACGGTGTCCCCGTCTGGTGCGGCGGAATGCTGGAGACCGGCCTCGGCCGGGCCGCCAACGTCGCCCTCGCCGCGCTGCCCGGCTTCACTCTGCCCGGTGACACCTCGGCCTCCGACCGGTACTACCGGACCGACATCACCGAGCCGTTCGTGCTGAAGGACGGCCATCTCGACGTGCCGCGCGCGCCCGGCCTCGGACTCTCGCCGGTCCCCGGGCAACTGGCCGAAGTGACGGAGACCACCGAATGGATCAGCCGATGACCGCCGACCGGTCCGCCACCGTCGAGGCACGGATCCGGACGGCATTCGACGAAGCCGGTGTCGAGGGATTCTTCTTCGCCCGGGACATCGACGGCGAACGGACGATCGCCGTCGCGGCGGACGAACCGGTCTGCCTGGCCTCCGTCTTCAAGATTCCGGTCGCCCTCGCCTATGCCCGCGAGGCAGCGGCGGGACGGCTGGAGCGGACCGAGCGCCACGAGGTGGATCCGAAGTACCGCGACGGCGGCATCGGCACCTCGGGCTGCGCCGACCCGGTCGGGATGAGCCTGCGGGACCTGGTCCACATGATGATGACGATGAGCGACAACGCCGCCACCGATGTCGTGCTGGACCGGGTCGGGCTCGACACGGTGAACGTGATGCTCGCCGAACTGGGGCGGAGACAGACCCATTTGATCGGTGGTTGTCTGGAGCTGACCAGCTCGCTCTTCGCCGATCTCGGTGTGACCACCGAGGTCGAGGCACACGCGAGGATGGCCGCACTGACCGCGCAGGGGCCGGAGAAGGTCATGGAGCTGTCGGTGTGCGTGCCCCGGCGTACCACCCGGGGCACGGCCCGTGACATCGCCGAACTGCTGGCCCTCGTCTGGCGTGACGAGGCCGGGCCGGCCGAGGCGTGCGCCGAGGTGCGGGCCGTGATGGCGCAGCAGATCTGGCCGCACCGGCTGTCGTCCGGCTTCGACGACGGCTACCGCCTCGCGGGCAAGACCGGAACGCTGCCGGGCTGGCGCAACGAGGCCGGGGTCGTCGAGGCCCTCGGCGGCGGACGCTGGGCGGTGGCCGTCTTCACCCGGTCCGACATCCCCGACTTCCGCAATCCCCGGGCGGACCGCGTGATCGGACAGGTGGCACGGCTCGCCGTCGACGAACTCCGATCAACTACCTTGTGACGATGACGGAGCAGCCACGAGCCGTGCTCGGCCGGATCCTCAGCGATCTGGGTTCGACGTTGATCGAGGTGGTGGCCGGAGAAGCCGACCCGGCCCGCACCGTCAGTGGAGTTCTCATCCAGGACCCGCTGGACGAGCCCGCCAGGCTGCCCGGCGCGGTGGTGCTCGGCGTCGGGGTGTACGGCGCCGAGCCGGTCGCCGCCCTGGTCGACCGGGCGGCCGGGCTCGGCGCGGTGGCCGTGGTGGTCCGGTCCCCGGTCCCGGTGGAAGGACCCGTCTCCGAGGCCGCCGCGCGCACGGGCCTGACCGTGCTCGGACTGACGCCCGGCGCGTCCTGGGCCCAGGTGGCCGCGCTGCTGCGGTCGTTGCTCGCCGCGGACGAACTGGGCACGGTCGGTGGCCCCGACGAGGCCGACGGCGCCGAGCCGCTCGCCGGTGACCTGTTCGCGCTGGCCAACGCGACGGCCGGGCTGCTGGACGGCCCGGTCACCGTGGAGGACCGCGGGGGCCGGGTGCTCGCCTTCTCCAGCAGGCAGGACGAGGGCGACGACGCCAGGATCGCCACCATCCTCGACCGCCAGGTGCCCGCCGAGAAACTGCGCGCCCTGGAGCAACTCGGCGCCTTCCAGGCCATCTACCGCAAGGAGGAACCCGTCTATGTGGCCGGCATCTCCGACAAGCCCCGGGTCGCGATCGCCGTCCGCGCGGGCGGCGAGATCCTCGGATCGATCTGGGTCGTGGTCGACGGACCGCTGAGCGAGGACCGTACGCAGGCCCTGCACGAGGCCGCGAAAGTGGCCGCCCTGCATCTGCTGCGTCACCGCACGGGCGAGGACGTCGAACGGCGGTTGCGCGCGGACCTGCTCGCCACGGTCCTGGAGGGCGGCCCCCACGCCTCGCAGGCCGCCGTGCGGCTGGGCCTGTCCGCCCAGTCCGCCTGCGTACTGGCACTCGCCGTGACCGGTGAGCCCTCGGCGCCCGACCGGGTGGCCGCGGGCCACCGCGTCGCCGAGTCCCTCGCCCTGCATCTGGCCGCGATCCATCCCCGGACGGCCGCGGCCTCGCTGGGGGGCGTCACCTACGCGGTCCTGCCCACGAGTTCGGACGAGCACGCGCTACGGGTGGCCGATGCGTTCCTCGGCCGCGTGGGCGACCGTGTCCCCGCCGTCATCGGCATAGGCCGACTCGCCGCCCGCCCGGCCGAGCTGCGCCGCTCCCGCGCCGACGCGGACCGGGCGTTGCGGGTCCTGGGATCCGGCCGCTCCCCGCGACGGTCCGCTCGGTTGTCGGACGTCTACGCCGCCTCGCTGCTGGAGGAGCTCACGGACCGGATCGCCGCCGAGGACGACCTCCCCGACGGCCCGGTCGTCCGGCTGCGCGCGTACGACGCCCAGCACCACACCGCCCTCACGGACACCCTGGAGGCCTGGCTGAGCACCTTCGGCGATGTGGCCGCCGCCGCTGCCGCCGTCCACATCCACCCCAACACCTTCCGGTACCGGCTCAGACGGCTGGCCGTGGTGGCGGGCATCGACCTCGACGATCCGGAGGCCAGATTCGAAGCGATGCTGCAGTTGCGGCTGAGTCCGCCGCGCCCTTGAACCCGCTACGTCTGTCGTCATGACACGCGGTTGCGCCCCCGTCCCGGGCGGGCACGATGATGAAAGAGTTCTCGGAGCGACGGGATAGACCAAGACCCGCGTGTCCGCGTATGCGCACCACCGAATGCCGACGATGGGACAGATGCCATGCCTCTCAAGGGCGAGTACGAGCCGAGCCCCGCGCAGTGGGTCCGCGATCAGGTCGAGTTGTTCGAGAGTTCCGGTGGTACCGAGGGGACCATGATGCGGGGCCTGCCGGTGATCATCCTGACCACCCGCGGGGCCAGGAGCGGCAAGATCCGCAAGACCCCGCTCATGCGGGTCGAGCACGACGGCACGTACGCCGTGGTCGCCTCGCAGGGCGGCGCTCCCAAGCACCCGGTCTGGTACCACAACCTGGTCGCCGACCCCAGGGTGGAGTTGCAGGACGGCCCGGTCCGGCAGGACATGAACGCCCGTGAGGTCACCGGTGAGGAGAAGGCGGTGTGGTGGCAGCGCGCGGTCGACGCGTTCCCCGACTATGCCGACTACCAGCTCAAGACCGACCGGCAGATTCCGGTCTTCGTGCTGGAACCGGCGGCCGGGCAGCACTGACGACCGCACAGGGGAGGCGCCGCCGTTGCCCGCGGCGTCTCCCCGTCTTCGACACGGCCGTGCCAGGCAGGCCACGCTCGGCACCCGCCCGCTCAGCCGGCGGGCGTGGTGGACGCCCCCGCCGGGCCTGCCGCGGGCATGCCCGTGCGGGTCGCCGCCCAGACGACGAGCGCGAGTGCGCTGAACGCGGCGCCGAGTATGCACACCGCGCCCCACCCGGCCCTCGCGTAGACGGTCGTCGAGGCGAGGGCGCCCGTGGCGCTGCCGACCGAGTAGAAGATCATGTATCCGCCGATCAGACGGCTCCCGGCGTCGGGGCGGATCGCGTAGATCAGGCTCTGGTTGGTGACGTGGACGGCCTGCACGGCGAGATCGAGGAGGACCGCGCCGATCGCCAGCGCCCAGAGTGACTGCTGGGTGAGGGTGAGCGGGAGCCACGACACGGTGAGCAGGCCCAGGGCGATACCGGTCGTCCGTCCGGCGAGACCGCGGTCGTGCAGGCGTCCCGCCGGAGCCGCCGCGAGCGCGCCCGCTGCCCCCGCGAGCCCGAACGCTCCGATCGCGGTGTGCGACAGCGACAGCGGCGGTGCGCTCAGCGGGAGCGCGACACAGCTCCACAAGGTGCTGAAGGCGGCGAAGACCAGCAGGGCGAGCAGGGCGCGGACCCGCAGTACGCGCTCCTCTGCGAACAGCATGAGCGTCGAGCGCAGGAGCCGCGTGTACCGCATGGCAGAGGGCGCCGCCGGGCGTCGCGGCAGCACCCGGTACAGGGCCAGGGCGAGCACGAGCGTCAGCGCCGCGGAGGTGAGGTAGACCGATCGCCAGCCCGCGAAGTCGGCCAGCGCACCGGAGACCGTGCGGGCGAGCAGGATTCCGATGACGATTCCGCTGGTGACCAGGCCGACCGCGCGGCCGCGCCGTTCCGGGGCGGACAGCGATGCGGCGAAGACCACGAGGGTCTGGGTCACCACGGCGAGAAGGCCGACGGCTGCCAGGGCGGCCAGCAGGATCGGTGCGGTGGCGGCGGTGCCGGTGGCGATGAGCGCCGCTGCCAGCAGTGCCAGCTGGGTCACGACGAGGCTCCGCCGGTCGACGAGATCGCCGAGCGGCACGAGCAGGAACAGTCCGAGCCCGTAGCCGATCTGGGTGAGGGTGACGACGATGCCGACGGTCGCCGCACTGATCCCGACGTCCCGGCTCAGGGTGACCAGAAGGGGCTGCGCGAAGTAGACATTGGCCACCGCCGCACCGGACGCGACCGCGAACAGCAGCGTCGTGCGTCCGGCCAGTGCGCTCGCCGGTGTCCCCCCGCTCGTGTTCCCGGTTCTCGTCGTCGTCCCGCTGTCGGCCATGGGGCCCCCTTCGATCGAATTGGTTGCAACTTGCTACCACGAGGACCGTAGCCCGGCTGGTAGCATGTTACAACCGATGGTGTGAAGGGGAACGGCATGGTCAAGCGGACACGCTTCAACGACAGCGACTGCCCGGTGGCTCGTTCGGTCGACGCGATCGGCGACTGGTGGTCGCTGCTCATCGTCCGCGACGCGTTCGACGGCAGCCGCCGCTTCGGGGAGTTCCAGCGCAGTCTCGGCGTGGCGAAGAACATCCTCGCGGCGCGCCTGCGTGAGCTGGTCACGGGCGGCATCCTCGACATGGTCCCGGCGGCCGACGGCAGCGTGTACCACGAGTACGTGCTGACGGCCAAGGGCCGGGATCTCTTCCCGGTGATCGTGGCGCTGCGGCAGTGGGGCGAGGGGCACTTCTTCGAACCGGACGAACCGCATTCGGAGATGGTCGATCTGCGGCACGGCCGCCCGCCCCGGGCGCTGGAGATCCACTCCGCGGACGGGCGGCGGCTCGGACCGGACGACGTCACGGTGCAGAAGGTCCAGCGGCCCGCGGCGCGGTCAGCGGCCTCCGAATAGGTCGAGGGGCCGCCCGTCCCGGAGGTGCCGCCCTCCACGCCACCGGCCTCGCACGCCTGCCGGCCCGCACGCCCCCCGGACAGCCGATCAGGACGCGCGTCCGCTCGCCTGCCCACGCTCCAATGGACGGGTGACCGCGCCTCCCGACGACTGCCTCGCGCGCAATGAGTGGCTCTGCGGTGCCTATCTGAGCAGCCGTCGCGAGATCCTCCGCGACGCCGTCGTCGAGCACCTCCAGCTCACCGCGGTCTCCGTACTCATCGGGCTGGCCCTCGCCGTTCCGCTCGCCCTCGCGGCCCGCCACCGGCGCTGGGCCGCGGGCCCGGTTCTCGGCGTGACGACGATCCTGTACACCGTGCCTTCGCTCGCCATGTTCTCGCTGCTGCTGCCGGTGTACGGACTCTCCGCGTCGCTCGTCGTCGCCGGACTCGTCCTGTACTCGCTCACCCTGCTCGTCCGGAACATTTTGGCCGGGCTGCGGGCCGTGCCCGAGGAGACCCGGCTGGCCGCGCGCGGCATGGGATACGGGCCGGTGAGGCTGCTCGTCGCCGTGGAACTTCCGCTCGCCCTGCCGGCCGCCATGGCCGGACTGCGTATCGCGACCGTCTCCACGGTCTCCCTGGTCACGGTCGGTGCGATCGTCGGGTACGGCGGACTCGGCAACCTCATCTACTCCGGGATGAACACGTACTTCAAGGCCCAGGTGCTCACCGCCTCCGTCCTCTGCGTCCTCATCGCCGTCGCCGCCGACCTGATGCTCCTTCTCCTGCAGCGCATCCTGACGCCGTGGACCCGGAGGCGGCCGTGAACACCCTCGCCGACGCCTGGACCTGGCTCACGACCGCGGCGCACTGGTCGGGCGACGGCGGCATCTGGAACCGGCTCGGCCAGCATCTGTTCCTCACGGTCGTCTGCCTGCTGATCAGCTGTCTGATCGCGCTGCCCGTCGCCCTGGTCCTCGGCCATCTCGGCAGGGGCGGCGCGCTCGCCGTCAACCTCTCCAACATCGGCCGGGCCGTGCCCACCTTCGCCGTGCTGGTGCTGCTGCTCCTCACCCCGATCGGCGGGCACGGCGAGTGGCCGACCGTCATCGCCCTCGTACTCTTCGCCGTACCGCCGCTGCTCACCAACGCCTACGTGGGCATGCGAGAGGTCGACCGCGACGTCGTGCGGGCGGCCAGGGGGATGGGCATGACGGGCAGGCAGCTGATGCTGGGTGTCGAGGTGCCGCTCGCCCTGCCGCTGATTCTCACCGGCGTACGGATCGCCGCCGTCCAACTCGTCGCCACCGCCACCCTCGCGGCGCTGGCGGGCGGCGGCGGACTGGGCCGCATCATCACCGCGGGCTTCAACCTCGCCTCGACCCCGCAGGTCGTGGCCGGGGCCGTTCTCGTCGCCGCCTTCGCCCTCGCCGTCGAAGGGCTCTTCGAAGTGGTGCAGCGGCTCGCCCCCGACCGGGGCCGCGGCGAGGGACCGGGATGAGGCCGCTCCCGGCACTCTCCGCTCTCCTGGTGCTCCTGCCCGCGAGCGCCTGCACGACCGGTCCCTCCCTGGAGAACCGGGGCGAGGTCACCGCACCGCCGGGCGACAGCAAACACCTCACCATCGGCTCCGCCGGCTTCACCGAGAGCGATCTCCTTGCCCAGATGTACGCCGCTCTGCTCGGCCGGGCCGGCTACTCCACGAAGATCATCTCCGTCTCCAACCGCGAGATCTACGAACCGGCGCTGGAGAGCGGCCAGATCGATGTCGTGCCGGAGTACGCCGCCACCTTCGCCGACTGGCTGAACGCCAGGAAGAACGGCGCGGACGCGGCCCCGGTCGGTTCGCCCGACCTCGCCGCCACCATGAGGGCCCTGCGCGCCCTCGCCGAACCGCGTGGCCTCACCGTGCTCGACCCCGGGCGCGCCGTCGACCAGAACGCCTTCGCGGTCGCAGCTCCGTACGCGGCGAAGCACCGTTTGAAGACCCTCAGCGATCTGGGCCGGTCAGGGCTGCCCGTGCGGCTGGCCGCCGGTGACGAATGCGTTCAGCGCCCCTACTGCGCACCCGGGCTGCGGAAGACCTACGGCATCCGCGTCACCGCCGTGGACCCCAAGGGCGTCGGCACCACTCAGGCCAAACAGGCCGTCCAGAAGGGGCAGGACCAGATGGTGCTGACCACCACCGCCGACGCCACCCTGGACGACTTCGGCCTCGTTCTGCTCGCCGACGACAAGCACCTGCAGAACGCCGACTACCTCGTCCCCGTCGTCAACCGGTCCCGTGCGGGCGGCGCAGGCGTACGCAAGGCGCTGGGCAAGCTCAACACCGTACTGACCACCGCCGACCTGGCCCGGCTCGACGAACGGGTCGACAGCCGGCGACGGCTGCCCGAGGACGTGGCACGTGCGTATCTGGAGTCCAAGAATCTCATCCGGCCCTGAGGCGGTGTCCGCGAAGAGCCCGGCGCCCGACGCCGGTACGCGCACCGTGCTGTGACCGGAGAGGCTCACCGGCGGGCAGATCTCCCCGGCCCCGACGTCACGGCTTCGCGGGTCAGGTCCTCAGCCTGCCGGGCAGCCAGCCCAACTGCACGGCCTGCTGGAACGGCCCGCCGCCCTCGTGGTCGTTGAAGTCGTACACCTCGATGTCCTTGTCCTGGTGGGCGTAGGCGTTGAAGGCGGCGAAGACGGTCGAGGGCGGGCAGGTCATGTCCTCCAGGGCGGTCGAGAACAGCGCGGGTGCCCGCCCGCGCGCGGCGAAGTGCACTCCGTCGAAGTAGGACAGGGTGGCCCGCGCCCGCTCCGCGCGGCCCCGGTGCGTCTTGAGGTAGTTGCCCACCTCGCGGTACGGGGTGCGGTCGGTGACGGTGAGCGCGCGGGGGAAGTCGCACAGGAACGGGACGTCCGGCGCGATCGCCACGAGGTCGGGTATCAGTCCGCCGACGGCGAGCGTGATGCCACCGCCCTGGCTCACACCGAGGGCCGCGGTGCGTGTCGCGTCGGTCAGGGGATGCGAGCGCGCCGCCTCCACCGCTCGTACCGCGTCGGTGAACACACGCCGGTAGTAGAACGCGTGCGGATCCTCGATGCCTCGGGTCATGAAACCGGGGAACGAGGGCGCGCTGCCCACCGGGTCGGGGGTGTCGCCGACCAACCAGCCGCTGCCCTGGCCCCGGGTGTCCATCACGAAGTGCGCGAAACCGGCCGACGCCCAGAGCAGATGGGTGTGGGCCAGTCCCCGCCCGCCGCCGTAACCGATGAACTCCACGACCACCGGCAGTGGTTCGGTGGTGCCCGCGGGCAGGACGAACCAGCCCTTGACCGGGTGCCCGGCGAAGCCCGCGAACGTCACGTCGTACACGTCCACGGTCGTCAGCCCCGTATCCGTACGCCGCTCGAACCGGGCGCCGAGATCATGGGACCGGGCCTCGTCGAGTGTCTGCGACCAGAACGCGTCGAAGTCCTCCGGTTCCACCGAGCGGCTGCGGTAGTCGCGCAACTCGTCGAGCGGCAGATCGAACAGGGACATGAGGACCGCCTTCTTCGCAGGGTGAGTGATCACCGCGGGGATGGTTGATCACACCGTACGGGGCGGGCGGTACGCGGACGAGGGCGCCTTGGGAACAAGCGGTTCGCACCAGGTCGCGGCGCTCTTCTCGCACGGCCGGCTGACGGCGATCCCCCGTAGGACGGCCCGCCGCGAGCAGTTGCTGGTCCACCTCGCCGCGACGCTCTTCGAGCAGGACCGGGCCTACACCGAACGCGAGGTCAACGAGGCACTGCTCACGGTGCACGAGGACTGCTCGGCACTGCGCCGCCATCTGGTCGTCGCCGGACTGCTGGTCCGGCCGAAGGACGGCAGCAGCTACCGGCTCGGGCGGTAGGGCGAGTCCTGACCGGTGCGTGGCGTGCGCCGTACAGCGCGCCCTACGCGTCCGCCACCGAGTCGAACCGCACCTCGTCCCGTCCTACGCCCTGTGCGTCGGCGTCCACCGAGCGGCGCAATGCCTCGTGGAGCTTGGCCGGGGTCAGCACGCCGAGGAACCGTGAGCCGTCCAGCACCGCGACCCATCCGGCGTCGTGCTGGAGCATTTCGCTGAACGCCTGCTTCAGCGGAGCCCCGACCGGTACCCACGCGTCCATCCTGCGGGCCAGGTCCCCGACCGTGCCGTACTCCCCGGCGATCCGCAGCGCGTCCGCCGCCACCCAGCCGTGCAGATCGCCCGCCCCGTTCAGTACGACCGCCCAACGGGCACCCGCACCGCTCAGCCGCGCCGCCGCCGACCGGACCGGCTCGTCCAGCCGGGCGACCGGCGGCTCCTCCAGATCGTCCGGCTCGATCGTGGTGACCGACAGACGTTTCAGGCCCCGGTCGGCGCCGACGAACCGGGCCACATACGGAGTCGCGGGAGACCCGAGTACAGCCCCCGGGGTGTCGAACTGCTCGATGCGCCCCGCTCCGTACACCGCGACGCGGTCACCCATCCGGACCGCTTCCTCGATGTCGTGGGTGATCATCAGGACCGTCTTCCTGACGGTGGCCTGCAGGCTCAGGAATTCGTTCTGCAGCCGCTCCCGCACCACCGGGTCGACCGCGCCGAACGGCTCGTCCATCAGCAGCACCGGCGGATCGGCGGCCAATGCCCGTGCCACGCCCACTCGTTGGCGCTGGCCACCGGAGAGCTGGGCAGGGTAGCGGGAGCCGTAGGTCTTCGGGTCGAGGCCCACCAGATCCAGCAGTTCTGCCGCGCGCTCACGGGCCCTCGCCCGCTTCCAGCCGACGAGCGAGGGGACGGTCGCGGTGTTGTCGAGGATCGTGCGGTGCGGGAAGAGCCCCACCTGCTGGATGACGTAGCCGATCCCGCGGCGCAGCTTCACCGGGTCCACGCCGGAGACGTCCTCGCCACCGACCAGGATCCGGCCGGACGAAGGCTCGATCAGCCGGTTCACCATCATCATCGTGGTGGTCTTGCCACAGCCGGACGGGCCGACGAGGGTGACCAGCTCCCCCTCGGCGACCTCGAAGGAGAGTCCGTCGACCGCGCTCGTACCGTCCGGGTAGACCTTGCTGACCTGCTCGAACCGGATCATTCCTGCACGGTAGGAGGCCTCCGGGCGGGCCGCACACCGGCCGCGACCGTCCGTGTCGCGGGCCGTGTGCTGAACTGTGCGTGGAACGTCTGATTCAGGAGCACCTTGTGAGCAGCTACCGGCATCCCGGCATCGTCTTCACCGACCGCTATTTCACGGTCCCGCTCGACCACACCGATCCGGGCGGTGAGCAGATCGAGATCTTCGGCCGAGAAGCCGTGGCGAGCGGCAGGACCGGCGAGGAACTGCCCTGGCTGGTCTATCTGGAGGGCGGCCCCGGCTTCGGCGCCCGGCGCTTCATCGGTACGGAGGCATGGCTGGGACGGGCCGTGCGGGAGTTCCGGGTGCTGCTCCTGGACCAGCGCGGAACCGGTCTCTCCACCCCGGCCAACCGGCAGACCCTGCCGCTGCGCGGCGGCCCGCGCGAGCAGGCCGACTACCTCGCCCACTTCCGCTCCGACAGCATCGTGCGCGACTGCGAGCTGATCCGCCCGCAGCTGACCGGCGGCGAACCGTGGACGGTACTCGGCCAGTCCTTCGGCGGTTTCTGCGCCGTCCGCTACCTGTCGGCCGCCCCCGAAGGCCTCAAGTCCGTGCTCATCACCGGTGGACTGCCCTCGCTCGACGCACACGCCGACGACGTCTACCGGGCCGCCTACCCGCGGATCGAGCGCAAGGTCGCGGCCCACTACGCCCGCTACCCGCAGGATGCCGGGCGCGCCCGGGAGATCACCGCTCACCTCGCGGAGCACCGCCCCGACAGCGCCGGACACCGTCTGACGCCCGAGGCATTCCAGTCCCTCGGCATCATGCTGGGCGGTGGCAACGGCAGCCACCAGCTCCACTATCTGCTGGAGAACGCCTTCGTCCGCACGCCGCACGGCACCGAGCTGTCCGACACCTTCCAGGAGGCCATGCGCACGGCCGCTTCATTCGCCGGGCATCCGCTGTACGCGCTCATGCACGAGGCGATCTACGGTCAGGGCGAACGGCCCACCGCCTGGGCCGCGGAGCGGGTCCGTGCCGAGTTCCCGCAGTTCGACGCGGCCGAGGCGCTCAAGGGCGACGGCCCGGTGCTCTTCACCGGTGAAAGCATCCACCCCTGGCACTTCGAGGTCGACCCGGCGCTGCGCCCGTTGCGCGAGACCGCCGAACTGCTGGCCGCCCGTACCGACTGGGCACCGCTGTACGACCCCGCGCGCCTGGCCGCCAACGAGGTGCCGGTCGCCGCCGCCGTCTACCACGACGACATGTATGTCGACACCGGACACGCGCTGCGCACGGCGGCGGCGATCCGCGGGCTCCGTACCTGGGTCACCGACGAGTTCGAGCACGACGGGCTGCGCGCGGGCGGACCGCGGGTACTGGACCGGCTGCTCGCCCTCGTCCGGGACGAGGCCTGACCCCGTCCCCTTCTCGACGTCAGGAGCCGGTCATGCGGGGTGCATGACCGGCTCCTGACGCCACCGAGGGTGATTCTCGTACGGGGGCCGTCTCCGTGCGTGGCGGCTCAGCTCTGCAGGGCCTCCAGCGTCGCGTCCAGGTCCGTCGCCGAGCGCGGAGCGCGGTTGTACGGCAGCTTCGACAGGAGCGCCGCCATGCCGCAGGTGTTGGTCACGGCGGAGAAGACGAGACCGGAGCCCACACCGGCGGAGACCCAGCGCGCGGCCGGGAAGCGCACGCCGGCCAGCAGTCCGGCCACCACGAGCGAACCGGCGGCGAGCCGGACCTGACGATCCATCGGCCACGCCGCCCGTGCTCCGGCGGGACGGTCGAGATCGCGCCCCTCGCCCTCCCAGGCGGAGGTGCCGCCGGACAGCGTGACGGCCTCGATGTCCGCCGCCGCGAGAATGTCGCAGGCCCGGGTCGAGCGGATGCCGGAGGCGCAGACCACGAGCAGCGAGCCGCGGGCCGCGGCGGACTTCAGCGCGGGCACGGCCTCGGGGAAGCGGTCCAGCGGGATGTTCAGGGCACCGGGAACGTGCCCGGAGGCGTACTCGCCGGGAGCCCGCACATCGATGACGGTGAACTCCGCGAGACGGGCCGCGGCCTGGGCGGGGGAGAGGGAGAGGGGGCTGGTCACGAGCAGTGTTTCCTTTCGTTCACCGGGGCTGGGGGAGGGACTCGGTCCCTTCCTTCCCCATTCGGGTAGAATACCCCTTGGGGTATCAGGAGGAGGATGTGTGGAACTCGACATGGCGGCCGACGAACTGAAGTCGGTCCTCAACCGCCTTCGCCGCGCTCAGGGCCAGCTCGCCGGGATCATCAGGATGATCGAGGAGGGCCGGGACTGCGAGGACGTCATCACCCAGATGGCGGCCGTCTCCAGGGCGCTCGACCGGGCCGGTTTCGCGATCATCGCCACGGGCCTGCAGCACTGCATGGCCGACGGTGGCGGTGAGCCCGCCGATCGCGAGCAGATGCGGACGCGGCTGGAGAAGCTCTTTCTCTCACTGGCCTGAGCCGGGGGCAGCACCGGCCGGCCGGTGGATCGACGTCGTGGCTCTCACGCCACGGCGTCGACGAGCATGAACACGGCCACGGCCAGCAGCACCACGCCGAAGATCCGTTGGAGCGCGGCCGTGGACACCTTCGAGGCCAGGCGCTGCCCGTCCCAGGCCCCGAGGACCGCCGCCGCCGTGAACGGGGCGATCACCGCCCAGTCCAGCGCGGTGGGCGCGGCGAGGCGGGTGACCAGGGCCGCCGTGGAGTTCACGGTGATGACCAGCAGGCTGGTCCCGACCGCCGAGGCCATCGGGACGGCCAGCACGGTGACCAGGGCGGGCACCGCGAGAAAACCGCCGCCCACCCCCAGGAACCCGGTCACGGCGCCGAGTCCGGCACCCGCCCGTGCGGCCCGCCCGGCGGGCACTGGGCCCTGCGGCGCGGCCTCGGCCCGCGGCCGGAGCATCCGGACCGCGGCGACCACCGCGAGGACGGCGAACGCGGCAGTCAGCACCCCGGACGGAATCCGCATGGACAGGGCCCCGGCAACGGCGGCCGGGACGATTCCGGCCGCAGCGAAGAGCCCGCCCGTACGCCAGCGGACCCTGCCCTGTCTGGCATGGGCGACGAGGCCGGTGAGAGACGTGGCGATGACGATGAGGAGCCCGGCAGTGGTGGCGGCGGCCGGGGTGAAGCCGAGCAGATAGATCAGCGCGGGGACGGCCAGAACACTTCCGCCGCCGCCCAGTCCGCCGAGGGCCAGGCCGACCACCGCCCCGGCGAGCAGCGCCAGAATGAGCGTCGTCATGAGATGGTGCCCGCCGCCCCGCGCCGGTCGCGCACCGGCAGCCCCTCAGTCGCCCAGGAGGTCATGCCGCCCACGACGTCGACGGCCTGGGCGCCGCGGTCGGCGAGGATCCGGGCCGCCTGTCGGGACCGGTTGCCGGAGCGACAGATCACCACCACCGGACGGCCCGTCGCCGAGTCGGGCAGCGACGCGCCCTCGGTGAGCCGGGACAGGGGCAGATGGATCGCCCCCGGCGCGTGACCGGCGTTCCACTCGGGCAACTCACGTACGTCCAGCAGAACAGCCGGACCGTCGGTGGTCATGCGGGCGGCCTCGGCAGGGGTGACGCGGCCGGGGCCGCGCCGGAACAAGGACATCAGGGAAGACATGGAGAACACTCCTCGGGTGCGGGTGCGGGTGCGGGTGTGTGGTCGTCGGGTGGTCAGGCCGTGGTGGCGGCCGGGTCGGCGGAGAGGGGGACGGTCAGGCTCAGGCCCGCTGCCGACGCCCCGTCGAAGCCGTCGTCGACGGCCACCACCTCTCGTCCCGCCGCATCCAGCAGTGACGCGGCGATCGCCGCCCGCATCCCGCCCGCGCAGTGCACCCACACGACGCCCGGCGGCACCTCGTCCAGCCGTCGGCGCAGTTCGTGCACGGGAATGTGCATCGCCCCCGTGATCGCTCCGCCGCTGTGCTCGGCGTCCCTGCGCACATCGAGAACCACCGGGTCCTCGCCGCGCGCCCGTGCGGCTGCCAGACCCGCGAAGTCGGATCTGCGGAACGACCGCAGCGCCGCCGGTGCGCGTACCCAGTCCTCGGGGCGGCCGGTGGCGGCGGCCACCGGCCGCCCCATGCCGACGCGCGACAGCTCCCGCTGCGCGTGCGCGACATCCGCAGCCGTGCTCGCGAGCAGGGTGACAGGCTTGCCCCAGGGGATCAGCCAGGCCAGATACGTCGCGAGCTGTCCCTCGCCCTCGAAGTTGAACGATCCGGCCACATGGCCCTCGGCGAACGCCAGCCGGCTGCGCAGATCCACCACCCATTCGCCCGCGGCGAGCCGCCGGGATATCTCCTCGGGGTCGGCCGCATCCGGCGGGGTCAGATCGAGCGGAGCGGGGCCTGCCGCATTGGCCGGTCCCATGTGCGCGTAGTACGCGGGCACGTCGTCGAGGCCGGCGAGCAGTTCCGCGACGAAGGTGTCGACATCCTTGACCAGCGCATCGTTCCGGCTGCGCTCCTCGCCGATCGTCGTGGCCGCCCCCTCGCCCTGGGCGGACGAACAGAAGCTGCCGAAGCCGTGCGTCGGCAGAACCGGCACGGTGTCTTCGAGCTCGTCGGCGAGCCGGTGCGCGGAGGCGTGCTGGGCGCGCGCCAGTCCGGCGGTGAGCCGAGGCTCCACCAGGTCGGGCCGGCCCACGCCGCCGATCAGCAGCGAGCCACCGGTGAAGGCGGCGACTGCCCGGCCTTCCTCCTCCAGCACGTAGGACGTGTGGTGCGGAGTGTGCCCGGGAGTGGCGAGCGCGCGCAGCGTGAGACCTTCGTCGACCGGGGCGATGTCACCGTCGGCCACCGGGACCCGGGTGAAGGAGACCTCCGCCGCGGCCGGCACCAGATATCGCGCACCGGTGACGCGCGCCAGCTCCAGGCCGCCCGTCACGTAGTCGTTGTGCAGATGTGTCTCCACCACGAGGGCGACACGCACGCCGCGCCGGGCCGCCGCGGCGATGACCCGGTCGATGTCGCGGGGCGGATCCACGACCACGGCGGCCCGCTGCCCGCCCGCCAGATAGCTGCGGTTGCCGAGGCCCGCTGTCTCCATGGTGTCGACGAAGAACACGACACGACTCCTTCCGTACGGTGTACCCCGGGGGGTATCTCTCCTCCAGATTAACATCGATACCCCGGGGGGTATATCTTGCTCGGGTGAGAGATGGGCAACGCCGGGAAGCGGGAGTGTGAGGCGGGGACGGCGCCGATCGTGGACGGTCGAATCCGGCCGGTCCCGGCGGATCGCCGCAGCTGCCGACCGGGTACCGCTGTGGCCGGCGCCCGGACAAGGAGAAGGCCGGCCCGGCGCCATGGGCGCCGGGCCGGCCTTCTCCGGTGGTGCTTTCCCCTCGGGGGTGTCGAGCGTTGCGCCCGACGGGACTGGTCAGTCCGTGCCGAACTCCATCGCGGCGCGGTCCAGCATCTCGTCGTCGCCGGAGACCTCGCCGCGGGAGGCGATGGCCTGCGCGCCGCCCTCCGGCATGGTGCCGATCAGCCCGGTCGCGGCCGCCTGGGCGGCGCCGATGGCGGGATTGGCGGTACCGATCAGACCGATCCCGGCGTACTGCTCCAGCTTGGCGCGCGAGTCGGCGATGTCGAGGTTGCGCATGGTGAGCTGGCCGATGCGGTCGACCGGGCCGAATGCCGAGTCCTCGGTGCGCTCCATGGACAGCTTGTCCGGGTGGTAGCTGAACGCCGGGCCCGTGGTGTCGAGGATCGAGTAGTCCTCGCCGCGCCGCAGCCGCAGCGTCACCTCGCCGGTGACGGCCGCGCCGACCCAGCGTTGGAGCGACTCCCGCACCATCAGGGCCTGCGGGTCCAGCCAGCGGCCCTCGTACATCAGCCGGCCGAGGCGCCGTCCCTCGTTGTGGTACTGGGCGAGGGTGTCCTCGTTGTGGATCGCGTTGACCAGGCGCTCGTACGCCGCGTGCAGCAGGGCCATGCCGGGCGCCTCGTAGATGCCGCGGCTCTTGGCCTCGATGATCCGGTTCTCGATCTGGTCCGACATGCCCATGCCGTGCCGGCCGCCGATGGCGTTCGCCTCCATCACCAGCTCGACGGGGGAGGCGAACTCCTTGCCGTTGATCGTCACCGGCCGGCCCTGGTCGAAGCCGATCGTCACGTCCTCGGCGGCGATCTCGATCGAGGGGTCCCAGAACCGCACGCCCATGATCGGCTCCACCGTCTCCACGCCGGTGTCCAGGTGCTCCAGGGTCTTGGCCTCGTGGGTGGCGCCCCAGATGTTGGCGTCCGTGGAGTAGGCCTTCTCCGTGCTGTCGCGGTAGGGCAGGTCGTGGGCGACCAGCCACTCCGACATTTCCTTGCGGCCGCCGAGTTCGGTGACGAAGTCCGCGTCCAGCCAGGGCTTGTAGATCCGCAGGTGCGGATTGGCGAGCAGGCCGTACCGGTAGAACCGCTCGATGTCGTTGCCCTTGAAGGTCGAGCCGTCGCCCCAGATCTGTACGTCGTCCTCAAGCATCGCCCGGACCAGCAGGGTGCCCGTGACGGCGCGGCCGAGCGGCGTGGTGTTGAAGTAGGCGCGTCCGCCCGAGCGGATGTGGAACGCCCCGCACGTGAGCGCGGCCAGACCCTCCTCGACCAGTGCCGCGCGACAGTCGACCAGGCGCGCGATCTCGGCACCGTAGGTCTTCGCGCGGCCGGGCACCGAGGCGATGTCGGGCTCGTCGTACTGGCCGATGTCGGCGGTGTAGGTGCACGGGACGGCGCCCTTGTCGCGCATCCACGCGACGGCGACCGAGGTGTCGAGACCGCCGGAGAAGGCGATGCCGACGCGCTCGCCGGCGGGGAGGGAGGTGAGGACCTTAGACATAGGAAGAGTATGCATAATCTCGCATGATCATGCAAAGTCCGACGCGGTCATCTCTCTTGGAGTCGGTGCGTGAGTGCATCGCCAGTGCCTCACGAATCGCAGTTCTGGTCGCAAAACTCCAGGTCAGAGAGTTGATGTTGTCCAGACCATTGACATGTAAGGCTCATGATGTTGAATTCGGTGTTGTTGTGTTGCGCGACTCCGGTGACTTGAGTGATCAATGGAGGACCAGTGACGCCTCGCCCATCCCGTCTCACCGCGCTCGGCGCGGCGGCGACCCTGCTCGCAGGCGGCCTGCTGACCGCAGTGCCGCCCGCCCAGGCGGCCGACAGCACCCGGACCACCCGTCAGGCGCAGGCCCACGAGGGCCGGGGTACTCCGGTCATCACGCCGACCCCGCAGTCCGTGAAGAAGCGATCCGACCGGATCACCATCAGCCCCACCGTCACTCTGGTGGCGGGCGCGACCTCCGACGAACCCTCCCTGCGTGTGGTGGAGAGCGCACTGCGCTCGGCCGGAGCGCAGCGCGTCGTGCGCGGGGACAAGCCCGGCAGGAGCGGGCTCACCGTCCATGTCGGCGACGCCGCCGCGCTCGCCGCCCTGCGCCTCGACGGCCCGTCCGCACTGCCCGCCGACGGCTATGTCCTCGGCATCGGCGCCGGACGCATCGTCCTCGCGGGCAAGGACACCACCGGCACGTACTACGCAGCACAGAGCCTGCGCCAGGTCCTGCCGCAGGAGAGGCATCCGGGTGCCGAGGTCGCCGGGCTCGCCGTGCGCGACTGGCCCGGCACCGCGCTGCGCGGAGTCATCGAGGGCTTCTACGGCACCCCGTGGTCGCACGAGGCCCGGCTCGACCAGCTCGACTACTACGGCGAGCACAAGATGAACATCTACGTGTACTCGCCGAAGGACGATCCGTATCTCCGCG
This sequence comes from Streptomyces sp. NPDC014727, assembly GCF_043083485.1. Lineage (NCBI taxonomy): Bacteria > Bacillati > Actinomycetota > Actinomycetes > Kitasatosporales > Streptomycetaceae > Streptomyces > Streptomyces sp. NPDC014727. Next base: position 112,157 of record NZ_JBIBYR010000008.1, on the reverse strand, counting down.
CGAAATGGCGCGACGCCTACCCCGACGACCGGTTGGCCCAGATCAAGGAGCTCACCGACCGGGCCGTCCAGCGGCACGTCGAGTTCACCTACGCGCTCTCGCCCGGCCTCTCCGTCTGCTACAGCTCGGACGCCGACGCCAAGGCGCTGGTCGAAAAGTTCCAGACGATCTGGGACATCGGCGTACGGACCTTCGCCGTGCCGCTCGACGACATCAGCTACACCGACTGGAACTGTGCCGAGGACAAGGCGAGATGGGGGACCGGCGGCGGTGCGGCGGGCGCGGCCCAGGCCTATCTGCTCAATCGGGTCAACAAGGAGTTCATCTCCACCCACCCGGGCGCCCAGCCGCTCCAGATGGTTCCCACCGAGTACTACAACGTCTCCGCGTCGCCGTACAAGAAGGCGCTGTCCGAGCAGCTCGACCCCGATGTCCTCGTCGAATGGACCGGCGTGGGAGTCGTCGCCCCGACCATGACCGTCGCCGAGGCCGAGGCCGCCCGCACGGTCTTCGGCCACCCGATCCTGACGTGGGACAACTACCCGGTCAACGACTACGCGACCAACCGGCTGCTGCTCGGCCCGTTCAACGGACGGGAGAAGGGGCTGCCCGGCAGGCTGGCCGGGATCACCGCCAACCCGATGATCCAGCCGTACGCCTCGAAGATCGCTCTGTACACCGTCGCCGACTACGCGTGGAACGACGCCGCGTACGACCCCCGCACCTCGTGGGGCGAGGGGCTCAGGGAGTACGCGGGAGGCGACCCCCGTACCGAGAAGGCGCTCCGGGCCTTCGCGGACGTCAACTACAGCTCGGCGCTCAACAAGGACCAGGCTCCCGAACTGGCCGCGCAGTTCGCCGACTACTGGAAGTCCGGTGACGCCGCCCGACTCGCCTCGGCGCTCGGCGCGCTCGGCGCCGCCCCCGACCGGTTGCGCAGCAACCTCCCGGACCGGGGCTTCCTCGCGGACTCCGGCCCCTGGCTGGACGCGACCAAGTCCTGGGCCGTCGCCGCCCGTACGGCTCTGAGCATGGTCGAGGCCGCCCGCGCCGGGAAGGGTGCGCAGGCCTGGGAACTCCGGCAGCGACTGGCCGCACAGGTCACCGCGGCGAAGTCCTTCACCTACACCGGCCTCGACGGTCGCAAGGTACCGGTCCTCGTCGGTGACGGGGTGCTGGACCGCTTCATCGACGCCGCGAACGCCGAGCACGACCGGATACTCGGGGTGAGCGGGCGGCCCTCGGTGACGACCGGCCTGGGTACCTATCAGAGCAACACGCCGGCGCGGATGCTCGACGGCGACGACTCCACCTACTTCTGGAGCGACGGGGCGCCCGCCGCCGGTGACGGGATCACCCTGGACCTGGGCCGGGTACGGGACATCGGCGACATCACTCTCGCCATGGCCAAACCCGGCAGCGCCGACGACTACATCCACGAAGGGGTTCTCGAGTACTCGGCCGACGGACAGCAGTGGCAGCAGCTCACCGCCTTCTCCGGAAAGCCGGACGTCACCGCGACCGTGCCCGTCGGAACCAAGGCGCGCTATGTGCGGGCACGGGCGACCGCCGGCCAGGAGAACTGGCTCGTCGTGCGGGAGTTCGCAGTGGCCACCGCGGACGGCGCCGTCACCGGAGGACCGCCCGCAGCGGCCGGATCCTCGCTGCGGGCGGCCTCCGACGGAGACCTCGCAACCGTCTACCGGGCGGCCCGCGCCCCTGAGGCGGGGGAGGCGCTGGAGGTGGCGCTCGGCGCCGCTCGTTCCGTACGGTCCGTCACCGTGCTGCAGCCGGCCGGATCCGCCGGCCGCGCCGACATCCAGCTGCGGGGCGCCGACGGAACCTGGCAGACCATCGGCGCCGTCGACGGCCCCTACAGCCGGGTGGGCACGGCGGCCCGTACGGCCGACTCGGTACGCCTCCTCTGGCGTACGGGGTCGGCGGCGCCGCAGATCGCCGAAGTGGTGGTGACCGGGCAGGACTGAGGCCCGACGGGCGGACAGCGGGGGCGAGATCCCGCCGTCCGCCCCCTGCTCACGGAACCGTCCCGCGCCCGGTCCCGCCCGGAGGTCTCCGGGCGGGACCGGGCGCATCCCTGTGCGTCCGAGGCCGAAACCGGCAGGAGCAGGTTGTTCCCAGAGCGGCAAGCGACCGCTTAGTATGCGCCGGAGCAGTGGTAATGCCGACAGTGTTGTGGAGGCCCCTCATGCAGGCATGGCGAGTGCACCGGAACGGCGAACCGGGCGAGGTGATGCGGCTCGAAGAGACCGACCGGCCCACGCCGGGTGACGGGCAGGTGCTCGTCCAGGTGCTCGCGGCGAACATCAACTTTCCCGACGCGCTGCTCTGCCGCGGCCAGTACCAGGTGCGCCCGCCCCTGCCGTTCACCCCCGGTGTGGAGGTCTGCGGCAGGACTGCGGACGGGCGGCGGGTGCTCGCCACCCCGGCTCTGCCGAACGGTGGATTCGCCGAGTACGTCGTCGCGGACGAGTCGGCGCTCCTGCCCGCCCCCGAGACCCTGGACGACGCCGAGGCCGCCGCCCTGCACATCGGCTACCAGACCGGCTGGTTCGGCCTGCACCGCAGGGCGCACCTCCGGGCGGGCGAGACCCTCCTGGTCCACGCGGCGGCCGGTGGTGTCGGCAGCGCGGCCGTCCAGCTCGGCAAGGCCGCCGGAGCCACCGTCATCGGTGTGGTCGGCGGCTCCGACAAGGCCGGGACCGCCGCCGCGCTCGGCTGCGACCTGGTCATCGACCGCCACCGTGAGGACATCGTCGCCGCGGTCAAGGAAGCCACCGGCGGACGCGGCGCCGACGTGGTGTACGACCCGGTCGGTGGTGACGCGTACGCCAAGTCCGTGAAGTGCATCGCCTTCGAGGGCCGGGTGATCGTCGTAGGTTTCGCGAGCGGTGCCGTCCCCGCCCCGGCGCTGAACCACGCCCTCGTCAAGAACTATTCGATCGTCGGGCTCCACTGGGGCCTGTACAACACCAAGGACCCGGCCGCCGTCCGCGCCTGTCACGACGAGCTGACCCGGCTGGCGGCTCAGGGCGCCGTCAAGCCGCTGATCAGCGAACGCGTCGGGCTCGCCGGGGCCTCCGTCGCCGTCCAGCGGGTCGCCGACGGCACCACCACCGGCCGGATCGTCGTCCTCCCGCAAGGAGCCGCCCGATGACCGCGCCCGACGCCGACGAACTCCGCCGCCGCACCCGGGACCTGCTGGCCGCACACCCCCCGGCCACCACCGACCGCACCGACTTCCTCAAGGCGCGCTTCGACGCCGGACTCGCCTGGGTGCACTACCCGGCGGGCCTCGGTGGTGTCGGCGCGCCGCGTTCCCTGCAGCCCGTCGTGGACGCCGAACTCGCCGCCGCGGGCGCCCCCGACAACGACCCGCGCCGGATCGGTATCGGTCTCGGCATGGCCGCCCCCACCATCCTCGGCTACGGCACCGACGAGCAGAAGCGGCGCTTCCTGCGGCCGTTGTGGGTCGGTGAGGAGGTCTGGTGCCAGCTCTTCAGCGAACCGGGCGCGGGCTCCGACCTCGCCGCGCTCGGCACCCGCGCGGTCCGCGACGGCGAGGACTGGGTGGTCGACGGGCAGAAGGTCTGGACGTCCAGCGCCCATCTGGCCCGCTGGGCGATCCTCATCGCCCGCACCGATCCGGACCGGCCCAAGCACCTCGGCATCAGCTACTTCATCTGCGACATGACCGACCCCGGCGTCGAGGTCAGACCGTTGCGCCAGATCACCGGCGAGGCCGAGTTCAACGAGGTGTTCCTCACCGGTGTGCGCATCCCGGACAGCAGACGTCTCGGCCCGGTCGGCGAAGGCTGGAAGGTCGCCCGGACCACCCTGATGAACGAGCGGGTCTCCATCGGCGGGGCGCGCATCCCGCGCGAGGGCGGCATGATCGGCCCGGTCGTCCGCACCTGGCGAGAACGGCCCGAACTGCGCACCCACGACCTTCACCAGCGCCTGCTGACCCTCTGGGTCGAGGCCGAGGTCGCCAGGCTCACCGGCACCCGGCTGCGCCAGCAGCTCGTTGCCGGACAGCCCGGCCCCGAAGGGTCCGGAATGAAACTGGCCTTTGCCCGGCTCAACCAGGAGATCAGCGGACTGGAAGTCGAACTCCTCGGTGAGGAAGGCCTGTTGTACAGCGACTGGACCATGCGCCGCCCGGAGATCGTCGACTTCACCGGACGTGACGCCGGCTACCGATACCTCCGCTCGAAGGGCAACTCCATCGAGGGAGGCACCAGCGAGGTACTGCTCAACATCGTCGCGGAGCGTGTACTCGGCCTGCCCGTGGAACCGCGCAACGACAAGGACGTCGCCTGGAAGGACCTGGCCCGATGAACGCACCGACCGAAGAGACCCAGGCGCCCGATCTGCTGTACTCCGAGGCCGAGGACGATCTGCGGGCAGCGGTGCGTTCGCTGCTCGCCGACCGGTGCGACGCGCCGGCGGTGCTCGCCCGCGTCGAGTCCGACACGCCCTACGACCCGCGGCTCTGGAAGGCCCTCGCCACCGACATCGGCACCGCCGGGCTGCTGGTGCCGGAGAGGCTGGGCGGACAGGGCGCGGGCCACCGCGAGGCCGCGGTGGTGCTGGAGGAGCTGGGACGCAGCGTCGCCCCCGCTCCGTATCTGACGAGCGCGGTCGTCGCCACCGAGACGCTTCTCGCGCTGCCGACGCAGGACGGGCCGGTCGACGGACTCCTCGGCGACCTCGCCACCGGGCGCAAGGTCGCGGTGCTTGCCGTACCGTTCTCCGCCCCGGCGCCCGGAGCCGCGCAACCGGCCGGCGTCGTCGCCGACGCGGTGGAGGGGAGGATGACCGGCGTCGCTGACGCGTCCGCGGCCGATGTACTGCTGGTCCCCACGACCGACGGCCTGTACGCGGTGGAGACCGATGCCGAAGGCGTCACCGTCGAACCCGTCGTCCCCCTCGACCTGACCCGCCCGCTTGCCACCGTCACCCTCGCCGGAGCCGCCGGAACCCGCCTGGCCGACGGGGCGTCCGCAGTCGCCGCCGTGCGCCGAGGGCTGTTGGCCGGTGCCGGTCTGCTCGCCTCCGAACAGCTCGGAATCGCCGAGTGGTGCCTGACCGAGACGGTCCGCCACACCCGTGAACGGCACCAGTTCAACCGGCCGATCGGCTCCTTCCAGGCCCTCAAGCACCGCATGGCGCAGCTCTGGCTGGAGGTCGTCTCGGCCCGCGCCGCCGCGCGGAACGCCGCGGACGCCCTCGCGACCGGCAGTCCCGACACGCCGTTGGCGGTGGCTGTCGCGCAGGCCTACTGCTCGAAGGTCGCGGTGCACGCGGCGGAGGAGTGCATCCAGTTGCACGGCGGCATCGGCATGACCTGGGAGCACCCGGCGCACCTGTACCTCAAGCGCGCCAAGGCCGACTCGATCGCGTACGGCACGGCCGGACACCATCGCGGGGCCGTCGCCGAACTCGTGGAACTGCCCGCGCCCTGACCGGACGCGGGGGAACAGGCCGCGACACAGGGGGACTTGGGAGCGGAGGTGTGCGCGCACGCACCTCCGCTCCGTCGTTCTCCCGTGCGACGGGGTACCGAGCATCCCTTTACCTGCTGTTTAATTGCGACTGGCTCGCAACAACAGTCGATCTTCAATAAGGGATGTGCAGAGTATGACGGCCCGATCGATACGGGGAGCGGTCGCCGTGACACTGGCGACCGTGCTGTCGTTGACCGCGGCGGCCTGTTCACAACCGGGTGGCTCGGACGGCAGCGGCTCCGGCTCGGGTGCGGATTCGGCGGTGGTCGGCATCGCCTACGAGCCCGACAGCCTCAGCCCGCTCCTGGGCTACGGCAAGGACGGCAACTCCAAGATCTTCGACGGCCTGCTCACCCTCGACGGGGACATGAAACTGCGGCCCGCGCTCGCCACGGCCCTGCCTGAGGTGAGCGACGACGGATTGACGTACACGTACAAGCTCCGCAGCGGTGTGAAGTTCAGCGACGGGAAGCCGTTCGGCGCCAAGGACGTCGTCTTCACCTACCGCACCATCCTCGACGAGAAGACCAACAACGCGTCCCGGACCGAACTCGACGCGGTGAAGAGCGTCGAGGCGTCCGGCGACGACACCGTGGTCTTCACGCTCAAGTACCCCTATGCACCCTTCGCGCAGCGCACGGTCCTGCCCATCGCTCCCGAGCACATCGCGGGGACGCAGGATGTCAACACCGGCGCCTTCACCACCCACCCCGTCGGCACCGGCCCGTACCTCCTCACCAAGTGGTCCAAGGGCGAGAAGCTGAGCTTCAGAGCCAACCCCGACTACTGGGGCGGCGCGCCGAAGGTGAAGAAGTTCACCATGGCGGTCATCAAGGACGACGACGTGCGCGCCACCCGGCTGCGCTCCGGCGAACTCGACGGCGCGATCCTGCCGCCCAACCTTGCCAAGGGCTTCGCCCGCGGCGGCGGTACGCGGACGTACGCCGCAACGACGTACGACTACCGCACGGTGACCCTGCCCACCCACAACAAGGTCGCGGGCGACACCGCCATCCGCCGTGCCCTCGATGTCGCCGTCGACCGCCGGGCCATGGTCGACTCCATCCTCAACGGCGAGGGCAGGCCCGCCTACGGTCCCGTGCCCACCGACAGCGAGTGGTTCACCAAGGGCACCGAACGCATCCACGACCTTCCCGCCGCGAAGAAGATCCTCGACGAGGCCGGGTGGAAGCCCGGCAAGGACGGCATCCGCACCAAGGACGGCGTCCGCGCGGCGTTCCCGCTCTGGTACCTCACCGGCGACAAGCTCCGCCAGGACCACGCGCTGGCCTATGCCTCCGACGCCAAGAAGGCCGGCATCGCCATCACCACCGAGGCCGGGACCTGGGAGGTCATCGAGCCCCGGATGAAGCAGGACGCGGTCCTCGCCGGCGGCGGATCGCCCGCCGACCCCGACTTCGACCAGTACACACTGCTGAAGTCCTCGCTCGCGGGCGACGGCTTCAACAACATGGCGTGGTACGACAACAAGGCCGTCGACCAGGCACTCGAAGCGGGCCGCAGAAGCGGTGACAAGGCCGCACGCAAGGCCGCCTACGACACCGTCCAGCGCGAACTCGTGAAGAACCCCGGCTACACCTTTCTCACCCACATCGACCACCTCTACGTCGTGAAGGACCGTTTCGGCGCCCTCACCACCCAGGTCGAACCGCACGACCACGGTCTGGCTTCCGGCCCGTGGTGGAACGTCGAGGACTGGACGCCGAAGAAGTGAGCCACCGCCTCCCCTGGGGGCCGATGGGCAGGATGGCGGGACGGCGGCTCCTGCTCGCCGTCCCCGTCCTGGCCGTCGTGACGTTCGGTGTCTTCGCCGTGGCCGCCGCCTCCCCCTTCGACCCGGTCAAGGCGTACGCGGGCACCGCGGGCCTCACGGCCTCGCAGGAGAACCTCGACCAGCTGCGGGCCAACCTCGGCGTCGACCAGCCCCTCGTGACCCGCTGGTGGAACTGGCTGACCTCCGCGCTGAGTGGGGATCTCGGCGACTCCAGCGTGATGCGCCAACCGGTCACCGAGGTCATCGGCGAACGCCTGGGCTGGTCCGTGCTGCTCGCCGCGACCGCCTTCCTCGTCGCCGTCGTCCTGGGAACCGGCCTCGGCGTGCTGGCCGCGCGCAGGCAAGGCGGCCTCCTGGACCGGTGTGTCAGCTCGGCCGCGTACACACTCGAAGCCGCCCCGGCCTTCTGGCTCGGACTGCTCGCCATCTGGTTCTTCGCCCTGAAACTCGATGCACTCCCGGCCGGCGGCCTCACCGACGCGGCCAGCGACACGGTCACCTTCGGCCAGGTCGCCACCCATCTGGTGCTCCCCGCGGCCGTGCTCGGGATCTCCCAACTGCCCTGGTTCTTCCTCTATGTACGACAGGGCGTCGCCGACGCGCTCGACGAGGACCCGGTGCGCGGGGCCCGTGCCCGCGGACTGCGTGAACGCACCGTGCTGCTCGGCCACGCGCTGCGTTCCGGGATGCTGCCGATGCTCACCCTCATCGGCTCCCGCGTCCCCGAACTCATCACCGGCGCCCTCCTCGTCGAGACGGTCTTCAGCTGGCCCGGCATCGCCGCCGCCACCGTGCAGGCCGCCACCTCCGTCGACTTCCCGCTGCTCGCCGCACTCACGGTGCTCGCCACCGCGGCTGTCGTGCTCGGCAACCTCCTCTCCGATCTGCTGTACGCGCTCGCTGACCCGAGAGTGGGCTTCGATGGCTGAACTCGTCCTCGGGAACGCCCGCCGCACCACCCGCCGCATCCGCGTCGTCAGCTCCGCCGGAATCGTCGCCGCGGTGCTGCTCGCGGTCCTCCTGGTACCGCCGCTGGTCCAGCTCGACCAGCAGGCCGTCGACCTCACGGCGAAACTCCGGCCACCGTCCTGGGAGCACCCGTTCGGCACCGACGACGTCGGCCGCGACCTGCTCCTGCGGTGTGTCTACGGGCTCCGTGTCTCGTTGCTCGTCGGTATCGTCGCCGGGCTCACCGCCACCGTCATCGGGACCGCGGTCGGCGCGCTCGCCGCCGCGTTCGGGGGGTGGACCGACCGGATCGTCATGCGACTCGTGGACACCTTCTCGTCCGTACCGCATCTGCTGCTCGGCATCTTCGTCGTCGCGATGTTCCGGCCCGGCGTCGGCCCGGTGATCGTGTCCGTCGCCCTCACGCACTGGCTCTCGACGGCCCGGATCGTCCGGTCCGAAGTGCTGTCGCTGCGTTCGCGGCCGTTCATCGACGCGGCGATATCCGGCGGCGCCTCGCGCGGGCGGGTCGTCGTCCGGCATCTGCTGCCCGCGGTGCTGCCACAGGCGGGGCTCGCGGCGGTGCTCATGGTGCCGCATGCCATGTGGCACGAGTCCGCCCTCTCCTTCCTGGGGCTCGGACTTCCCACCCATCAGGCGAGCCTGGGTAACCTCGTGCAGCAGGCGCGCGGTTCGCTGCTCGCCGGGGACTGGTGGCCGACGCTCTTCCCCGGTCTGTTCCTGATCGTTCCGACCCTCGCTCTGGCAGGTCTCGCCGGCGCCTGGCGGGAACGGATCAATCCCCGACGCCGATCGGAGCTGATGCTGTGAAGACCGACCCGGACTCCCGGGCTCCGGATCCGCGGGCGCCGGGCACGCGAGCCCCGGTGCTCTCCGTCCGCGGGCTCTCCGTCCGTTTCCGGATGCGCGGCGGAGGGCACGTCGCGGCCGTCAGCGACGCCCGCTTCGACCTTGCCGCGGGGGAGTGCCTGGCCCTGGTCGGCGAGAGCGGCTGCGGCAAGTCCGTACTCGCCTCCGCGCTGCTGGGGCTGCTCCCCGGCAACGCGCGCACGACGGGCTCGGCGGTGCTCGGTGACGGCACCGAGCTCCTCACCGCCGATGAGCGGACGCTCGCCCGCACGGTACGGGGCCGCCGCGTCGCGCTCGTACCGCAGAGCCCCGCGGCCCACCTCACCCCGGTCCGTACGGTGCGGGCCCAGCTGGAGGAGACCCTCCGCGAACTGACCGGCATCCGGAAGCCGGCGCTGCGCGCGGCGGCGGAGCAGGCCGCCGCACGTGCCGCGTTTCCGGCCGACCACCTGGACAACCATCCGCACCAGCTCTCCGGCGGACTCGCTCAGCGCGCCGCCACCGCGCTCGCACTGATCGGTGACGCGCCCGTGCTCCTGGCCGACGAACCGACCACCGGACTCGACCGCGACCTGGTCGAGCGGACCGTGGACGAACTGCGCCGTCACACCGACGGGGGCCGGGCGCTGCTGATCATCACCCATGACCTGGCGGCGGCCGAGCGGATCGCCGACCGGGTCGCCGTGATGTACGCGGGCCGCATCATCGAGCTCGACGACGCCGACCGGTTCTTCGGTGAGCCGGGTCCGCGTCACCCGTACGCCCGCGGTCTGCTCGACGCCCTGCCCGAGCGTGCGTTCACCGCCATTCCCGGGATGCCACCGGAGCTCGGAGCGCTTCCCGACGGCTGCGCGTTCGCGCCCCGCTGCGGCCGCGCCGACGACCGGTGCGCCGTACCGCCCCCGTTCGACGGCCGTCTCGCCTGCCACCACGGTGCGCAGGCCGGCGCGGAGGAGTCCGCCCATGCTTGAACTCACGTGTGTCACCGCCGGATACGATCCCCGCGACCCCGTCGTCCGCGATGCCTCGCTGGCGGTCGCCCCCTCGGAGTCCGTCGGGCTGCTCGGCCCGAGCGGCTGCGGAAAGTCCACCCTGGCCAGGGTCGCCGCCCTGCTGCACCGGCCGGACGCGGGCACGGTCACGCTCGACGGCCGACCGGTACGGGGCTGGCGGCACGGCGCCCCGCGGGCCCAGCGCACGGCAGTCGGCGTCGTCTTCCAGCAGCCCCGGCTCTCGGCCGACCCCCGGCTCAGTCTGCGTGAGCTCATCGCCCAACCGCTGCGGGCGACCGGGCGGCGCACGGAGGCGCCGGACCGGGTGGCCGAGCTGGCACCGGTTGTCGGGCTCACGACCGAGCTGCTGAACCGGCGCCCGCACGAGGTGAGCGACGGTCAGTTGCAGCGTGCCTGCCTGGCAAGGGCGTTGGTCCTGCGGCCACGCTGGCTGATCTGCGATGAGATGACCGCGATGCTCGACGCGTCGACGACGGCCGCACTGGTCGCGGTGGTCGAGGCGTACCGACGCGAGCACGGGGCCGGACTGCTGGCCGTCGGTCACGACCGGGTGCTGCTGGAACGCTGGTGCGACCGCACGGTCGGCTGGCAGGAGATCTCCGGACCAGGCGCATCGCGGGAGTCCATGGGTCCGACCGGATAAGTCCATGCCCACCGCGTGGTACCCATGCACCATTTTTGACGAGTCACTGGTTGGTCATTCGGTCCGTCGGGCAAGAGGAGTGGGACATGCGCAGAGCACGCGTCGTCGTCCGGCTCGGCCGCCCAGCAGTGGCAATTGAGCGGCACGGCCCTGGTGAATCCCGCCACCGGGCAGTGCCTCGACGCCTGCGGAGGCGGCAGTGCCAACGGCGCCCCGCTCATCGTCCACACCTGCGGCGGCGGCGCCAACCGACGCTGGGCCGTCCCGGTCCGACCCGGGGAACAGCAGGCGACGAAGGCGGGACGATCCGGTCAACTCTTGTGCGGTGGGGCCCCGTCGAGGGAAATCCGGTTCCATACTCGGTCGCGTCCGGCCGACCGGCCCACCCCTCGTCCCCGGGAGAACCCATGGCGTTCCCGACCCGTCGAAGCGTCGTCAGCACCGCGCTCGCCACCGTGGCGGCAGGTGCGGTGCTGACTCTGCAGACGGCTGCCGCGTCCGATGCGTCAGCCGCGCCCTCGGGCGCGGGCAGGCGCCGCCCGCGCCCGTTGCGCCGGGCCCACGCACACAACGACTATCTGCACACGCACCCCCTGTACGACGCACTCGCCCACGGTTTCACCAGCGTCGAGGCCGACGTCTTCCTGGTGGACGGGGAGCTGCTGGTCGCCCACGAGGTAGCCGACCTCGACCCCGCCCGAACCCTCGCCTCGCTCTACCTCGACCCGCTGCTGGGCAGGGTCCGGGCCCAGCACGGCACCGTCCACCCCGGCTACCACGATTCCGTGCAGCTGCTGATCGACATCAAGACCGACGGGGCGGCCGCCTACCTCGAACTGGACCGGCAACTGCGCAACTACCGAGGGATGTTGACGACGTATCATCACGGCCGGGTGCGACCCGGAGCGATCACGGCCGTCGTCTCCGGTGACCGCGCCGCCCGCGTCCCGATGGAGGCGCAGCGCACCCGGTACGCCTTCTACGACGGCCGGCCCGACGACCTCGGGCCCGCGGCCGACGCCTCGTTCATCCCGCTCATCAGCGGCAGCTGGAGCGACAGCTTCGTCTGGCGCGGAGTGGGCCCTTTCCCCGCGGCCGAACGCGACAAACTGCGTTCCCTCGTCGCCGCGGCCCACCAGGGCGGCCGACGCGTCCGCTTCTGGGCCACGCCCGACGTGCCGGGGCCTGAGCGCGACGCCGTGTGGACCGAACTGCTGGCGGCCGACGTCGACCACCTCAACACCGACGACCTGGCGGGGCTGGAGCACTTCCTGCATACCCATGACAGGGACGCCCGGACCGGCACCGCGCCCCTCGGTGGCGGACCGGGCGTATCGATCGCGATGTGACAGTCAGTCAACACCCGTATGGCGGACACGCCAGTCCGCCGGATGGCCTCCTCGCTGCGCCACACTGGCGGCCGAATGCCGCAATTCCGGCGCGGCTGAGGAGGTTGGCCATGGCTATTTCGATCTCACTGGTGTTGCTTCTGCTGATCCTTGCGGTGATCTTCCTCCGTAATGGAGGGCTGAAGATCTCACACGCGGTGGTCTGCGCCATGCTCGGGTTCTTCCTCGCGGGGACGAGCATGGCGCCGACCATTCAGAACGGGCTGACGGCCACGGCCGACGTCGTCAGCGGCCTCACGCCCTGACTTCGGCGTCCCGTCCGGTGGCCGGGTCCGGCGGGCGCAGCCACCGGACATCTCGTGGAGTGCGGCCGGCGGACGGTCCCGGGCCCCGGCCCAGGCCGCGATTGCGCCCGTCGAGGACGATCGCCCGCGCCACCTCCTGCGCCCGGCGCACACGCCCCGCAGAGCGTTCGACGGCTGGCACGAGCGGCATCGACGCCTGGTACCTCACCGCAGTGGACTTCCGCACCGGCGAACGCCGTTGGAAGAAGCTCACCGGCACAGGCCCCTCGTACGAAACAACTGGGCGCCGATCACGATCGGTCCCGATGGAACGGCGTACGTGGACGTGTTCAACGGAATCGTCGCGGTTCGGGACACGGAGTGACCGGGTCCGCCCCCGGGCTCAGCCGGCGGCGCGCACCTGAGGCGACCCCAGCCATTCGGTGAGCAGCCGGTTGACGTCGGCGGCGCGCTCCTGCTGGATCCAGTGCCCGCACCCCCGCAGGATGTGGGAGGAGACCAGACCGGGCAGGGTCTCGGGGAAGCTCTCGACGGCGTCGGCCATCCAGGTGGTCGACGCGTCGAGTTCCCCGCCGATGAACAGCGAGGGCTGTGCGATCGGCGCGCCGTCCCAGGCCGCGAGGTCCTCCCAGTCACGGTCGACGTTGCGGTACCTGTTGAGCGCCCCGGTCAGGCCGGTCCGCTCGAACTCCGCCGCGTAGAAATCGAGATCGGCCTCGCTCAGCCAGGAAGGGCGGGCGCCGGAGGGGAACCGGTCGCGGAGCCGTGCCTTCGGCGGGACGAAGAAGAGACTGCCCTCACCGCCCGACGGCATCGTGTCGGCGGAGAGCCCGGCGTAGAACCCGGCCAGCCAGCCGCGCACATCGGGTTCGATCTCCGCCTCGGCCCGTCCCGGGCTCTGGAAGTAGCTGACGTAGAACTCCTCGTCACCACCGATGCGGCTGAAGACCTCGGTCGGCCGGTGACCGTTCCGCGGTGCGTAGGGCACGCTGAGCAGGGCCACGGAGGTGAAGATCTCGGGCATGAGCAGCGCGCTGTCGGCCGCGATCGTCGAACCCCAGTCGTGGCCCACGATCGTCGCGGACCGTTCACCGAGTGCGTGGACGACGCCGACATTGTCGGCGACGTGGTCCGCCATCCGGTACGCCGCCGCCTCACCGGGCTTCGACGAGCGTCCGTAGCCACGCACATCGACGGCGACGGCGCGAAAGCCCGCCGCGGCGATGGCCGGCAACTGGTGGCGCCACGAGTACCACGACTCGGGGAAGCCGTGGATCAGCAGGACCAGCGGGCCGGTGCCCTGCTCCACCAGATGGATACGCCCTCCGGGCACCTCCACCAGCCGGTGGACGGCGTCCGGCAGCGAAGCGGTGTGCGGATCGGTGGATGGCATGTGCTTCTCCTCGTGGGTGCGTCCGGATGTCGTGCGAGGTGGTCGCCGAGCGGCACGGGGCACCCGACCGGGTACGCCCCGCCCATCGGTTCCACCTGTGCAACGATCATTCGGCCTGCGCCGCCGTACCCACAAGCATTCTTGCCACTCCGGCAAATGGCGGGTGCGCGGCGCCTCCTCAGGACCCGACCAGCCGGGAACGGATCAGGAAGCGCACGCCCTCCGGGGCCTCCAGGGAGAATCCGCTGCCCCGCCCCTCCACCACATCGATGATCAGCCGTGTGTGGGCCCACACCTCGAACTGACTCCTCGACATCCAGAACGGCACACGCTCCGACACCCCGTCGACGTCGAGCGAGGCCAACAGCACGTCGGAGCCGCCGGTGCGGAACTCGCCGTCCTGGTAGCACATGGGCGCACTGCCGTCGCAACAACCGCCCGACTGATGGAACATCAACGGGCCGTGCGTCTCGCGCAGCCGGCGCACCAGATCCGCGGCCGCGGGGGTGAGTTCCACCGGCGGCGCGTCCGGCCGGCTAGTCGTGGACGCCCTCGTCGGGGGATCTTCGTCCGGCCGGCCCGGGAACGGATCCTGCGTCTCGTCTCGGTTCATTCATCCGCCCTTGTCGCATCGGATGGCGCACCGGTCGGCTGGGACGATCGGTGCGAACGCTACCAGCCCGGTTCGGTTCGGCAAGGGGCCAGCGAACGCAGTGGTCCGACCGTCATTCCCCGTCGGCCGCAGGTATCGATCCGCCTTCGGCCTGCCCCGCCGGCACGGACGGCGGTCGAGCGGCCGCACCCGGGCGCGGCCCCGGTTCTCCTCACGCTGACGACGGTGGTGCTCGCCGGATGTTCCCCTCAGCTCGCCTTCGACCAGGCGTAACGGTGTTCGGGCCGGCCGGTGTCACCGTACTTGAGGCTGAGGCTGATGCGGCCCGCGCCCTCCAGGTACTTGAGGTACCGCTGGGCGGTGGAGCGGCTCAGGCCCGCCCGTGCGGCGACCTCGTGTGCGGACAGTGGCTCGTCGGCGGCCGACAGGACATGGCGGATGACGTCGGCCGTGGGTGCCGAGTGACCCTTGGGCAGACCCGCCGCGGGGCCGGACTCCGCCGTGCGCAGCGCGCTGAAGATCTGGTCGACCTGCTCCTGGCCTGCCTCGCCGCGACCACTCCCCACGCCTTCGAGGGTCCGGCGCAGGGTGGCGTAGCTCTCCAGCTTGGACCGCAGACCGGCGAAGCTGAACGGCTTGACCAGGTACTGCAGCGCGCCGTACCGCATCGCGGTCCGGACGGTCGATATGTCACGGGCCGCAGTCACCATGATCACATCGGCCGGATGGCCGAGCTGGCGCAGCCGCCGGACCAGGGTCAGCCCCGTTTCGTCCGGAAGATAGTGATCGAGAAGGACGAGGTCGACCTGTTCGCGCTCCAGGAAGGCCAGCGCCTGCGCGGCGCTGTGCGCACGCGAGATGACGCGGAAACCGGGAACCTTCGCCACATAGGCGGCGTTGATCTCGGCGACACGGAAGTCGTCGTCCACCACCAGGACATCGATCATCGCAAATCTCCCACTTCGGTCAGCGGCCGGACGCTGAGTGCCTCGGGCAGGACGACGGTGAAGACGGCGCCACCACCGGCCCGGGCCGTGACGCGAGCCGCGCCACCGTAGCGCTCGGCCAGCCTGCGCACCAGCGCCAGACCGAGCCCGCGTCCGCGGTGCGCGGGGGACTCCTTGGTGGACCAGCCCTCCGTGAAGATGTGCTCACGCATGTCGGGCGGCACCCCGGGGCCGTTGTCGCTGACCCGCAGGACCACGGTGGTGCCCTCGGCGAGCAGCTCGACCTCGATGAGCGAGGCGACGTCCAGGGCGTTGTCGATGAGGTTGCCGAGGACCGTCACCAGATCGCGCGGGTCCACCACCACGTCCGGGAGCCGGGTGGCGGGCGAGACGAGCAGGGACGCGCCCCGCTCCGCCGCGATCGCCGACTTGCCCACCAGCAACGCCGAGATCAGCGGATCGTTGACGCGTTCCGCGACCTGCTCCGCCGAGGCCCGGTGACCATTGGCCACCTCCGCGACGAACTCCACCGCGGCCTCGTGCCGTCCGAGCTCCAGCAGCCCGAGCAGGGTGTGCAGCCGGTTCGCGTGCTCGTGGTCCTGGGCGCGCAGCGCGTCCAGCAGCCCGTGCGTGGAGTCCAGTTCGCGGCCGAGCAGCTCCAGCTCGGTGCGGTCGCGAAGGGTGACGACGGCTCCGCCGTCACCGGTGGGCATGCGGTTGGCGATCAGCACGCGACCGTTGCAGACGGTGATCAGGTTGGCACCGTCGACCCGTCCCGCCAGCACCTCCGACGTACGGCCCGGCGGCAGCACCTCGCCCAGCGTGCGTCCCACGGCCTCCTGGTCCAGTTCCAGCAACCGCTGCGCCTCGTCGTTGAGCAGTCGGATCCGGCCCCGGGCGTCGAGGGCGAGAACCGCCTCGCGAATGCTGTGCAGCATGGCCTCGCGCTCGTCCAGCAACGCGGAGATGTCGGCGAAGGCGAGGCCGTGGGTGCTGCGCTGCAGCCGCCGGGAGACGGCGAGCGCGGCCAGCACACCGGCGGCGAGCGCAGCCCCGGAGTAGAGCAGCAGACCAGGGATGGCTCCGAGCAGCCGCGTGTGGACGCTGTCGTAGGCGATGCCCACCGAGACCGCGCCCACGATGGTGCGTCCGCTGTCCCGCAGCGGGACCTTCGCGCGTGCCGAGCGCCCCAGGGTTCCGTTGTCGATCTGCATGATCTCCCGGCCGGCCAGCGCCGTGCTGGGGTCGGTCGATACGTGCTTGCCGATCTGCTCGGTCTCCGTGTGCGACCAGCGCACCCCGCGGGTGTCCATGACCACGATGTAGAGCGCTCCGGTGGCCCGCCGCATCCGCTCGGCCTCGGCCTGCACCGGCCCCGTGGGGGTGGGGTCGGTACTCATCAGATTGCGCACCAGACCGGGTTCGGCGGCGGCGGTCTGGGCGATGGACAGGGCCTGACGCATCGCCTGGTCGTCGAGCTGGTGACGCAAGGGCGCGAGGAAGAGTCCGGTCACGAGCATGATCACGCCCGTGGTGATGGCCACCTGGGTGAGCAGGACCTGGGCGAAGACACGGCGGGGCCAGTGAATCCGCATGCGCTCGCCCTCTGCCTTCCGTCAACCAGGAACCTGATGCTCCGTTTCGTCCTCGTGTGAACGCAAGGTAAACGTCACCGACGCCCATGACCAGTCCTCGTGGCGTATTCGTTGTCGCACCGCGAGCAAAACGAGCAGAACCGCGGGTTATGGGCAGAAGCAGGAGTTGTGAGCGCAAGGGTGCCCACGTTCCCGGCCCGCCCCTAGCGTCCCGCTCCATGAACAGCGAAACGAGCCCCGCCATCGAGCTGCGGGGGGCGAGCAAAGCGTTCCGGACTCCGTCGGGGACGCTCCACACCGCCGTACGGGATCTGGACCTCACGATCGGGCGCGGCGAGTTCGTCGCCGTCGTGGGCCCGACCGGATGCGGCAAGTCGACCACCCTGACGCTCGTCAGCGGGCTGGAGGAGCCCACCGAGGGCGAGGTGCTGGTGGGCGGTGAACCGGTGCGCGGCATCGGCGACAAGGTCGGCTTCGTCTTCCAGCAGGACGCGGTCTTCCCCTGGCGGACCGTCCTGTCCAATGTGATGGCGGGCCCCCGCTTCCGCGGCGTACCGAAGCCCGAGGCGAGGGAGCGGGCCCGTGAGTGGCTCGCCCGGGTCGGGCTGTCCTCCTTCGAGGACCGCTATCCCCACCAGCTGTCCGGCGGTCAGCGCAAGCGCGTCGCCCTCGCGGCGACCTTCGTCAACGACCCCGAGATCCTGCTCATGGACGAGCCCTTCTCCGCCCTCGACGTGCAGACCAGGGCCCTGATGTCGGACGAACTCCTGGAACTGTGGGCTGGCACCGGCGCCTCCGTCGTCTTCGTCACCCACGACCTGGAGGAGTCCATCGCGCTGGCCGACAAGGTCGTGGTCATGACGGCGGGACCGGCCACCGTCAAGGAGGTCTTCGAGATCGACCTGCCCCGCCCGCGCAAGGTCGAGCAGGTGCGCCTGGAGCCCCGGTTCGTCGAGATCTACCGGGAGATCTGGTCCTCGCTCGGCGAAGAGGTCCGCATCACCCGCGAAAGGGGTGCGCTCGATGTCGCCTGACACCATCACCGCGCAAGCCGTCGTCACCAAGACCGAGCGGACCCGGGCCCGGGCACGGGCCGCCCGGAACCGCAGGTACCTCGTGCTCGGCAGCCGGGTCGCCGTGCTCCTCGCGGTCATCGGGCTGTGGGAGTGGCTGGCCCGCACCGCGGTCATCGACCCGTTCAACTTCTCCATGCCGTCGAAGATCTGGGAGCAGATCCGCACCTGGGTCGTCGACGGCACGGCCCAGGGCTCCCTGTGGGAGCAGATCTGGTACACGCTCTACGAAGCGCTGCTCGGCTGGGTCATCGGGGTGATCGCCGGTGTGCTGCTCGGAATCGCGCTGGGCCGCGTCCGCTTCGCCGCCGACGTCCTCGGCCCGTACATCAAGGTGCTCAACGCCCTGCCGCGCATCGTGCTCGCCCCGATCTTCCTCATCTGGTTCGGCCTCGGCCCGGCCTCGAAGGTCGCCTCCGCGGTCGTCCTCGTGTTCTTCCCCGTCTTCTTCAACGCGTTCCAGGGAGCCAGGGAGGTCGACCGCAATCTCGTCGCCAACTCCCGCATCCTGGGCGCCAGCAATCGTCAGGTGACCCTTCAGGTGGTCATCCCCTCGGCCACGTCGTGGATCTTCACCAGCCTGCATGTGAGCTTCGGCTTCGCGCTCATCGGCGCCATCGTCGGCGAGTACATCGGCGCCACCAAGGGGCTCGGACTGCTGGTCGCCGCTTCCCAGGGCACCTTCAACGCGGCCGGTGTCTACGCCGCGATGGTCATCCTCGCGATCGTCGCGCTGCTGGCCGAAGGCCTGTTGACCTTCCTGGAGAAGCGGCTCTTCCGGTGGAAGCCGGCCGACGCCGACTCCGCCCGCTGACGCTCGCCGTCATCCGTACACCCAATCGTTTCTTCACAAGGACGTGAATCAGATGCGCACATCCATCCGGATCTCGGCCGTAGCCGTCGCCGGCGCGCTCGCCCTGACCACCCTGACCGCCTGCGGCGGCGACTCCACCTCGGCCTCCGGGGGCAAGAACGACAAGGTCAAGATCATGGTCGGGGGCCTGGACAAGGTCATCTACCTGCCCGCGATGCTGACCGAACGGCTCGGCTACTTCAAGGAGGAGGGCGTGTCGGTCCAGCTCCTGACCGAGCCCGCGGGCGTCCAGGCGGAGACGGCCCTGGTCTCCGGCGATGTCCAGGGCACGGTGGGCTTCTACGACCACACCCTCGACCTTCAGGTGAAGGGCAAGCAGGTCGAGTCGGTCGTCCAGTTCTCCCATGCTCCAGGCGAGGTCGAGATCGTCTCGAACCAGGCGGCGGGTGACATCAAGTCGGCGAAGGACTTCAAGGGCAAGAAGCTCGGAGTGACGGGTCTCGGCTCCTCAACCGACTTCCTGACGAAGTACCTTGCCGTGAGCAATGACGTGCAGACCAGCGAATTCACGCCCGTGGCCGTCGGAGCGGGGCAGACGTTCATCTCCGCGCTTCAGCAGGGATCCATCCAGGGCGGCATGACCACCGACCCGACCGTCGCCACCATCCTGGACAAGAAGCTCGGCAAGGTCCTCATCGACATGCGGACCCCCGAGGGTTCCCAGCAGGCGCTCGGCGGCCCCTACCCGTCCTCCAGCCTCTACATGCAGACGGAGTGGGTCAACAGCCACAAGGAGACCGTCCAGAAGCTGGCCAACGCCTTCGTCAAGACGCTGAAGTGGATGTCCACGCACAGCGCGGACGAGATCGCCGCGAAGATGCCCGCCGACTACGCCCAGGGAGGCGGCAAGGCTCTCTACGCGGAGGCGATCAAGAGCACCCTGCCCATGTTCACCACGGACGGTGTCATGCCCGCGGACGGCCCCGCCACCGTCGAGCGGGTCCTGAAGGCCTTCAACCCGAACCTGAAGAACGCGAAGGTGGACCTCGACAAGACGTACACGACGGAGTTCGTCAAGAAGGCGGGCTGACCTCGGGCGTCGACGACGCCCGCACCCGGCGGACCGCGGAGCCCGGCACTGAACGACTCGTCACGTCATGCGAGTCGTCCGGCCGGAGCTCCGCCTCCCGCGTCCGTCCGCCTACTGCTTCCAGTTCGGCGGCTGGGCGGGGTCGAGCGTGCGCCACTGGGCGAGGACCTCGGGGTCCTGCGCGTCGAGCCAGTCGGTCAGTTCACGGAAGGACACGCAGCGCACCTCCTTGCGTGGGCAGACCTCCCGCATCGTCTCCTCGACGGCGTCCATGTAGATCCCACCGTTCCAGTCCTCGAAGTGATTTCCGATGAACAGTGGTGCGCGACTGCCGTTGAACACTCGCTCGAATCCGGCGACATAGGAGTCCCGGACCTCCTTGCGCCACGTCGGGAACTTCGCTGGGGCGCCCTCGGTGCTGCCTTCCGACTGGTTGTAGAGGAAGTTGAAGTCCATGGAAAGCACCTGGAAGTTCTTCCCGGGGAACGGCAGCATCTGCAGGGGAAGGTCCCAGACACCGTTCTTCTTGGACGGCCAGATCTGGAAGTCCCCCGGGGAGCTGGCGTCGTAACGCCAGCCGAAGGGCTTGGTCGCGGGCAGAAGGGTCTTCTGGCCTTCGAGACAGGGAGCCCGCCCGCCGACGACCTCGCGGGTCGGGTCGAACGGCAGCGGATCGAGGTCGGTGAAGCCCGTGTTCGTCTTCCAGTTCTGTACGAAGGAGTAGAACTGGTTGATCTCACTGATCCACTCGGACGTGCTCCAGTCCCCACCGCCCTTCTTGTCGCAGAAGTGGCCGTTGAAGTGGGACCCGATCTCGTTCCCCTCCCGCCAGGCATCGCCGAGCTGTTCCAGCGTCATGCGGATGTGCTCGCGCGTCGGGTACGAGATCGCAGCCGCGCCGGGTTTGTGCTGGGGTGGTTCGTAGAGGTCCCTCTTCTCCTTCGGAAGCAGGTAGATGCCGGTGAGGAAGAACGTCATGTGCGCGTTGCTCTCCTTCGCCGCACGGCGGAAGCGCGAGAACATGCGATCGTCGCCCTCCAGGGCGCCGTCCCACGAGAACACCACGAACTGGGGAGGCTTCTCACCCGGCTTGAGGCGCTCGGCCTTCAACTGACGCGGCTGCGGACCGGTGTAGGACGTGGATCCGTCCCCCAGAATCCTGACCTTCCCGTCCCACTTCTCCTCCGTCCTCCTGCCGTCCCCATCACGATGCGCCCGTGCGGTGGGCGTGGGTGCGGCCACGGTGCTGGTGCCCTGCTGCGGTGTCCGGCCGTCCGAGTCGCCGGATGCCAGCGGGACGAGCACCGCGGTACCCGAGGCCACGAGGCATGCCGCGAGCCCGAGCACGACACGGGGCGTCAGCCGGGCCCGTATTCGGCGAACAACGGGCTCTGCTCTGGTGTCTGTCACTTCGTCATGGCTTCCGTGTAGGTGTTCCAGATCCGGGTCGGGAGCTTCTTGCCGGTCTCGGAGGTGCCGCCGACCCCCTTGAGCGGCAGAGGCGCGAGACTCTTCGTGAGGTCCATGCGGTACATGACCACGGCCGTGGATGCGACCCGGTCGTATCCGACGTACCAGCGCGCGGTGTCGTCCTCGGTGGTTCCGGCCTTGGCGGCGACCGGTGAGCCGGAGGCGACACCGTTCTCCCCGCCGGGTCGTGCGAGCGATGCGGTGACCTCGTCGGCGACGGCGGAGCGTACGGCGCGCTTCGCCCGCGGCAGATCGAGCCGGACCGGCTCGCCGTTGCGCGTGACCTTGCGGACCGAGTACGGATCGGTGTGCATGCCGTGCGCAGCGAACATGCCGTAGGCGTCGGCCATACGTATGGCGCTCGGTGTGGAATTGCCCATTGAGAAGGAAGGGACGGGTGGACCGAAGCTCGACGGGAGCAGTCCGGACGCCTCGGCCGTACGCCGGACCTGCTTCAGTCCCGCATCCATGCCGAGCTGGAGGAACGGGGAGTCCACGGACTTCGCCATGGCGTCGTGCAGACTGATCCGGCCGTAGGAGCGGTTGCCGTCGTTGTGGCCCTTGACCATCTTGCCGCTGCGATCCCAGTACGGTCCCTCGGCGGTCATGAGGGGGATGTCGTCGTCACCGTCGTACACGGTCGAGGGTGTGACGGCGGTCCGGGGGCCGTTGCGCTTGCGCGAGACGCCGTGCTCCAGTCCCGCGGCGTAGACGAAGGGCGTGAATGCCGAACCGGCCGGGACGGTACCCGCGTTGGACTCGTTGAAGGCCTGACGCTCGAAGTCCGGTCCGCCGTACACGGCGAGTATCCGGCCGTCCGGGGCGACGGACGCGGCCCCGAAACGGGCATGGCGATCGGCCTTGCGGTGCTTGGGATCGAGTGTCTCGCTCGCCTCCTTCACGGCCTGTGCGAGGGCCTTCATCCGCGGCTTCTCGAACGTCGTGTAGATCTGGTAGCCGCCGAGATCGAAGCGTGCGTCGGAGATGTGCCCGGCGCGCTTGGCGTACGACTCGGCGAGCTGGAGCAGATAACCGCTCTGTCCGGCCGTGGTGTTCGGCTTGTGAGGGGCCTTCGGCTCGGGAAAGGTGGTGTACCGGGCGCGTTCGGCCGGGCTCAGCTTGCCGATCTCCACCATGCGGTCCAGCGTCCACTTCCACCGTTTGACGGCGCGGTCGTGGTTGCGGGGGTTGACGGCGGGATCGTAGAGCGAGGCCCCTTTGAGCAGTGACGCGAGGAACGCGCCCTCGCCGGCGTCGAGTTGCGTGACCTCCTTGCCGTAGTACGCCTGGGCGGCGCGCTGGAGACCATAGGTGCCCCGGCCGAACCAGCTGGTGTTCAGATAGTCCTCAAGGATCTTGTCCTTGCTCACACGACGGTCGAGCTTGACCGCGAGCAGCATCTCGGTGAACTTGCGGGAGAAGGACTGGTCCTGCGAGAGGTAGACGTTCTTGACGTACTGCTGGGTGATGGTCGAGCCGCCCTGGGTGTCTCCCTCTCCTACCGTGCGCCACAGCGCGCGGGTGATCCCTTGGGCCGATATGCCGTGATCCGAGTAGAAGTCGGCGTTCTCCGCTGCCAGTACGGCCCATCGGACATCGTCGGGGATCTTGGACAGGGGCATCTCCTGGCGGCTCACCCAGCCCGTACGGGCCATGGGAGAACCATCGGCCCAGTAGTAGACGGTGTCCTGCTGGGTGGCGAAGGCGTTGAGGTCCTCCGGGATGTCCGTCCGCGCGTAGGCGATGCCCACCACGGTCGTGAGCGTCGCGACGAACATCAGGAACGAGCCCATGACCAGCCGCCAGGAGGGCACCCATCTCCTCCAGCCGCTTCGGCCCGCGCGCGGATAATCAGGTCTGCGCGGGAGGCGAGGGCGTGGCCGCTTCGCCTGTTTCCGGCGTCCCGTCCCAGGGACGAGTAAGGACCGAGCGCCATGCGCGGCTCTGCTGAATATGTTGTGCTGTGTCATTCCGTCCAGCCATGACAGGCCGGGCCGGCCGCTGACTTCGACCGTGCCCGTACATGTGTAGTGGTCACTGCTCGTCCGCCGCCGCACTCCGTGCAGGCCGGACCTCCCGGGGCCCTGTGGACGTCCGCCCGCGATCGGCGGGCTGCGGAATCATTCGTCCCGGCCGGTGTATGGCATGTGCAACCTCAGGTTCAGTTCAGGCCGTGCGGCTGCTGATCGGACCGAAACGCCCGGAGGGCGGCCATTCACTCCGTCCTCACCTACTCCGCCACAGCCAAGGCCAAAGCGTGACCGAGAGTTGCGTCGCGAAGTCACGTAAAGATAACAGGCCGCCGGGGCGGGTCATGCAGCCCGGACCCGACCGGCCGCCGGTGGCTGGGCAGTTGGGCCCGGAATGGGAAGGGGTCGCGCCCGGGTTCCCCTGAGTGGTCGCCGATGCGTTCGCTTTCGGGTGACTTCGCGGCCGGTCGCATGGTGATGACATGCCGTCAGTGGCCGACCATCGCATGATCGGAATCCACCCGGACCGGGACGGACCGGGGCGTTGGGAGGCCGTTGTGTACATCCTGCTCGTGGCGAGCGCCTTCAACAGCCTCACTCAACGTGTTCATGCCGAACTGAGGGACCGCGGCCACACCGTCGCGGTGGAACTCGCGACTTCGGACGCGCCCGCGCGCGACGTGTCGCTGCGAGGGGCGGTGCGCGAGTTCGCGCCCGACCTCATCCTGGCCCCGCTGCTGAAGACCGCCATCCCTCGGGACGTATGGGCGGCGCACACCTGCCTGGTCGTCCACCCCGGCCCCCCGGGCGACCGCGGGCCGTCCTCCCTCGACCGGGCCGTCCAGGAGGGTGCGGACACCTGGGGCGTGACCGTCCTGCAGGCCGGCGAGGAGATGGATGCCGGGGACATCTGGGCCTCGGAGACCTTTCCGGTTCCTGCGGTGGGCAAGAGCGACCTGTATCGCAACGAGGTCTCCGACGCCGCGTCGCGGGCCGTGCACCGCGCCGTCGAGCGCTTCGCGTCCGGCACGTATGTTCCCCGTCCGCAGACCGGCGGCGACAAGGAGCTGCGCATCCGCACCCGGCCGTTCCTCCGCCAGGAGCACCGCCGCATCGACTGGCGGTCGGACTCCACGGCGACGGTCCTGTGCAAGCTGCGGGCCGCCGACTCCTGCCCCGGGGTGCTCGACGACCTGCTCGGGGGCGAGTGGTTCCTGCACGGGGGACACCCCGAGCACGAACTGCGCGGCAGGCCGGGCGAACTGGTGGCCGTACGCGGGGAGGCCGTCTGCCGCGCGACGACCGACGGCGCGGTGTGGATCCCCGAACTTCGCCCGCGCCGCAGGCCGGGCGGTGACGCCACGTTCAAACTGCCGGCTGTGACGGCTCTCGCCGGACGTCTGCCCGCCCTGCCGGAGCACCCTGCGCCGCTGTATGCCGAGGAACGCGGACGCGGCTGGAGCGACATCGGCTACCACGAGGTAGGACAGGCCGGTTTCCTCAGGTTCTCCTTCCCCGGAGGCGCGATGAGCACGACGCAGTGCCGGCGCCTGCACGACGCCTACCGGCTGGCCTGTCGACGTCCCACCTCGGTACTGGTGCTGGGCGGCGCCCGGGACTTCTTCTCCAACGGGATCCACCTCAACGTCATCGAGGCCGCCGCCGACCCCGGCGAGGAGTCCTGGGCGAACATCAACGCCATGGACGACCTCGTGGAGTCCGTACTGACCACCACCGACCGGCTCGTGGTCTCCGCGATCGGCGGCAACGCGGCCGCGGGCGGGGTCATGCTCGCGCTCGCGGCGGACGAGGTCTGGTGCAGGTCGGGAGCGGTGCTGAACCCGCACTACCGCCTGATGGGGCTGTACGGCTCCGAGTACTGGACGTACACGTTGCCACGCCGGGTGGGGGAGGCCACCGCCGAGCGCCTCACCGGGCGGGCGCTGCCGGTGAGCGCCGAGTCCGCCGTGCGGCTCGGTCTGGCCGACCGGACGGTCGACTGCGACGCGCAGTCCTTCGCGGGCGAGGTCGTACGGCTGGCGAGCCGGCTCGCCGAGTCGCCGACGGCCCTGTCACGCATCGCCGCCAAGAAGTCCGAACGGGACCGGGACGAGGCCCGCAGACCGCTGGCCGACCACCGGGCGGCGGAGTTGGCCGAGATGCGGCGGATCTTCTTCGACCCGCGGTCCTCCTACCACGCACTTCGGCACGCGTTCGTGCTCAAGAATCCCCCGGCAGAGCAGCCGGAACACCTCGCCCCGCCCGCGACCGGCCGGTCCCGTGGGAAGGACGGCGTCACCGCACTGGCGGCGCACCGTGAGGCACCCGCACCGAGCGCTTGCTACGAAGAACAGTGAAGGCCGATCCGCCGGCCTTCGTGTGTCTCTTTCCAGGGAGGCATCCTCATGGATGCAGCAACGTCGAACACCGTGGACGCACCGGCCGCGGCCACCGAGGAGGACTCCCCGATCCACATCCTCTGGATCAACGCGGGGCTGAGCTGTGACGGCGACTCGGTGGCCCTCACCGCCGCGATGCAGCCGAGCATCGAGGAGATCGTGACCGGTGCGCTGCCCGGCCTGCCCAAGGTCGAGGTCCACTGGCCACTGATCGACTTCGAATCCGGTCCGGTGGGTGGTGCGGACACGTTCATCGAGTGGTTCTTCAAGGGCGAGCGCGGCGAGATCGATCCGTTCGTGCTGGTCGTCGAGGGTTCCATCCCGAACGAGACGATCAAGCCCGAGGGGTACTGGTGCGGCTTCGGCGACAATCCGGAGACCGGCCAGCCGATCACCACCAGCGAATGGATCGACCGGCTGGCGCCCAAGGCCCTGGCCGTCGTCGCCATCGGCACCTGCGCCACGTACGGCGGGATCCACGCGATGGCCGGTAACCCGACGGGCGCCATGGGCGTGCCCGACTACCTCGGCTGGGACTGGAGGTCGAAGGCCGGTATCCCGATCGTGTGCGTGCCCGGCTGCCCGATCCAGCCGGACAACTTCTCGGAGACCCTGACGTATCTGCTGTACCAGGCGGCGGGAGCCGCTCCGATGATCCCGCTCGACGACAAACTCCGGCCGACCTGGCTGTTCGGCGCCACCGTGCACGAAGGGTGCGACCGGGCCGGCTACTACGAGCAGGGCGAGTTCGCCGAGACCTACGACTCGCCCAAGTGCCTGGTCAAGATCGGCTGTTGGGGGCCCGTCGTCAAGTGCAACGTACCCAAGCGCGGCTGGATGAACGGCATCGGAGGCTGTCCGAACGTCGGCGGCATCTGCATCGCCTGCACCATGCCGGGCTTCCCCGACAAGTTCATGCCGTTCATGGACGAACCCCCGGGCGCCAAGCTCTCCAGCACCGCCAGTGGCGCGTACGGGGCGGTCGTCCGCAGACTCCGGACGATCACGGCGAAGACCGTGGACAAGGAGCCGAAGTGGCGGCACAAGCGGGGCCGGCTGAGCACCGGCTACCGGCCCCCGTGGTGACCACGCCCAACACACCGACCGCACCGCACACCTTCCGGTGACGACCCCACCGCACGCTTCTCAGAAGGGCTACGGCACATACGATGGCACCGACAACTAAGGCGGCCGGCGACGGCAGCGGCCTGGTGGAGATGGCCTGGGACCCGATCACCCGGATCGTGGGCAGTCTCGGCATCCACACGAAGATCGACTTCAAGCAGAAGCGGGTCGCGGAGTGCTACAGCACCTCGTCGGTGTTCCGCGGCTACAGCGTCTTCATGCGAGGCAAGGACCCCCGCGACGCGCACTTCATCACCAGCCGGATCTGCGGGATCTGCGGCGACAACCACGCCACGTGCTCCGTGTACGCGCAGAACATGGCGTACGGAGTGAAGCCGCCCCACCTCGGTGAGTGGATCATCAACCTCGGCGAGTCCGCGGAGTACATGTTCGACCACAACATCTTCCAGGAGAACCTGGTCGGGGTCGACTACTGCGAAAAGATGGTCCGCGAGACCAACCCCGGCGTCCTGGAGCTAGCCGAGCGCACCGAGGCACCGCACGCCGGGGAGCACGGCTACCGCACGATCGCCGACATCATGCGGTCGCTCAACCCCATCGAGGGCGAGTTCTACCGCGAGGCCCTCCAGGTGAGCCGCTACACGCGGGAGATGTTCTGCCTCATGGAGGGGCGCCATGTGCACCCCTCCACGCTCTACCCGGGCGGCGTGGGCACGGTCGCCTCCGTCCAGCTCTTCACGGACTACCTCACCCGCCTCATGCGGTACGTGGAGTTCATGAAGCGGGTCGTACCCCTGCACGACGACCTGTTCGACTTCTTCTACGAGGCGCTGCCCGGGTACGAGGAGGTCGGCCGCCGACGGGTGCTGCTCGGCTGCTGGGGAGCGCTCAACGACCCCGAGCACTGCGACTTCACGTACGCCAACATGAGCGACTGGGGGCGCAAGATGTTCGTCACCCCCGGTGTGATCGTGGACGGCAAGCTGGTCACCAACGACCTCACCGAGATCAACCTCGGCATCCGGATCCTGCTGGGCAGTTCGTACTACGACGACTGGCAGGGCAAGGAGCAGTTCGTCACCCACGACCCGCTCGGCAACCCGGTCGACCCGCGCCACCCGTGGAACCAGCACACGATCCCCGCACCGCAGAAGCGGAACTTCGACGACAAGTACAGCTGGGTGATGTCGCCGCGCTGGTTCGACGGCAAGGACCACCTGGCCCTGGACACCGGCGGCGGCCCCATCGCGCGCCTCTGGTCCACCGCGCTCTCCGGGCTCGTGGACGTCGGCTACGTCAAGGCCACCGGCCACAGCGTCGTCATCAACCTGCCGCGCACGATGACCAAGCCCGAGACCACCTTCGAGTGGCAGATCCCGAAGTGGAGCAACGCGCTGGAGCGCAACCGCGCGCGCACCTACTTCCAGGCGTACGCGGCCGCGATCGCGCTGCACTGTGCCGAGAAGGGGCTTGAGGAGGTCCGCGCCGGACGTACCGGGACATGGGAGAAGTTCGAGGTCCCGGACGAGAGCATCGGTGTCGGATTCACCGAGGCCGTGCGCGGCGTGCTGTCGCACCACATGGTGATCAGGGACGGCAAGATCGCCAACTACCACCCCTACCCCCCGACGCCGTGGAACGCCAGCACGAGGGACACCTACGGAACCCCGGGGCCGTACGAGGACGCGGTGCAGAACACACCCATCTTCGAGGAGAACCCCCCGGAGAACTTCAAGGGCATCGACATCATGCGCACCATCCGCAGCTTCGACCCCTGTCTCCCGTGCGGGGTCCACATGTACGTCGGCGGCGGCAGAACCGTGCAGAAGATGCACGTGCCCACCGGCCTGAGCGGACTGGGCGGATGAGCGTGGCAGCGAGGGCGCTCGACGCGGAGCAGGCCGGACGGCGCATCGACGAGGTGCTTGAGCGAGTGACGTCGGCCGGTGACCAGAAGGCCGTCGCGGCGGCCGAGGAACTGGTGCGGGTCCTGATGGACTTCTACGGTGCCGGGCTGGCCCGGATCATCGACGGACTACGGGCCGCACCGGGCCGCGAAACCGGCGACACGCTGGACGCACTCCTGGGCGACGACCTCGTGTCGAGCCTCCTGGTCCTGCACGACCTGCACCCCGAGGACACCGGAACACGGATCGGCCGGGCCCTCGCGGCCGTCCGCGACCCCGTCGAGGTCGTCACCTTCGACGAGAGCACGGGCACCCTGCGCCTGCGCACCACCGACACGGGCGGCTGCGGCTGCGCCGGTGCGCCGACGGCGCAGCCGCAGATCGAGAACGTCCTCGCCTGCTTCGCACCGGAGGTGACCACGGTCGAACAGGAGCCGGGCTCCGCCACTCGGGAGCCGGCACTCCTCCAGATCGGAACCCGTCCACCGCAGGCCGCGCCGGACACCCGGGCGACCCCGGCCGGCACACCATGAGCGCGCCCACGACGCGGACCGGACGGCCCGCCCCCACCTCGGGCCTGCACACACTGCGACGGCTCGCCTCACCGAGTGGACCCCGGCAGGAGCAGTGCGAACTCTGTGGAGTACGGGTCACCGAGGGGAACCACCGGCATGTGGTGGACACCGAACAGCGCTCGCTGGCGTGCGCCTGCACACCATGCGCCCTGCTGTTCGAACGGCCCGGTGCCGCACAGGGCCGGTTCCTGAGCGTCCCGGACCGCTATCTGGCCGACCACGACCACCGCCTCGACGACAACGCGTGGGAACTCCTGCAGATCCCGGTCGGGGTCGCCTTCTTCTTCCGCAACGCCGCACTGGACCGGCTGGTGGCGCTGTATCCGAGCCCTGCCGGAGCAACCGAGAGCGAACTCGATCCATCGATCTGGCAGACGGTCCTCGGCAAAAGCCGCCTCGCCGAACTGCTGGAACCGGATGTGGAGGCGCTGTTGTTGCGCCGCTTCGAAGGCCGGGTCGAGTGCTATCTCGTACCGATCGACATCTGCTACGAACTGGTGGGACGCATGCGTCTGTTGTGGCAGGGCTTCGACGGCGGGGCCGAGGCCCGTGCCGATCTCCGGGCCTTCTTCGCACACGTCGAACGCCGCTCCGGGGCAACAGCGGGGGAGCAACGGCGATGACGGAGTTCACCTTCACCTGCACCGGTGTACGCGCCGACCCGTACTCCGCGGGCCCCACCCTCGTGTTCCGCCTCCGCGTCACCGCCTCGCCGGGCGCCCGGGTGCACGCGATGGCGCTGCGCTGCCAGATCCGCATCGAGCCCGCCCGGCGCGACTACGAACCCGCCGAGGCCGAGGGACTGGCGGACCTGTTCGGCGAGCGCCCGCGCTGGGGCACCACGCTCCAGCCCGTGCAGTTCGCCCAGGTCCCGGTCATGGTCCCCGCGTTCACCGGGGAGACCGAGACGGACGTCGTCGTGCCCTGTACCTACGACCTGGACATCGCCGCGACACGGTATCTGAACGCGCTGACCGACGGCGAGGTGCCGCTCCTCATGCTCTTCTCCGGTACCGCGTTCACCGGCTCCGGCGGCTTCCGGGTCGAGCCGGTGCCGTGGGACCTGGAGGCTCCTTTCCGGATGCCGGTGACGGCGTGGCAGGAAATGGTCGAGCAGCACTTTCCGGGGTGCGGCTGGATCCGTCTCCCTCGCGACACCATGAACGAACTGCTCGCGTTCCGCTCCCGGCACGCGCTGGCGTCCTGGGAGTCAACCGTCCGGGCCCTTCTCGACGCCGCGGGACCCACTGCCCTCCAGCAGCAGCACCGGGACGGCGTCGGCGCCGGACTCGCCGGGCTCGCCGAGAGGACAGCGCAATGACCGCGTCCACTCTCACTCCCGCGCTGGAATCGCGATTCGCCACCGCCCGCGGGGTGGCCGACGCGGTCCTCTTCGAGGGCTACGTCCTGTATCCGTACCGTGCGTCGGCGGCCAAGAACCGGCTCCGCTGGCAGTTCGGGGTGCTCGTACCACCGGCCTGGACGGCGGCGGCCGACGAGCACGACTTCCAGCACACCGAGTGCCTGATGGAACCGAAGGCCGATGCGACCCTGGCGGCCGAGGTGCGCTTTCTGCACGCCCGACGACGCATCGTGCAGCGGCTCTGCGAGGACGGCAGCTTCGAGACCGTTCCCGAACTCCACCTCACGGAGAGGGTCCTCGTTCCCTGGGACGAAGGGGTGGAGGAACGGATCGAGGTGCTCGCCACCGTGGCCGAGCTCACCGGCGACGGCGTCGTCGTCCCGTTCACGCGCCCGGCGCGCGAGGAGAGCGAGACCGTTCGCGACGAGGACGGCCGGACCGTGGGCCGGCTGGTGCGCCGCTGCGAGGAGATCAGCGGGACGCTACGGCTCCTTGCCGCCGAACTCGACGGCCCCTACCGGGCGATGCGGCTCACCGCCGTCGTGGAGAACACCAGCACATGGACCCCGGACGCCGATGACGGCGGCCGCGACGCCGCCCTGCCCAGATCGCTGGTGGCGGCACACCTCCTCCTCGGCCTCGATGCCGGCGCGTTCCTCTCGATGACCGACCCTCCCGAGTGGGCCGCGGGGGCGGTCGCGGGCTGCCGGAACCTGCATACCTGGCCCGTGCTGGCCGGTGAGCCCGGCCGTGCGGACCTGATGCTCTCGTCCCCGATCATCCTGGAGGACCATCCGGCCATCGCCCCGGAGAGCCCCGGAGCGCTGTACGACTCCACGGAGATCGACGAGATCCTGGCCCTGCGCACAGCGGCCCTGACGGACCGGGAGAAGCGCGAGGCCAGGGGGACGGACGACCGGGCGGCGGCCGTGATCGACCTCGCCGACTCGATGCCCTCCGAGGTCCTGGAGCGGCTGCACGGCGCGGTGCGGGCTCTGCGGGAGGTCACCGAACCGGGGGCGCCCGCGGTCGTCGCGCCGGACGGCCGTGCGCGAGTCCCGGAGGAAGCCGACACCTACGACTTGGTCCGCCCGGACCAGCCGTGGTGGGACCCGGCCGCCGACGACGGGGTCGACCCGGCGCGCGACCGGGTCCTGGTGGACGGCCGCCCGGTGGGCACGGGCAGCCGTGTGCTCCTGCGGCCGGGCCTGCGCCGCACCGACGCCCAGGACCTCTTTCTACGAGGCCGCAGCGCACTGGTCGAGGCGGTACTCCACGATGTGGACGGGGGAGTCCACCTCGCGGTCACCGTCGAGGGCGATCCGGGTGCGGACATCCGGCGCGAGCAGGGGCGGTTCCTCTACTTCCAGCCCGACGAGGTCGCACCACTGGAGGACGCATGACACCGCCCTCGGCACAGCGGGCGACCACTCTGGTCGCGGGCGTCGGCAACATCTTCCTCGGCGACGACGGCTTCGGTGTCGAGACCGTACGACGACTGACCTCGGAGCCTCTGCCCGCCCACGTCGAAGCGGTGGACATCGGCGTGCGCGGAGTCCACCTCGCGTACCAGCTCCTCGACGGATACGACACGCTCGTCCTGATCGACGCCACCCGACGCGGCGGCGATCCCGGGACGCTGTATCTGATCGAGGTCGACCGGCCAGGCCGGATCGAGCCGCAGGAGGCCCTGCTCGACGGCCACCGGATGTCCCCCGACACGGTCCTGACCCTGCTGGAGACCCTGTGCGCCGGGACGGGCTGCAGGCCCCCGCAACGCACTCTGGTCGTCGGATGCGAACCCGCCCGCGTCGACGAGGGCATCGGTCTGAGCGCCCCCGTGGCCGCCGCTGTTCCACAGGCCGTGGACATGGTGCTGCGCCTGGTGCGGGACGACGAACAGACCACGCCCACCCCACAGCCGGCAACAGGCACGGCCGTGAACTGAGGAGACGAACACCATCATGAAGAAGATCATCATCGGCGGCGCGGTCGCCGCCGCCCTCGCCGCGCTCCTGGCCCAGGTACTGCCCGACATCAAGCGCTACGTGCGTATGCGGTGCATGTGACGGCACCGGACTCCGGAGCGGAGCCGGGCTGCACCGAATGACGTACCTGGCGCTCGGCGTCGGCGAGCCGACCCGATGGCGACGGCCACCCCCGGTCTAATGACGCGGGCAGGACGGAGACCCATGCACGAGATGTCCATCGCCGTGGCCGTCGTCGGCCAGGTGGAAGAAGCGGCCCGGACCGGTGGCGCCGTCGGCGTCACATCCGTCCGGCTCCAGGTCGGCGAACTGGCCGGAGTGGTACCGGACGCACTGTCCTTCTGCTTCGAACTGGCCTGTGCCGGGACCGTGCTGGAAGGCGCGGAGCTGATCGTCGACTCCGTACGGGCGAGAGCGCGCTGCGCGCCCTGTGCGGACGAATGGGCGGTCGGCATGCCACCGGTGCTGTGCTGCCCCGTGTGCGGCGAAGCGACTGCGGAGCTGCTCTCGGGCCGCGAACTGCAGATCGCCGACGTCCACTGGGACGACGGCCCCGCGCACGGACACAACCGTGAACCGATTTCCGAGGAGCGCTGAACCATGTGCCGTGTGGTCGATCTGCAGCAGGCGGTACTCGCGAAGAACGACACGACCGCGCAGCACCTGCGCACCGAACTCGCCCGCCGCGGCACAGCGGTGGTCAATCTGCTCTCCAGCCCGGGGAGCGGGAAGACCGCACTGCTCGAACGCGAACTGGTGCTGGCCCGTGAGACGGGCGTCCCCGTCGCGGCACTGACCGCCGACCTGGCCACGGAGAACGACGCCACGCGCCTGGCCCGCTCCGGAGCCCCGGTCAAGCAGGTGCTCACCGACGGGCTCTGCCACCTGGAGGCCCACATGCTGAGCGGGCACCTGGACGGATGGCTGCCCGAGGACACCCGGCTCCTGTTCGTGGAGAACGTCGGCAACCTGGTCTGCCCGGCCTCGTACGACCTCGGGGAAACGCTGAGGGTCGTCCTCGCCTCGGTCACCGAGGGCGAGGACAAGCCGCTGAAGTACCCCACCGCCTTCGGGCTCGCCCACCTCGTCCTCGTCACCAAGGCGGACATCGCCGGGGCGGTGGGGTTCGACGAGGACGCGTTCCGCGCCCATGTCGAGCAGGTCAACCCCGGGGTGCAGGTGCTCCTCACCTCCGCCCGGCGCGGAGACGGCGTCGGGGCGCTCCTCGACCGGGCGCTGGACGCCGCGAACGGCGCCCCGGTCCACCGGCCCGTCATGGCCCGGCAGAACCCTTCTCCCCACACCCACGCACATACGGAGCACGACGCGGACGGCCGGGACCGGCCCCGCACGCATGCCGGTCGGGGCGAGCAGGCTGCCGTACCGGGTGCGTCCGGCGCCGCGGCGCAGACCCGCGCGTGACGGCGCCACGGTCCGGCCGGGCCCCGGGCGAGCCGACGCAACGTCGCCGGGTCACGGTGCGAGGCGTCGTCCAGGGCGTCGGATTCCGGCCCTATGTCTACACGCGCGCTCTCGCGATGGGCCTGGCCGGACATGTCACCAACACTCCCGAGGGCGTCGTCGCGGAAGTCGAGGGATCACCTGCTGTCGTGGCCCTGTTCTGCGAAGGGATCGCGACGGACGCGCCGCCCATGGCCGTCCTCGAATCCGTCGAGCACCGGGAGGTGCCCGCCGCGGGCGGCACCGGCTTCACCATCATCGCCTCCCGCACCGGCGGACCCTCCCGCACACTGGTTCCGCCGGACCTGGCCACCTGCGCGGACTGCCTCGCCGAACTGGCCGACCCCGCGGACCGGCGCCATCGGCACCCCTTCATCACCTGCACCAACTGCGGTCCGAGGTTCACCATCGTCACGGGGCTGCCGTACGACCGGGCGCACACCACCATGGCCGGCTTCCCCATGTGCGGCGACTGCGCCCGTGAGTACGCGGACCCGGCCGACCGCCGCTTCCATGCCCAGCCGGTCGCCTGTCCCCGCTGCGGACCCCGGCTCGACCTGTTGGTGCCACACCCCGATCCGGGCAGAAACCCGCGACGCACCCACGCCGCGGACCCGGTCGCCGAGGCCCGCGAACTCCTGTCCTGCGGCGCGATCGTCGCCGTGAAGGGCCTCGGCGGGTACCACCTCGCCTGCGACGCGACCAACCCCCTGGCCGTGGCCGAGCTGCGCCGTCGCAAGGCACGCGGGGACAAGCCGTTCGCCCTCATGGCCCGCGGCATCGACGACATCGAACACGTCGTCCGTGCGAGCGCCGAAGAGCGGGCCCTGCTCACCGACGTCGCCCGGCCGATCGTCCTGCTGCGGCGCCGAGCCCGCGCCGCCGCCGTGCCGGGCGCCCCGGTCCCGTCGGACAATGTCGCCCCGGGCAGCCCCGACCTCGGTGTCATGCTCGCCTACACCCCCCTGCACCACCTGCTCCTCGGCCTGCCCGGCGACCCGGCCGGGCCGCGCCTGCTCGTCATGACCAGCGGCAACGTGGCCGGGGAACCGATCGTCACCGACGACGTCGAAGCACTGGAGCGGCTCGGCGGTCTGGCAGACGCCTGGCTGACCCACGACCGCCCGATCAGGGTCCCGTGCGACGACTCCGTCGTCCGTGTCTGCGACGGGGAACGGCTGACCGTACGCCGCTCACGCGGCTACGCCCCCCGGTCCGTCGAGCTCCCCTTTCCGGTACCGGCGGTCCTCGCCGCCGGGGGCGATCTCAAGAACGTCCTCTGTCTGGCGGAGGGGCGCAGAGCCTGGCTGTCCGCCCACATCGGTGACATGGACGACCTCGCCACACAACACGCCTTCGAGCGCGCGGCGCAACAACTGGAGACCCTCACCGGTGTGCGGCCCGGCATCCTGGCCGTCGACCGGCATCCCCGATACCGCTCGGGGCAGTTGACCCGGCGCCTGGCCGGAGAACGGCCGGTCGTGCGCGTCCAGCACCACCACGCCCACATCGCCTCCGCGATGGCCGAACACGGCCTGGACGGCAGCCGACGGGTGATCGGCGTCGCGTTCGACGGCACCGGCTACGGCGACGACGGAGCCGTGTGGGGCGGAGAGATCCTGTTGGCTGACTACGACGGATACCACCGGTTCGGACATCTCGCCTACGTTCCTCTGCCGGGCGGTGACGCCTCCGTGCGGCGTCCCTACCGCATGGCCCTGGCCCATCTGCACGCGGCGGGGATCGGGTGGGCGCGGGATCTGCCGTGCACGATGGCCTGCCCCTCCGATGAACTGGGGCCGTTGGAACGACAGTTGGAGCGGCGCCTCAACTGTGTCCCCACCTCCAGCATGGGCCGGCTGTTCGACGCGGTCTCCTCCCTCACGGGTATCTGCCACCGGGTCGGATACGAAGCCCAGGCCGCCATCGAACTCGAAACGGCCGCGCTGCGCGCGGCCGAAGGCGACTGCGAGCGATACGCCTTCGCTCTGCGGGCCCCCGACCCGGGCAGCGGGGAGGTGCTGATCGCCGACCCCGCGCCCGTACTGTCGGCCGTGGTCGACGAGGTGCGCGCCGGCACCGAACCGGGAGTCGTCGCGGCGCGTTTCCACACCGCGGTCGCCGCTCTCGTCCGCAGAACCTGTGTCCTCGCGCGTGAGCAGTACGGCCTGGACACCGTGGCCCTCACCGGCGGAGTGTTCGCCAACACCCTGCTCTCCTCGGAATGCGCCCGCACGCTTCGCGGACACGGCTTCACCGTTCTGCGTCACCACCGGGTCCCTCCGAACGACGGAGGACTGGCGCTGGGGCAGGTGCTGATCGCCGCGCGGAGCCGGGCCCCCCGACCACCCGACGGCCGCTCAACCCCGGCGCGGGAGACCGAAGCCACCCACTGACGGCGTGTCCCGGCAGGGCCGGGCAGGTGACCAACCACAGCGAGGAGAAGCCATGTGCCTGGCGGTGCCCGGCAGAGTGCTGGAGATCGAGGAGCGGGACGGTACCCGCATGGCCACCGTCGATTTCGGCGGAGTGGTCAAGGAAGCGTGTCTGGAGTATCTGCCGGACCTCCGGGTCGGTGACTACGCCATCGTCCACGTGGGGTTCGCCCTGCAGAAGCTGGACGAGGAATCGGCCCGGCAGACCCTGGAGCTCTTCACCCAACTCGGCCTGCTGCAGGAAGAGTTCGGTGACCCGTGGGAAATGGCGGCCGAGGCGGGCGGAGCCCCGCTGCCCGGCTCCGGTGAGACACCGCAGGAGGTGCGGCAGTGAAGTACATCGACGAGTTCCAGAACCCCGAACTGGCCCGGCGACTGCTCGACGAGATCCACTCCACCGTGACCAGGCCGTGGGCCCTGATGGAGGTCTGCGGCGGTCAGACCCACACCATCATCCGGCACGGCATCGATCAACTCCTGCCCGAACAGGTGGAATTGATCCATGGGCCGGGCTGCCCGGTGTGCGTGACCCCGCTGGAGGTCATCGACAAGGCACTGGAGATCGCCTCCCGTCCGGAGGTGATCTTCTGTTCCTTCGGCGACATGCTCCGCGTCCCCGGAACCGGCCGCGACCTCTTCCGGGTCCGCGGTGAGGGCGGAGATGTGCGCGTCGTCTACTCCCCGCTCGACGCGTTGAAGATCGCTCAGCAGAACCCGGACCGGGAGGTCGTGTTCTTCGGAATCGGCTTCGAGACCACCGCCCCTCCCAACGCGATGACGGTCTATCAGGCGCGCAGGCTCGGCATCCGCAACTTCAGTCTGCTGGTGTCCCATGTCCGGGTGCCTCCGGCGATCGAGGCGATCATGAGGTCGCCGGACTGCCGGGTGCAGGCATTTCTGGCCGCGGGGCATGTGTGCAGCGTCATGGGAGTGGGTGAGTATCCCGCACTGGCCGAACGCTTCCGCGTCCCGATCGTGGTGACCGGATTCGAACCGCTGGACATCCTGGAAGGGGTGCGCCGGACCGTGGTCCAGCTGGAACGCGGCGAACACACCGTGGACAACGCCTACCCGCGCGCCGTGCGCCCCGAGGGCAACCCGGCCGCGCTGAGGATGCTGGAGGACGTCTTCGAGGTCACCGACCGGTCCTGGCGCGGCATCGGCGTCATCCCCGACAGCGGCTGGCGGCTCTCCCCGCGCTATCGGGACCACGACGCGGAGTACCGCTTCTCGGTGACCGGCATCAACACCCGCGAACCCGAGCAGTGCCGCAGCGGCGAGGTGCTGCAGGGCCTGCTGAAGCCCCATGAATGCGAGGCGTTCGGCACCACCTGCACCCCTCGCACCCCACTCGGAGCCACCATGGTCTCCAGCGAGGGCGCATGCGCCGCGTACTACCTCTACCGGCGGCTGGACATCGACAAGGCGGTGCCTGTGGAGGCGATCCCCGTTGTCTGAGACCATCGAGACATCCACGGGCGACGCCGCGACGGCATCCGCTTCCGGCGTCCCGCTGCCCGATCCCACGGCATGGACGTGTCCGGCCCCGCTCCGTGACCACCCGCGCATCGTGATGGGGCACGGAGGTGGCGGCGCCCTCTCCGCGGAACTCGTCCAGCACATCTTCGCCCCCGCCTTCGGCGGTGAGACGCTTGCGCAGATGGGCGATGCGGCGTCCGTGCGGCTGGGTGGCGCCCGCCTCGCGTTCTCCACCGACACCTTCGTGGTGCGGCCGCTGTTCTTCCCCGGCGGCAGCATCGGCGACCTCGCGGTCAACGGTACCGTCAACGACCTGGCCATGAGCGGCGCGCGGGCCGCCTATCTGTCCTGCGGATACATCCTGGAGGAGGGCGTCGAGCTCTCCGTCGTGGCGCGTGTCGCCGACGCCTTCGGTGCCGCCGCGCGCCACGCGGGTGTCGAGGTGGTGACGGGGGACACCAAGGTGGTCGAGGCCGGTCACGGAGACGGCATCTTCATCAACACCGCCGGTATCGGCCTTATCCCGGCCGGCGTCGACCTGCGTCCGCAGCGGGTCGAACCGGGCGACGTCGTGATCGTCAGCGGGGCGGTCGGCGTCCACGGCGTGGCCATCATGAGCGTGCGCGAGGGCCTGGAGTTCGGGGTCGAGATCGAGAGCGACTGCGCCGCCCTGGGCGGGCTCGTGGAGGCCATGCTCGCGGTCACCCCCGAACTGCACGTACTGCGCGACCCCACGCGTGGAGGGCTCGCCGCCTCCCTCAACGAGATCGCGACGGCCTCGGGCACCGGAGTCGTGATCCGGGAGCGGGCCGTCCCCGTCCCTCCGCCGGTGGCCAATGCCTGCGCCGTCCTGGGGCTCGACCCGATGTACGTCGCCAACGAGGGAAAGCTGGTGGCGTTCGTCCCGCGCGAAAGCGCCGACGCGGTCCTGGAGGCGATGCGCGCGCATCCACTGGGACGTGACGCGGCCGTGATCGGTGAGGCGGTGGCGGCCCACCCCGGCATGGTGGTGGCCCGCACCGGGCTGGGCGGCACCCGAGTGGTCGACCTGCCGGTCGGGGAACAGCTGCCGCGGATCTGCTGACGGCTGCGTCACGCCGTGCGGGGCAGACGTCCTGCCGCCGTGCCGTCCGCCGCGGAACCGAACCGGCCAATTCGAGTGGCCGGCCGCGCCCCGAGCGCGGTCGGCCACCGAGGCGTACGTGCGTCAGCGCTGGCTTCGGCAGTGCGAGGCGAGATGGGGCCGAGGCGTCAAGCGCTCTTCTCGCCAAGCGCGACAAGGGCCCGGAACGAGGGCGTGGTGGCACCGGGGGGTGCGTGCCTAAGGTCTGAAGTGCGCGCAGCGAAGCAGTCCGGTCGAACCACGGAAAAGGTCAACGACGCATCGCCCAGGGGGAAGCAGTGCCGCGTGTCGAACCCGTTCTCGAGCGGGCCCTGCGTAGGACTCCCTTACTTCACCTGGACGTCGCCCACCGGGGCCGGACGCGGCGTCTGGGACTGAAACTGGAGGAGCGCGGCCCCACGGGATCGGTGAAGGACCGCAGCGCTGTGGGGTTGTTACGGGCGCTGCACGACGAACGGCCGTTCACCCCGGGGACCGTGGTGGTGGAATCCACCTCCGGCAACCTCGGCCTGGCTCTGGCCCGGCTGCTGCCCTCGATCGACTGCGTCTTCCTCGCGGTGGTCGACCTGAAGACCCCGCATGCCACCCGCAGAACACTCGCCGACCGGGGCGCCCGGATGATCGTCGTCGACGAACCCGACGGCCAGGGCGGCTACTTGCTGAGCCGACTGCGCAGGGTGGGCGAACTGTGCGCCCACAACCCCGGATACCGCTGGCCCAACCAGTACGAGAACTGGGCCTCGCCCGACATCCACCGCCGCACCACCGGCCCCGAGATCACCGAGCAGACCGGGCCGGATCTCGGCACGGTGTACGTACCGGTCTCCACGGGCGGCACCCTGGCCGGCATCAGCGCGCATCTGCGCGAGCACCGGCCCGATGTCGCCGCGGTCGCGGTGGACGTACGCGGCTCGCTCGCCGTCGCGGGCAGCGCCGGGCGCCGCCTGATACCGGGCATAGGGGCCAGCCGGCCGTCGGTCTTCCTCCAAAGGCCGCACAGCTACGACCGCGCCGTGCACGTCGACGACATCGAGGCGATCGCCGTCTGCCGCATCCTTGCCGAGGACGTGGGAGTCGTCCTCGGGGGTTCCAGCGGCTGTGCCGTACGCGCGCTGCTGACCGATCTGGAGAACGGCCGCACGGACGGCCGGCTCCCGGTGTGCCTGGCCGCCGACGGCGGCCGCAAGTACCGCGACACCCTCTACTCCGACGACTGGGCGGCCGAGCAGGGCATCGTCAAGGAGATCACCGCCGCCGTGAACCGACTGCGCAGCGAAGGACTCTTCTTCGACCGAAAGCACCAGGAGCACTGACCATGGGCACGAGCACCAC
The DNA here is from genome assembly GCF_043083485.1 of Streptomyces sp. NPDC014727. Lineage (NCBI taxonomy): Bacteria > Bacillati > Actinomycetota > Actinomycetes > Kitasatosporales > Streptomycetaceae > Streptomyces > Streptomyces sp. NPDC014727. The sequence goes on along the minus strand of NZ_JBIBYR010000008.1, from coordinate 71,593 downwards.
CCTCGACCGGAGCCGGACGGGGACCGGCTACCGGCAGTTCCTGCCCCTGGTCCAGGGCGCCACGCTGATCGAGTGGACCGGGACGGGACTGTTCCTCGCCGTCTCGACCATCTACTTCGTCAAGGTCGCCCATCTCAGCACCTCGTCCGTCGGCACCGGCCTGACCATCGGCGGGGCAGTCGCCGTAGCCGCCGCCGTGCCCATCGCCCGGGTGGCCGGACGCTTCGGGCCGAAGCCCGTACTGATCGCTGTGATGCTGCTCCGCGCGCTGGCCACCGTCGGCTATCTGTGGGTGGACGGCTGGTGGAGCTTTCTCCTCGTGGTCGCCGTCATTGCCGTCACCGAGCAGTCCTCGCCCCCACTCGTGCAGTCGTACGTCGGTGCGCGGGCCCCCGAGAGCCTGCGCGCGAAGGTGATGGCCGTACAGCGCACGGTCGTCAACCTCGGCATCAGCCTCGGCGGATTGATCGCGGGAGTCGCCCTCGGTTCCGGAGCGCCAGGAGCCTTCCGGCCGCTGCTGACAGGCGGCGCAGTCGCCTATGTGGTGGTGGCCGCGGTGTACGCCACCGCACAGGGCGAGGAGGCCGCGACCGCCGTCGGGAGCGCCCGTGTTTCGGAGCTGCTCAAGGACCGCCGACTGCTGGGCTTCACCGCGTACAACGCGCTGGTGTCGCTGTGGATGCCGGTACTCAACGTGGCCTTCCCGCTGTGGCTCGTCACCGAGACCGACGTACCGGAGCGCTACGTCGGCATCCTCTACGCCGTCAACACCGTGCTGTGCATCGCGCTCCAGTATCCGCTCAGCCGCTGCTACAGCACGACGCGCCGGGCGTGGTGCTCGTACGCGAGTGCCGCGCTGCTGCTCGCCCTCGGTGCCCTTGCCTTCGCCGCCGCACCGGGCTTCGGGGCGCGGGAGGCACTGTTGGTGCTCGGCGCCGCCGTCGTCCTTCTGACGTTCGCCGAACTGCTCCAGGTCGGCGCCTCCTGGACACTCTCCTTCGACCTGGCACCGGAGCGGGCGCGCAGCGCCTACCTGGTGCTGTTCAACACCAGCCGGACGGTCGCCAACCGGGTGGCCGGCCCGGTGCTGATGACCGGCGTCGTGCTCGCCCTCGGCACGGCCGGCTGGATCGCGCTCGCCGGGGTACTGCTGCTCGGCGCGCTCGCCCCCCTCATGATGCTGCGCGGGCCGCGTGGCACGAGCGGCTGAAGCGTCCCGTCCGGACCGCCCGACCACCCACGATTCCCACGTCAAGGAGCCCCGACCGCCATGGACTTCGAGCAATACCCCGACAGCCACTTCCGCTATCTGACCCGTGCGGACGTCATCGAGGCGGCCCGCGACGTGGACATCGTGACGGCGGTGGCCGATGCGCTCACGCTGCACTCCGCCGGCCGGTCCGTCCTTCCCGAGGAGGCGTACCTCGGCTGGACCACCCCGCAGGGCGACTCGGCCCGGCTGCTGGCCATGCCCGGAGCCCTGACGCAGGTCGGCAGGCCACCGGTCGTCGGCATGAAGACCATCAACGCCTCGCTCGGCAACCCGGGCCGCGGCATACCGCGTTCCCAGGGCTTCACCCTGCTCCTGGACCCGGAGACCGCCCGCCCCCTCGCGTTGATGGAGGCCGCGTACATCAGCGCCATGCGGACCGCGGCGGTGACCGCGCTGGCCGCACGGCACCTGGCCGTTGCGGAACCGCGGCAGCTGGCTCTCCTCGGCTGCGGCGCGCTCGCACAGGCGCATGTCTCACTGCTGCTGCGCACCATGCCCTCGCTGCGTCGCATAGCCCTGTACGACGTGGCACCCGACCGTGCGAAGTCTGTCGCCGAGTACACCGCGTCGCTCCCCGGAGCCGACGGCATCGAGACGGTGCTCGCCGACGGTCCACGGTCAGCCGTGCGCGACGCCGAACTCGTGGTGCCCGTCACGACGGTGACACAGGGATACATCGAGTCCGACTGGTTGCGGCCGGGAGCACTCGTCTGTCACGTCTCGTTGGACGACCTCACCGAGGCGGCCGTGCTCTCGGCCGGCACGGTGATCGTCGACGACTGGAGCCTGGTCCGTGACGACCCGCGCCGACTGCTGGGCCGGATGCACCGGACGGGCACCCTGCTCGGACCCGACGGCACCCCGCGAGAAGGCGTCACCGCGCGACCCGGCGCCCGTCGCGTCGACGGCACGCTCGGCGACGTGCTGGCCGGTCGGCACCCGGGCCGACGGGACCCGGACGAGATCGTGATCAGCAACCCGTTCGGTATGTCGATCCTCGACGTCGCCGTCGCCGACCGCATCCGTGCCCGCGCCGAAACCGCCGGCCTGGGCTCCCGGCTCACTCTCTGAGGGGGATCCGCATGACGATCGATCAGAACGTCCAGGAGATCAACCGCACCATGTGGTCGTACGGTGAGTACCGGCATGTCGCCGATCTGCTGCGGCCCGGCGCCGAGGAGCTGGTCGACCGGCTCGCCCCCGCACCGGACACCCGCCATCTCGACGTCGCCACCGGAAACGGCAACGTCGCCCTGCTGTCCGCTCTGCGCGGCTGCGTCGTCACCGGGCTGGACCTGACCGACGAGTTCTTCCCCGACGCGCGTGAACGGTTCTCGAAGGCCGGTGTCGAGGTGGAGCTGCACCGCGGCGACGCACAGGAACTCCCCTTCCCCGACGCCGCGTTCGACCTGGTGACGTCCACCTACGGGATCCAGTTCGCACCGGACCACGCAGCGGCCGCCGGCGAGATGGCCCGAGTGCTGCGGCCCGGCGGTCGGATCGGCATGTGCAACTGGACGGCACGCAGCTGGACCGCGCACTTCCAGGAGATCCTCTCGGCCTACTTCCCCTCGCCCAACGGCCACCAGGGCCAGCCCATGCTGTGGGGCTCGCCGGACCATCTCGCCGAACTGCTCGGCCCCGGATTCACGACTACGTCCGAACGCCGTGAACTCTTCTACCCGTTCGGTACGGCCGAGGATCTGGTCGCCTTCTTCGAGAACTGCTTCGGGCCCTGCATCGCGGCGAAGAACACCATCTCGCCGCCCTCGCGCTGGAAGGAACTGAGAGCGGAGATGGTCGAGATGACCGAGGGCTTCCACACCACCGACGACCGGGGCACGGGCGTGCCCGTCGAGTACCTGCTCGTCGTAGCGGAGAAGAAGGGGGCCCGGTGACCGGCCTGTCCGAGCACTACCCGAAGCTTCCGCTGGCCGAAGGGGCGAGGGAGCGGGCGCTCGCCGCGGCGCTGACCCGCAGCGAGCCGTACGAGCTGCGCGAAGGAGTGCACGCGTACGTCGACCGGCATGCGGTCGCACACCCGGACCGCACAGCGGTCGACGACGGTGAAATGTCCATGAGCTACGCCGAGTTGGCGGAGCGGATGCGCCGCACCGCCGCACAGTTGGCAGCAGCCGGCGTCGCGGCAGGACAGATCGTCGCCGTCGGCGGCCGACGCGGCGGCGACGTCATCACCGCCTTTCTCGCGCTGGAGCTGCTGGGCGCCGTCTATCTGCCGGTGGACGCCGGGTGGCCCGCCGCCCGCGTCGAGTCCCTGCTCACCGACAGCGGCGCCGTCCTGCTGCTGACCACCGGCGCACCGGCGGACAGCGGCGAACTGGTCAAGGGAGCGCGGGCGGCCAAAGTCCCCACCGCGGCGCCGCGACCGACGGACCCCCCGTACACCCGGACCGCCCCGCTTGCGCTTGACGAGGTGCGCTACGTCCTCTACACCTCGGGGTCGACCGGCCGCCCCAAGGCCGCGATCGTCGAACACCAGGGGATGCTCAACCATCTGTGGGCCAAGATCGACGACCTCGGGCTGACCGCGGACGACCGGCTGGCGCAGACCGCGCCCCTGGGCTTCGACATCTCCGTCTGGCAGATGCTCGCCCCCCTGCTCGTCGGCGGCCGCGTCCAGGTCTTCGGCGACGAACAGGCACAGGACGGCGCGCTGCTGCTGGAAGGGCTGCGCAGCCGCGGAACAACGGTGCTGGAAACCGTACCCACCCTGATCCGCTTCCTGCTCGACGCCCAGGAGGGCTCGGGCACGAGGCCCGGTGCGCTGCGCTGGATGATCGCCACCGGTGAGGAGCTGCCGCCCGCTCTCGCCAGGCGGTGGCACGACGCCATGCCCGGCATCGGACTGCTCAACGCCTACGGCCCCACCGAGTGTTCGGACGATGTCACCCATGCCGTGCTCGGCCCACCGGCCGCCGGGGTCCGCCACCTGCCGATCGGCTCGCCCATCGGGAACGCCGAACTGTACGTGCTGCGTGCCGAGGAGGGGGAGTGGCACGCCTGCGCGCACGGGGAGACCGGGGAACTGTTCGTCGGAGGACTCGTCGTGGGACGCGGCTACCTCGGTGATCCGGAGCGCACCGCCCTCGCCTTCTTCACCGACCCCTTCGACGACCGCGGGGGGCGCCTCTATCGCACCGGGGACGCCGTACGCGTACTGCCGGACGGCGGGCTGGAGTACCTGGGCCGGGTCGACCGGCAGGTGAAGCTCGGCGGCGTGCGCATGGAGCTCGCCGAGATCGAAGCGGTCCTCGGCGGCCACCCCGGCATCGCCGCCTGCGCCGTCACCCTCCACACCCCCGAGGACACGGGCGCCCTCGTCGCCCGCGAGAGCGCCCACGCCCCCGCCGCCGCACAGCCGCCGCGGCTCGTCGCGTACGTCACCGCCACCGGGGAGGAGGTGGCCGAGGAGACACTCCGCGCCCACCTCGCCGAACGGCTCCCCGCGCCGATGGTCCCGCACGTCTTCGTCGTCCTGCCCCGGCTCCCGCTCACCCGGAACGGCAAGACGGACTACAAGGCGCTCCCCGCACCACCGCGCCGTACCCGCCCCGACAGCCGTCCGTACACGGCACCGCGCGGCGAGGCGGAGACCGCCGTCGCGGCCCTGATCGCCGAACTCCTCGGCACCGGGCGCGTCGGCCGGGACGATGCGTTCCTGGAGCTGGGCGGCGACTCGCTGCTCGCCATGCGGCTCGTCGCGGCGCTGCGCGCGAAAGGGTCGGTGGCCGGCCTGCGCGACGTGCTGCGCGACGGCAGCCCCGCCGCACTCGCCGCGCTCGGCGGCCACCGACCTGAGCGGGCCGCCGACGTCCGACCTGAGCGGGCCCCGGACGCCCCCCGGACCCGGCCGCTCACCCCGCAGCAGGCCGGGGTGTACTTCCACTGGCGCCTCGACCCGCTCAGCCCCTACTACAGCTATCAGGGCTCCCTGGAACTGGACGGGCCGCTGGACGTGACACGGCTGGCACGGGCCTGGCACCTGCTGCTGGCCGAGAATCCGCTGCTCCTCGCCCGGTTCGCCGAGACCGACGGAGCGGGCGGTCAGGAAGTGGTGCACCACTTCCCGCACTGGGACGTACCGCTGCCCGTACAGGCCCGGGACATCACCCCCGAAGGGTTTCGCGCGGTGGCGGCCGAGGAAGCGGCAAGGCCCTTCGACCTCCTCGCCGAACCCGCCCTGCGCACCGAGCTGTTCCGACTGCCGGGCGGACAGCACCGGCTGCTCGTCACCATGCATGAACTGCTCCTCGACGGCTGGGGCGCGACCGTGCTCTTCCAACGGCTCGCCGGACTGTACGAACAGCAGCCGCCACAACCCGATCCGGAGCGCGCCACCCGGTACGACCGCTATCTCGACCACCTGGAGGGGCGCCTCGCCACCGACGAGGTCGCCGAGGCGGGGGAGTACTGGCTGCGCCGGCTCGCGGGCGATCTCCCGGCACTGCAGATCGCGCAGAAGCAGCGGCCCGCCACCCCCACCTACCGGGGCGCGATCACCGAGACCGTCCTCGACGAGCAGCTGTCCCGGCGGCTGCGGGAGACCGCGCTGTCCGCCTCCGCGACCGCGTTCGTGCCGTTGCTGGCCGCCTACGCACTGGCCCTGAGCTACTACGGCGACGCCGACGAAGTGATCGTCGGCGCGCCGATGGCGGGCCGGGAGCGGCCGGAAGCCGCCGAGGTCCCGGCGTTCGTGCTCGCCATGCTGCCGCTGCGCCTGCGCGTCGAACCGGCAGCGACCCTCACGGAGTTCACCGCGCAGGTGCGGGAGACGGTGTACGACGCCTACGCCGCGGCGGAACATCCCTTCGGCTGGACACTGCGACGGCTTCCGGCCGCCTCACGCAGCTCCTCGGCGACACCGGTCTTCCAGACCATGCTCAACATGCTGCCGTACCCGGCCCGCGCCACCGCGGCGGCGGGCGTCGCCTTCCGCTTCGTCGAGCTGGACACCGGCTACACCAAGTACGACTGCGCGCTGTACGTCCAGCCGCACGGCCCCGGTCAACTGCTGCTGCAGTACGCGTACCAGCAGGAACTGCTCGACGCCCCGGCCGCCCGCAACGTACTGGAATCCACACTGATCGCGCTGCGGGCCCTGACCGACCCGGAGCGCGCGGGGCACACCACCATCCGTTCCCTCGATCTGCTGCCCGGAGACGATCACCGATGACGACGCCGACCCTGCTGGAACGCTTCGCCGAGCAGGTGGCGGCCCGCCCCCGGGCCGTAGCCCTGCGCCACACCGGCACCAGCCTCACCTACCGTGAACTCGACGAGTGGAGCGGCCGGCTGGCCGCCCGGCTCGCCGCCAGGGGCACCGGCCCCGGCACACTGGTGGCACTCGCCGCCCAGCGCGGCCCGGCAGCCGTCGCCGGGGTCCTCGCCGTACTGAAGACGGGCGCCGCCTATCTCGGGCTCGACCCCGCGATACCCGTACGACGACAGCGCCGGATGGTCGAGGAGACAGGACCGCACTGTGTGCTGGCCGAGCCCGGCCTCGACCAGTTCCCGACGCTGGACGCCCCCCGCGTCACGCTCGCGCCCGTGGCCGAGGGACCGCTGCACCAGGGCCCCGAGCAGGAACCCGAGGAGGACGCGCTGTTCCATGTCGTCTACACGTCCGGGACGACCGGAAGCCCCAAGGGGGTACGCATCAGCAGGCGTTCGGTCCGCGGGCGGCTGGAGTGGATGTGGCAGGACCATCCGTTCCCCGAGGGCTCGGTGCTGGCCGTCCAGAAGTCCCTGGCTCTGGTCGCCTCGCCGTGGGAACTGCTCGGCGGGCTGCTCAAAGGCATCCCGTCCGTCGTGCTCGGCACCGATGAGCTCCTCGACCCGGTGCTGTTCGCGGCCGCCGTCGAGCAGGAGCGGATCACCCATCTGTTCCTGACCCCGCAGTTGATCGCCGGGCTGCTGGAGGAGAGTGCGAAACGCCCCGGCGGACACCGGCCCGTACTGGTCACCAGCGGCGCCGACACCCTGCCGGTGGACACGGTCCTGCGCTTCCGCGAGGTCTGGCCCGACGCCACGCTCCTGAACCTGTACGGCATGACGGAGACCGCCTCCAACGTCGCCGCGTACGACACCGCGCTCCTGCCCGCGGACGCCGAACGTGTCCCCGTCGGCAGCCCCGTGGCGGGTGCCGTGCTCTCGGTCCGCGACCGGCTCGGCCGACGGCTGCCGCCCGGCGTGACGGGCGAGGTGTGGGTATCCGGTCCGCCGCTCGCCCTCGGCTATCTCGGCGGTGACGGCGAGGACCGCTTCACCACGGACGACGACGGCGTCCTTCACTACCGTACGGGGGATCGCGGCCGCCAACTCCCCGATGCTGTAATGGAGATGACCGGACGCGCCGACAATCAGATCAAGATACGGGGCTACCGCGTCGAGCTGGAGGAGATCGAGGCCACCCTGCGCAAGGCGCCGGACGTCACCGACGCGGGGGCCTACACGGAGACCGAGGGGGGCGAGACACGCATCGTCGCCTGCTTCACGGCCGACGAGGAGACCGCCCCCGCCGCACTGCGCGCCTACCTGCGCGACCGGCTCCCCGACTACATGCTGCCCGCCCGCATCCAACAGCTCGCCCGGCTCCCGCTGACCGCCAACGGCAAGCTCGACCGCACAGCCCTGCGCACACTCGTGAAGAACGTGGGGCAGGAACGGACGGCCGGATTCGCCCCGTCCGACGCCACCGAAGCAGCTGTCGCCGCACTCTGGCAGGAACTGCTCGGCGCCCCACCGGCCTCGGCGGACCAGAACTTCTTCGACGCCGGAGGCCACTCCCTGCTCGCCGTACGGCTCGCCAACCGGCTGGCGAGCACGGCGGGCCGACGCGTCCCCCTGCGCCGCATCCTCGGCGCACCCACCGTCACCGCGATCGCTGCACTGTGCCGCGAGATCCAGCAGGAGGAACAGGCATGAACGTGCCATGGCTGAACATGACGGGCCAAGAGTCGCCGTCGGGCCGGGACGGCACTCTCGTCGTCTGCTTCGCACCCACCGGCGCCCACGGTTCGACGTTCGCGACCTGGCGGGGCCGATTGCCCGAGGACACCGCACTCGCGTTGATCACACCACCGGGCCGCGGCACCCGGGTCGACGAGGAACCCGTCACCGACATGGCCGCCTACGCCGATGCGGTGGCGGCCGAGGTGCGTGCGTCGCGGGGCGGGCGGCGACTGGTGCTGATCGGTGTGAGCCTCGGCGCGCTGCTGGCGTACGAGACGTGCTGCCGGCTGCTCGACGCCGGAGTGCCGGTCGCGCGGCTGTGCGCGGTGGCCGGACAGTGTCCCGGCGACTTCCACGGCGACGGCGGCGAGGTGACGGTGGAGGACGCCCGCGCCTTCGTCACCGGGACCGGACTGACCGACCCGGAGCTGCTGGCGGATCCCGACTTCGAGGAGGTGCTGCTGCCGCCCGTCATCGCCGATCTGCGGCTGGCCGCGGGCTACGACGGCGGCCGGACTCCTGTCCCGCACGTCGAGTTGCGCGCGGTGTGGGCCACCGACGACCCGCACGTGCCCGAAGTCACCGTACGACGCTGGGCCGACTGGACGCGTGCGGAGTGCACCACGCGGTCCGTCGAGGGTGGTCACTACGCCCACCAGGAGAACCCGGCTGCGGTCATATCCGCCTGTCTGGACGGTCTTCCCGCGACCCGGCCGTCACGCCGCTCCGTGCTCGGCGCCGGTGCGACGGCCGTCGCGGGCACGATGCTGGGGCTCGGCGCGATCGCGTCGGGATCACCCAGGGCATCGGCCGCCGCGCCGGCAGCGGGGGGCGTCTCCTTCGACGGGGATCCCACCGACCCCGTGGGCCTCGCCGTGGCGATGATCCGGCAGAACACCAGCAACCCCGGAGACGGCGCACTCACCCTGCCGTTCGCCCGGATGCTCCAGGACATCTTCCGCGCGGCCGGGGTCGGCACCGAGATCGTGCCCACCCCGAAGGAGGGCAACGTCCACTTCTTCGCCCGCGTACCGGCCGGCGGACCGACCCGGAAGAAGCCGCTGGTCCTCCTCGGCCACTCCGACGTCGTTCCCGCCATCGGCGACAAGTGGACGACGGACCCCTTCGCCGGAGTCATCCAGGACGGCAAGCTGTACGGCCGCGGCTCCCTCGACATGAAGGGCGTCAACGCCGCCTTCGTCGCCGCTCTGCTGCGTCATGTGCGCGAAGGCGCGGCCTTCGACCGCGACATCGTCCTCTGGTCCGACTGCGACGAGGAACAGGGACCCTACGGGGTGCGCTGGTTCCTCGCGGAGCACCCCGGCAGGATCGAGGCGGGCGCGGTCGTCACCGAGGGCGGCTGGGTGCTCAACCAACGCGACGGCCGGACCCCCATGATCGCCTCGCTCACCTGCAACGACAAACGCTCCCTGCTGCTGCGCCTGGAGACCTCCTCGTACGCCACCCACACGTCCAAACCGTTCACCGGACAGGCCGTGATCCGGCTCGGCGAAGTGCTGGAGCAACTGGGGGACTGGCGCGCCCACATCCGTCCCAACGCATTGTCCCGGCGGTACTTCGCCGAACTCGCCGAGGCCACCACCGACCGGCCGCTCGCCGAGGCGGTGCGCGAGATGCTCGATGCCCGTACGGAACAGCGACGCGACCGGGCCGGCGAAGCGGTGGTACGGCTCAGCGACACCCCGGAACTGCACAATGCGATGCTGCGGACCACGCTGGCCTTCACCTCCGCGCAGTCCGGCTACTACCCGAGCATCGTGCCGGGCACGGCGACGGCGGAATTCCGGGCGGCGTTCCTGCCCGGGGCCGACGACCCCGGCCGTGTCGTCGCCGAACTGCGTTCGCTGATCGGCAACCGGGCGACGCTGACCGTGGTCGGCAACCCCGGCGAGAGCGAGCAGCAGGCTCTGGACCGGCTGCGCGGCTATCTCGCGGTGCCCGACTCCAGCTACGACACGGACGTCTTCCGCGCCTGGCAGACAGCCGTACGCCGGACGCATCCCGGCGTACGGGCCACCGCCTGCCAGTTCGAGGCGGTCACCAGCGCGGTGCCGTTCCGGGAGCAGAACATACCCGTCTACGGCATGTACCCGTTCACCGTGAACCGGGACATGCTCAAGCGCATGCACGGCACCGACGAGCACATCGGCGTCGAGGCCCTGCGCCAGGGCACCGAAACCGTCTACCGGATGCTGGCAGGACTGCGTACCGGGGCCTGACCGGCCCGGACCGTACGGGCGCGCTCCGCAGGGCGCCCGTACGGTCGTCGGACCCCTGACGTCAGCCCACGGTGACCCGGTCGAGGGTGCGCTCGACCGCCCTCTTCCAGCCCGCGTACCCTTCGGCGCGCCGCTCGTGGCCCCGTTCCGCGGCCTCGCGCGCCCCTTCGACGTTGTCGAGGATCCACTTGATTCCCGCCCAGGGCCTTGGCGATCGAGTCGGTCCGGGTGTCCTGCCAGACGATGGCGTTGCAGTACGGACGACCGGTGCGTGGGTCCCATACGACCGTGGTCTCGCGCTGGTTGGTGATCCCGATGGCGTCGAGATCGGTGGCACCGAGACCTCCGGTGCGCAGGGCGTTCTGCATCACCGAGTTGGTGCGTTCCCAGATCTCCACCGGGTCGTGTTCCACCCAGCCGGGGCGGGGCAGGATCTGCTCGTGCTCCAACTGGTGCTTGGCCACTTCGTTTCCGCCGTGATCGAAGATCATGAAGCGGCTGCTGGTGGTGCCTTGATCCACCGCGCCGATGAAGTCGGCCATGGCATGCTGCCTCTCCTGAGTCGCGCCCGATGAAGAAACCGGGCGTCACTTCTCCGGCGGTGTGGGGATACTGCCCTCCGGCTCCGGTTCCGCGTTCGGCAGGAAACGGCCGATGAGCGTCTTGTAGACGAACGCGCCGATCAAGCCGCCCACGAGCGGGCCCACGATCGGCACCCAGAAGTAGAGGTTCCCGTACTGGTCCCGCCACGCTCCTCCGTAGCCGGTGAGGAAGCTCGCGAACCGGGGGCCGAGGTCGCGTGCCGGATTGATCGCGTATCCGGCATTGGTGCCCCACGCCATGCCGATGGCCACCACGATGAGGCCCACGATGAACGGGCTGATGTTGGCGACCGGCGGTGTGTTGAGCAGATCCGTGACGGCGAAGATCAGCAGTATGAGAATGGCGGTGCCGATGACCTGGTCCCGCAGTGCTCCCCATTCATGGACCGGTAGCGCGGTATTCCCGTTGGCGGGCAGCGTCGAGAAGACGAATTGCGTCTTGATCGTGTGTCCCGGGTCCGCCTTGGCCAGAGCCTCGGTGTAATTCCAACGCACCAGCAGCGCCCCGATGAAGGCTCCCACGAGTTGAGCGAGCGTGTAGGGAGCCACCTTCTTCCAGGGGAAGTCCTTGAAAGCGGCGAGCGAAAGCGTGACAGCGGGATTGAGATGCGCTCCGCTCAGTCTCGCCGCCACATAGACCCCCAGAGTGACTCCGAGGCCCCATGCCCAGGCGATGCTGTCGTGATTCCCGAGGCCTCCGGGCGGGTTGGTGAGCGCACCGCCCGCGACGACCTGGGCCACGACACCACAGCCGAAGAGGATCAGCACCAACGTGCCGAGGAACTCCGCCGAGAGTTCCCCAGCGAGTCCCGATGTCTTGAGCCGCTCCATGGGATCTCGCTTCCTGTCGCGCCACGGCTGTTGGCGGCATGGATCCAGGAATGAGCGTAGACGCGGAGAATTGGTTCCGCACTCGGTGACGGAAGCCCGTCGGTGGACCGGCACCTGACGCGCGTTTGCTTCACATCCGTCGCCGACGCCGGCCCGCACCGCACGCTCGGCGACGTCGACCCCACCGTCGTTCGCCGCCTGCGCGAGATGACCGCGCGGGTTCCACCGTCATCGTCGGCCTCAACGGACTGCGTCTGCTGCACGACGCCGCATGGAGGCGCGCCCGAAGCGTCGAGTGAGCCGTCCCGCGTCCGCGCGCAGCCGAGGGCCCGCCGTACGTCATAGGCCGACAAGGCCGCGAGAGGACCGGGTACGACAGGACGGGGAAACCCTCCGGGGGTATCGTCGGGCTCGTACCTCAGAAACCCGTACGACCGAGCATGCGAGGCAGCCGTGGACCGCAGACGTGCGCGCACACCGGGAGCGTCCCGGCTGCTCGTGCTGTGTGCCGTCCTGTGCGGCCTGTTCCTCATGCACGGGGCCCCGGCGAGCGCCGCCGAGGGCTGTCACGGCGCCCCGGTGGCGGCCTCGGACATGCACATGTCGATGACGACGAGTGCAGCCCACACCGCCGTGCCGGACGAGCCCGGCCCGGCGCACGCTGCAGCCGTCACGCCGGGGACGAGCGGTGAGTCGTGCGTATTCACCCATGCGCGCGACCGGCTGCTGCCGTTGCTCATGGCGCTGGGCCTGGTGGTCCTGGCCCTGTCGATGCCCGGGAGACGGTGCACGGAGGTGCGCGGACCGGCACGGCGGGGGCCGCCGTTCGCCGGCAGGGATCTACTGCTCCAGGTGTGCGTCGCGCGGACGTGACAGGTGTTCGCCGCTCCCGGCCGTCCGGCCGGACGGATTCTCCTGTCCCTTTCGCGCGCCACCGAAGTGGCGCAATCCACCTGGAAAGAACGTGTGATGTCCGTTTCTTCGTCCACCGCCACCCGTCGCCGCGCGCTCGCGGCCGTCGGCACCGTCGCCGCGCTCGCTCTGACGCTGGCGGCCTGTGGCTCCTCCGAAAGCTCCAAGTCCGACAGCTCGTCCATGCCCGGCATGGACCACGGCTCCGCCACTGCCGCCGCGTCGGCCGCTCCCGGCGGTACGTTCAACGCTGCGGACGTGGAGTTCGCGCAGCAGATGATCCCGCATCACCAGCAGGCCATCGAGATGGCGAAGCTGGCCGACGGCCGGGCCGCCGACCCCGAGATCAAGACACTGGCCGCAGCGATCGAGAAGGCCCAGGACCCCGAGATCAGCACCATGAAGGGCTGGCTGAAGTCCTGGGGCGAGCCGCTGCCCGCGGCCTCTGCCTCCATGGGTGACATGCCCGGCATGGACCATGGTTCGAACGGCCCCGGAATGCCCGGGATGATGTCCGACCAGGACATGAGCGGCCTTGAGGCAGCCAGGGGCAAGGACTTCGACAAGAAGTTCGCCCAGCTCATGGTCGGTCATCACGAAGGCGCGGTCACCATGGCCGAGACCGAGCGGGAGAAGGGCGGCGACGCCGACGCGAAGAAACTCGCCGATGCCGTCATCACCACCCAGACGGCCGAGATCGAGAAGATGAACAAGATCATCGCCAGGCTCTGACCCCTGTGGGGGTGTGGGCCTCGGCCTCACGCGGCCCGCACCCCCTCTTGTGCGTGTTCCTCGGAGCCACCTGACTGCTCAGCCCGCTGCCGACGCCGCGAGCAGGTCGCCCACCTCCTCCGCGGTGGTGTCCTGGAGATCCTCCCCGAGGACAAGCCAGCGGGTGATGCCGACCGATTCGAGGAACGGCAGGTCGTGGCTCGCGATCAGCAACGCACCCTTGTAGGACGCGAGTGCACCGGTCAGCTGCCGCACGCTGGCGATGTCGAGGTTGTTCGTCGGCTCGTCCAGCATCAGCACGGATCTCGGCATCATCACGGATCGCGTCCGCGGCTTCCTCATGGCGGTCGCGCGCCTCGCTGAGCCGATCCTCCTGGAGGCCTTCGATGCTCAGTGCTTGTGGTGAAGGGGGCTTCGTAGCCGCAGGACGAAAGGCAAAGCCCCGGGGTGACGGAGCCGTTTCGGACGTGGTCGGTCCGCTGAGCGGTGTGCAGGAGCGAAGAGCCTTCGAGTAAGCAGTCGAATGTCACTGCATGACCGATTTATCCAAAATGATTAATTTCGTCATTAAAGAGACTTTCTCTACCTGCTGCACCATTTGGATGCCAAAAGAAATGTCCCTTTTGCGGCTTCGTGGTGCGCGTCACGTTCGGGGGTTCGAAGGTCTCGGTGACCGGTGCACTTCCCTTCTGTGCAAGGGAATTCAGCCGCGCGGTGTGAGGTTGATTACTGCGAATTCCATTAATCGATCTTGCGAATGAAATGTGATCCAGAAATGGGGGCTTGTTCCTTTCGCTGTTTCTCGCCTACGGTCACCGTCAATCCGGACGGAACGCCAAATCCTGCCGCCGTCCGAGAACCCGACCCACTCGTGTACGGCAGGAGCGGGGGACCCAGGTAAGCCGCCGGTCCGGTATCCGGAACGGCTCGGGGTGAAGTCGCATTCGTGTGCGGCCGGACATCTCCAGTCCGAACCCGACAGCTCACCTCGCAGGCGACGGAGAGGAATTCAGCATGTCCATAACGGGTAAGCGCGATCGTCGCAAGTCCACTTCGCTGACCCGCGGCTTCATCGCCGCGGCCACCGGCGGAGTCGCCCTCGTACTTCCGCTGGTGGGTGCCGGCTTCGCCTCCGCCGCGCCGGCGCAGGCCGCCACCGCCTCCAAGGCCGTGGTTTCCGTACAGAAGGCTGCGCCCGCAACGTATTCCGTGATCGCCGGAGACACCCTTTCCAAGATCGCGAAAGAGCATTCCCTCAGCGGTGGCTGGCAGAAGCTGTACGCGGACAATCGAAAGGTCGTCGGCGACAATCCCGGACTGATCGTCCCGGGCATGACGCTCACCATCGGGGCAGCCACCCCCGCCGCGTCCACCGTGAAAACCGCCGCTGTATCGGCCGCGACCACCCCGGCGGCAAAATCTGCGACGTACGCGAACAATCTGGACGGCTGGATCAGGGAGGCGCTGGCCGTCATGGCCCAGCACGGCATCCCCGGCAGCTACGACAGCATCCACCGCAACATCATGCGCGAGTCCTCCGGCAACCCGCTGGCCATCAACAACTGGGACTCGAACGCTGCCGCGGGAACGCCCTCCAAGGGCCTTCTGCAGATCATCGACCCGACGTTCCGTGCCTACCACGTGCCCGGCACGTCCATGGACAGCTACGACCCGGTCGCCAACATCACCGCAGCGTGCAACTACGCCGCCGACAAGTACGGTTCGATCGACAACGTCTTCGGGGCGTACTGACGCACAGCCGCACCGAAAGGTGGTTCAGGACCGACGGGTGGCGAGAGGCCGGGACTTCTCCCGGCAACGGACCACCCACCGGTCAGGGACCGCCTTTCGGCGGTTCGTCGGCAAGAGCCGCACGCGGCGGCGATGTCATGTGACAGGCCGACAGGAGCCCGGAACGGTCACATGGCGGGCGAGCCAGGACAGCAGGGGCGCCAATTCCTCCGCCGCCACGAGCACGGAGTCGACCAGCGCGGCTGTGTGCTGTGCGCAGTCCCCGCCGAGGGGACGGGCGGCGGATACCGAGCGGTGCCGAAGGAAAGCGGCGCGCGGATGACCGGCGTCGTGACCACGCGGTACGCGCTGCATGACGTCACCGGTGATCTCGTACCCTCGCGCCTGCAGGGCCTCGACGGCGCGCACCAGCTCCGGTCCGCTCTCCCGCGCGGCAACTGCCGTACGGAACAACGGGATCTGCCCCGGATCCGGATAATCCCAGCCGCCGTTGATCCGGAGCCCGTCGAGATCGAAGCGCAGGCCGATCCGGACATTGCGCGCGATCCGGATCTCCGCCGCTTGATGCTGCCACCACCACGGATCCTTGCGGAAACCCCAGACGGAGAAGTCCTCGTACGCCCGGTCCGCGTCCGCCACATCGTTCAGCAAGGCGATCATGGGCTGCCGGACCAGGCGTTCCCGGTCCTTCCGGAGTTTCTCGCGCGCTTCCCGCGAAGGTGCACCCTCCAACTGCAGAAGCAGCTCGAATGCCTGCTCTGTCCAGCCGCTGAACGCTCCGCTCATGCGGAGGATCCTAGAACGTGTCTTTGGGCTGGTGTCGCACGGCAGGCGGCAGTTTCGAAGACACGTCCCAAGGGCCGTCCCACGGCGTCCGTACCGTCGTCCGCCTGGACGCCGTTTTCGGCGTTCCCGCGCGCTACGTCGCGTCCCACCGTGCGCCCGGCGACGTGACCGTCAATCCTGGGCGCTCTCCGTGGGCCGCTCCGAGCTCCGGGGCGGCGGTCTGGGAACCGTGGCCGCCTCCCCCTCCCGAACGGACCGCACCACCGCGTCGTGCAGACGCCGGCTGTCATCCTCCGAGCAGCACGGCACCGGACTGCCCGACATGGTGAACCAGTCGATCGCCCCTGTGTATTGCACCGTCACCTGGGCCGTGTCATCGGCCCAGGTCGTGTGAACAGTCAGATCCCCCGACAGGACGCCGACCTCTTCCGTGAGCACGCCACCGTGCCCGGAGAACACACCGCGAGTCGTCCATGACGCCCAAGCCATGTATCCAGGCTGGCACCAGGACGGTGGATGCGCGACCTGCGGCACCCGGCTTCACGGCGCCCACCCTTCCGGAATGCGGAACGGGCAAAACTTTCCCCGGGATCCGGCTGCGGTTCCCGTACCCGCGGATTCCCAACAGATTGACGCACTCTTAACACCAAACAGTCGGATCCTGCTTCCGAAACAACGAATTCCGAAGGTGAACAGCTCTTGACCTGCGGAACTCGTCAGGATTGCATGTCGCGCTGGGAGCGATGAAACCACTCACCACGTCCTCGTCTGGAGGCGATACCGCTCCCGTGCTCAGACACCGCACCTGTTGATCGGAATCGCACGATGACCGAAACGCTCAGCGCTCCCCAGGCGCTCGCGCCGGCGACCGGCCCCACCCCACAGAAGCTCAAGCGTTCCATCGGCGTCGTGGGCGGGACACTGCTCACGCTGTCCTGCGTGACGCCCGCCTCGACCCTCTTCGTGGTCGTTCCGGACCTGTTCTCCAGCCTCGGCACATACACCGCCCTCACCATCGCCATCGGCTCACTGCTCTGTATCGCGGTCGCCTTCTGCTACTCGGAGCTCGGCACCCTCGTTCCGAGCGCGGGCGGCGAGTACGCCATGGTGTCGACCATGGCAGGACGGCTGGCCGGGTGGCTCGTCTTCGTGCTCTCCCTGCTGGTCGTGATGATCGTGCCCCCGGTCATCGCCATGGGAACGGCCGACTACCTCGCCCCCGTCGTGCACATTCCGGCCTCCGCCGCGGGCGCGGGCGTCATGGTGCTCGCCACCCTCGCCGGTCTCCTCGACCTGCGCGCCAACGCGTGGATCACCGGGATCTTCCTCGTTCTGGAGGTGATCGCGGCGGGCGTCGTCGCCGTTCTCGGGTTCGCGCACTCCGAGCGTGGGGCCTCCGCGCTGGTGCACGGTTCGGTCGCCTCGTCGAGCGGAACGACTTCCACGGTCACCGCGATGATGGTGGTCTCCGGGCTCGCGATCGCGCTCTTCATCACCCAGGGCTTCTCCACGGCCGTCTACCTCTCGGAGGAACTGGAGAACCCGCGGCGCAACGTCGCCCGTACCGTGCTGGCCACGCTAGCCATCTCCACGGCGGTCATCCTCGTCCCGGTCATCGCCATCACGCTCGGCGCCCCTGACCTCGCGGCCCTGACCTCCGGGGACCTGAACACCATGGTCGCCGCCTGGTCCAACTCGGCCGTCGGCACGTTCGTCAGCCTCTGCGTCGCTCTCGCGATCATCAACGCGGGCATCGTCATGGTCATCCAGAACTCAAGGGTCCTGTTCGCCTCCGCCCGCGACAAGGCCTGGCCCGAGCCGGTCAACGCCGCGCTGTCCCGCCTCGGCCGGTTCGGCTCCCCATGGGTGGCGACGCTGGTCGTCGGCGTTCCCGGAGCGGCGCTCTGCTTCGTCAACCTCGACACCCTGTACGGCGTCACCGGCGTCTCCGTCACCGGCATGTATCTGCTGGTCGCGGTCGCAGCCCTGCTCTGCCGCCGCGGCGCGCACCGTGAGGCGCCGGCCTGGCGCATGCCGCTGTGGCCCGCGATCCCCGTGCTGCTCATCGTCGTGCTCGCGTACATCCTGGCCCAGCAGGAGACGGAGTACCTGCTGTGGACCGGCGGGATCACGGCGGTCGCCACGCTCTACTGGGTGCTGTACCTGCGCCCCCGCGGGGAGACCCGATGGCTGGTCAGCATTCCGGAGGACGCGCAGTCCTGACCACACCGGAGGACGGGGGCGGGGACCGGGTTCCCGCTCCGGCCGCCGAGCCGTGACCCCGGACAGGCCGGGGCGACGGGGGACGTCATCAGCAAGCGTGCCCGGCGCCAGGAAGGTGCCGGGCACGGCGGCTTCGGCGCCGCTGGAGTCCGAAGCGCGCACCGCTGTCAGTTCCAGACACCGGTGATGTCGGATGCCGAGGCCGCGTGGCCGGCGTGGGTCGTCAGCCCGGCCAGGTCCTCCAGGGTGCGCAGAACGTCGTAGTGGTTGTAGGTGGCACCGCTGGAGCTGCCGGGGATGACGTGCTCTCCGTAGAGGATGGTGGGGATGCGGTTGCCCGACAGCTCGTCGTCCTCGTCGAACGTGACGACCAGAAGGCTGTTGTGCGTCTTGGCCCAGGCGGCATAGGCGCCCAGCTCGTTCTTGAGCCAGGTGTCGCCCGTGGCCACCGAGCAGTCGTGCATGTCGTTGCACAGGTTCGGCACGACGAACGACACCTTCGGCAGGTTCGTGAAGTCGGCCGGGAACTGCGTCATGGCCTTCGCGGTGCTGGTCGGTACATTGGCGAACCCGAACCAGGGATTGTGCTGCTGGGCGTAGTCGCCGCTTCTGCAGACGGTCGAACCCTGGCTGGGAAGCGTCTCGTTGTAGCTGGCCCAGGTCTTTCCCGCGGCGATCAGCTCGGACGCGAGATCGGGTGCGGACAGGGAACCGACGCACACGCAACTGTCGTCGTTGCGGCCCTGACGGGAGCCCGAGAACAGCATGTAGTAGTTCGGCTCGCTGGGGTGGGAGAGCCCGAAGGACCGGGTGAGGTTCGCGCCACCCGCCTTGAGCGTGTTGTTGATGTACGGGGCGCTGGAGCTGCCGATCACCTGGGTGTAGGCGTGGTTCTCCATCACCACGACCACCACATGATCGGGGGCCGGGAGAGCGGAGGCCCGTGCCGTGGAACCGGTGCTGGCCCAGAGGCCGATCGAGGCGGCGGCGAGAGCCACGGCCCCGGCCGGCGCGATGAGGGAACGTGGACTGCGCCTGGACGCCTGGACTGCGGTCATGGCCTGCTCCGGACAGAAGCGACGAGCACGCGCCGTGTGGGGCGCCGCAACCCCGAGGGTCACCGCGTGGACTCGGCCGTGTTCCGTGGACGAAGAGCGGACGAACCCTTCCCCACCAGTCTGCCCTCGCGGCGGGCAGGTCGCTCCGGGGTCCGATCGCCTGAGCGGGGACCGCCCGTCGGCCCGGCGACCGAGCAGGCGCACCCCTGAGCGGTCAAGGTGGGAGCAGGACGTCGCCACCACATCGTCGGAACACGGGGAGTCGGAGCGGGATGAGTGTCGAGCGGGTGGGAGTCGTTGTCCACCGGGGCCGCCCCGAGGCCGTCGCCACGGAGCACGTCGTACGCGGCTGGTGCGCGGGCGAAGGCATTCCGTGCATGGAGATCGACGTGTGGCGTGACGACGCACGGCGGCGCGGCGGCCGTGAGGAGGCGGACGTCGCGGGCAACCCCGATCTCATCGTGACGCTCGGCGGCGACGGAACATTTCTGCGCGGTGCCCGGATCGCGGCCAAGAACCGTGCCGCCGTCCTCGGGATCGACCTGGGCCGGGTCGGCTTCCTGACCGAGGTGCCGGCTGCTGACGTCGTGCGGTCGCTCGATGCCGTCCACCACGGGCAGGCCGATGTCGAGGAACGCATGACGCTGACGATGCGGGCCTCCCGCGTACTCGAAGTGCCCAAGGACATCGACGCCCTGATGGGTTACGGACGCCGCCCGATGCTGCCGCCTCCCCAGGTCGACCGGGAGGCCGAGGCCGCGGCGGAGGGCTGGGGCGTGGCGCTGGACGTCACGGCTCTGAACGACGTCGTCGTCGAGAAACTCGCGCGCGACCGACAGGTGAGTCTCGGCGTCTACATCGGCGGTCGGCTTCTCGCCTCGTACTCGGCCGACGCCGTGATCATGGCGACGCCCACCGGGTCGACCGCCTACAGCTTCGCCGCGGGCGGCCCGGTGGTCTCACCCCGCATGGACGCCGTCCTCTTCACGCCCGTCGCACCCCACATGACCTTCAACCGCACCGTCGTCGTCGCCCCGGACGAACCGGTCGCGGTGCGGGTCCTGGCCCATTCCGGGCAGGGCGCGGTCACGATCGACGGTCAGCTGCGAGGCGTACTGCACGCCGGAGACTGGCTCGGGGTGTACGCGGCACCGCGTCGTCTGCGCGTCATCAGGCTCGGTCCGCACGACTTCTACGGGCGACTGCGCACACGTCTGCGCCTCACGGACGCCCCGGCGACGGCCGCCGACGGGGAGAGCCCGCCCCTCTTCCGTCACGACGGGCCCGTCCCGCACGACCTGGCTCATCTCCATCTCTCCCTGACGGACAGGGGGGACGCCGCCGACGGCCGACCCGGCGGAGAAGGGCCACCGGCTGAAGAATCGCACGAGTAGACCCGACATCCGGACGAGGGGCCCGACATGCGTACGAAGAAGGAGTTCACATGACCAGCAGCGCCGACCCCGCATCCGTGACCGGAGTGACGGTGCCCGACACCCGACTGGCCGCCGAGGCCACGGAACTGGTGCGCGACGCGACCGACGACCTGATCTACCACCACTCCCGCCGGGTCTACTTCTTCGGTAGCCTGCAGGGCCGCAACAACCAACTGGGCTTCGATCCGGAACTGCTCTACATCGGGGCCATGTTCCACGACCTGGGCCTCAACGAGGAGTTCCGGAACAGCGGGCGCCGGTTCGAGGTGGACGGCGCCGACGAGGCACGGAGATTCCTGCAGAGCCACGGCGTCCCCGAGGACAGCATCCGTCGCGTCTGGACACCGAGGGTATCGAACCCAAGCCGGACACCACCTTCGGCAATGTGAAGGCCGATGTCCTGCAGCGGTACACACCCGGATTCGAGCGGGGCGACTTCGTGGACGCCATCCTGGATTCCCCCTGGCCGGAGTGAAGCCGCGCCAGGGGGGCACGAGCCGGTGGACGGCTGTGTCCGGGCACACCATGATGGTGATCCGAGCCGGGGCTCCCCGGGGTGGACGAGAGCCGTGACAGCCATCGGGGCGGGTGGCAGCCACGGGGGACCGGGCAACCTGTCGGCCCGAGCTCCGCTGTCCGTCTTCTGACCACCTGTGGAAAGGCCGTGTTGTGCCGGGTGCTCTCGTCCTGCTGCTCGCCGGGACCTGGCTGCTCTCCGGCGCCCTGGTCGCCGGGACGGATCCGCTGATCGTCGCCGTGGGCCGCACCGCGGTCTGCTGCGCGGTGCTCACCGCCGTCGCCGCCTCCAGCGCGGCCGGCCGGGCCGATCTGCGCAGGGCCGCCGCCCGCCCCGCCACCGTGTGGCTGCTGGGCCTGCTCGGCTTCGCCGGCTACGCGGCCGGCACCCTCCTCGCGATCCCGCGCATCGGAACGTCGCTGACCAACCTTGTCGTCGCACTGATGCCTTGCGCCTCGGTGGCGGTGGGCGCGGTCTTCTTCGGGGAACGGTCCGGCCCGCGCAAGGCGATGGGGGCGACCCTGGCCTGTGCGGCGGCCGCCGGGTACGCGGCGCTCGGCGCGGACGCGGGAGAGCTGGACGGGGAGGGACTGCTGATGGTGGTGGCCGCGACCTCGGCCTTCGCGGTGTACGGGTTCCTGTACCGGGAACGGCTGGCGGGGCTGCCGCCCCTCGCCGTACTGCCCGTGCTGCTCGCCGCCGCCACCTGTCTGCTGCTCCCGATGGCACTGCCCGCGCTGATCGCCCATCCGCCGACACCCGCCGCGACCGGCGGTGTCGTCGTGCTGGGCGCGGCCCTCTACGCGCCCGCCTACCTCGTACAACACCGGCTCATCCTGCTGCGCGGACCGGTCTTCACGGCCGCCGTGCAGCTGGCCGTCCCGTTCACGGTGCGCCTCGGCGACTGGGCGCTGAACACCGCGCCCGCGCCGTCGGCCACCGAACTGCTGCTGCTCGCGGTGTGCTGCGGGGGGATCGCTCTCGTCACCGTCCATCCACAGGACCGACTCGCCACAGCCGAGTGACGGGGACACCGGCGTCGGCACGCCTCACGGACCCGTGCGGCCACGGTCAGGGGCCGTGCGAGCGGATCCGGCCCCGACGGCGCCCGGACGCCCCGTCGCCCGGGACTGCCGCGCCCCGGGCTCAAACCCCCCGATCGCCGCCCGGTCGTAGGTGCGTGGCCGATATCCAGTCGACAGACGCCTTGCCACGCACTGTGATGACTTCGGCTGTCCGTGGCCGTGGGCGGTCTCTCGTTGGCTGGACGGCGAGGTGGCGACCGTGGAGGAACTGGCCGATTCGACGCGGTCCTCATCCGTGAGGACCGCACGCTCATCGAACCGGTGCGGGCACGGGTGCGGCCTGCGGGCACCGGCTCAGAAGGTCACGTCCGAGCAGGCGTAGAAGGCGTTACCGGTGTCGGCGATCGTCCAGACTCCGAGGATCAGGTGCTTTCCCGACTTCTGGGGCAGGATGCCGGAGTGGCTGACCGTGGAACCCGGCAGACGGCCGCCGAAGGGCACGGTCAGAAACGGCTGCGGATCCAGGTCGGCCCGGGTGAGGGGCTTGGTGGGGTCGTAGCCGTCCTTCGTGATGTAGTAACGGAAGTCGGTCGTGGCGTGCCGTGCCTCGATCTGCCAACGGAAGGCGTAGCTCTGCCGGCCGGTGACCTTGGTCGCGGGCCAGGCGCCGCCGCGCGGATCGTCGAGCTCGGAGAACCGGCCGATACCGCCGGAGCAGATCGTGCCGTCGACAGGGCCGCGGGCAGGGAAGCCCTTCGGGCCCTCGACGCTCGGCGGTTCCCACTGGATCTGGCCGCAGTTGCGCACGGTCCCATTGCCGCAGAGCTGCTGACGACTGATGGGGGCGTCGGTATAGCCATGGCTCTGGGCGCTGCCACCGGTGATGAGGACGGAGGCTCCGGCGATGCCGAGCCCGAGCAGTAACGAGCTGATCCTTCTGCGCATGCTTCGCTCCTGAGGGAGGTGTGGGGGCGCGCGAGACGAGTGGGGCGGGTGCACTCCACCCCATTAGGTCTAGACCAAGTTCGAGAGTATCCAGGGCACTTGGTCATGTCCATCGGGCATTTCGGCCGAGCCGGAACACGCCGTCCGAACGTCGGGACCCGACCTCCGGGCCATCGACCGCCTCGAAACCGCGGCGCGACGGAAGTGCGCCGAGCGCCGCACGCGTCGACGGTGCGTACGGAGAACGGCCGGACGTGGACCGAGGACGCGTCGCCCGCACGATTTCGGTCGGAGTGGCAACACCGGCGGCGCTCCGCCGGGCGGACAGAGCCTGGACCGGGCCTGGTTGCCGACGAGTGCAACCGGCGGGCTCGCGGGGCACGTCATGTGCAGGAAGCGCAGGTGAACGAGAAGGAGAGGCGGAGACCTTGAGTCCGAACAGGAACGCGTCACGCCGTGCAGTACTTGCCGGGGGCCTGGGAGCGGTGCTGGCCGCCGGCCCCATGACATCGGCCGCGTACGCCGTCGGACCGGGGGACGCGACGGAGCGGAAGCTGCAGGCCCTGGAGCGGGAGCACGCCGTTCGGCTGGGAGTGTTCGGGTGGAACACGGTGACGGGCAGGAGCGTCGCCCATCGGGGCGATGAGCGCTTCCCCATGTGTTCGGTGTTCAAGACGCCGGCCGTCGGGGCCGTCCTGAGGGACCTGGACCACGACGGCACGTTCCTGTCGAAAGTCATCCACTACACGGAACAGGACATCGAGAGGGCGAAGGGCGCGCCGGTGACGGGCAAGCCGGAGAATCTCGCGCACGGGATGACGGTGGACGCCTTGTGCGGGGCCGCCATCTCGTTCAGCGACAACACCGCGGCGAACCTCCTGCTGGAGGAACTCGGCGGACCGAGGTCCGTCACTCGCTTCTGCCGGTCCATCGGAGACACGGTGACCCGGCTGGACCGCTGGGAGCCGGAACTGAACTCGGCGGAGCCGGGCCGTGCGACCGACACCACCAGTCCACGCGCGATCGGCGAGACCTATGCACGGCTCGTCCTCGGGCGTGCCCTGGAGACGGGGGACCGGAAACGACTGACCCGGTGGTTGCTGGCCAACACGACGGGTGGCAAGCGCCTGCGCGCGGGCCTTCCCGACGGCTGGACCGTCGGCGACAAGACCGGCACCGGCAGCTACGGGACCGCGAACGACGTGGGTATCGCCTGGCAACCAGGCCGGGGGCCGATCGTGCTGGCAGTCCTGTCCACCAAGCGCGACGCCGACGCCGAGGCGGACGATCTCGTGGTCTCCGAGACGGCCGCCGTCCTGGCGCAGGCCCTCGCCTGAAACCGCGGCGGGCGACCCCAGGGGCCGACGTCGGGGCCTGCCGATCCCGATGGTGAGTACGGCGGGATCTTCTTCTACGGCATCCACCCGGTGGATCTCGCTCTCCGGCTCGCCCCCGGCGAGATCTGCGGTGTTCGCACGGACATCACCGACACCACCGTCACCGCGTCATTCACCGCCGGCGGCACCCGCGTCGTCGTGAACTTCGTCGAACCGACCGAAACGCACCAGATCCCGTTCCACGGAATGACGTTCACTCAGGACACCATGGTCCAGCAGACTCTCGCCCTCGACGCGGACTACTGCGTGCCGGGGCTCGAAGCGTTCCTGGAGATGGCGCGTACGGGCACACCGCCGATCGCCTACACGGATCTGCTGCGCCCCATCGAGGTTCTGGAAGCCGTCACCGCTGCCCTGCGGACGCGGTAGGTCCCTCCCGGACGAGCCGACGCCACCCGCGATCCGGACGGTTCCGGACGCCGGGCGGGTGGTCGGGGCGCGGGGAAGCGCGGACATCACGTCGCGTGGCCGCCGGCCCACCAGCAAGGGCTTCTCACGCGTCATGCGACGGCGGTGGCGGGAACAGGGTGCGGTCGATACCCCATTCGTGCTCCGGGTCCGGCACTTATGAGCCACGGTGGACCCGACTGCCTCCCGCGCACCCATCCGCCCGATGCCGGGGCGTGCGGGGTGCCGTTGGCGCCGCCGCGTCGCCGGGATCGGAACGAGGCCTCGCCGACGTCCTGGCCGGGGCGAGCGGGATCTCGGCCGACAGCGGAAGGCCGTTGCGGTGCGCCGGCCTTTTTCCAGGCCCCCTGGGGTTCGCGCCGGACGCGCGAAGAACCCCCGCCCGACGGGTCGAATTATAAAGTCCCATGAATTATAAATGTTATTAGCAACTCGCTTGCCGGCTGGTCGAATTATTCGCATTCCGCCCGGCTGGTCCTCCCGCATCATGGGAAATCAAACGAGGTGGCGAATCCGGTCGAGGGTGTCCGGAGTGTCGCGACGAGGCTGGAATCCGACGGTTGAGGGCGTCGGGATGGGAAATTGAAACAGGGCGGGGTGACCCGGTCGTCCCGCTCAAGTTCACAAGGTTCGTAACGCGGTTCACATCAGTCCCGGGTGCGGCTTCCTGTGCGTGTGGCCACCGGTGTCCGTCATTCCGGTTCCGTGCGCCCTCAGGAAGTCGTCGGTTCCACTTGTGCGGTCTGCTTCGCGGTCTATGTATTTCTCTGTGCTGGTCCTTTGTGAAGGTGCTGTGAATGGAAAATGGTGAACAGTCACCCGGTGGTGATGCGGCCCCGGGTTCCGGCCCGGTATGGAGTGAGGATGCGGCCGTGCTTTCAGCGCGCGCCGTCCTCCGTGCGTCGGCGTACCCCTTCTTGTTGGTGGCTACGTTCTCCGTGGCCATGGCCGCTCTCCGGCTGGACTGGGACCCCGGCCGGGTGAGCCCGCTCTTCCTGCTCGGCACCATTTCGTACCTCACGGCTCTCGAACGTCTGATTCCGCATCAGCGCGCCTGGCACCCCGATGCCGACGAGTGGCGTTGGTGCGGCGTTTACTTCCTGCTGACGATGGCGGCCAGCGCCCTGGCGCAGTATCTGGTCACAGTCGCCGTTTCGGCGGTGGCGCCCGAGAAATCTGCGCCCCATCTCTGGGAGGAGATTCCGGCGGCTCTGCTGACGGGTTCGCTGGCGAGCTATCTCGTACACCGACTGGGGCACTCCAATTCGATATTGTGGCGACTGCACGGCGTGCATCACGTGCCGCAGAAAGTGAATGTCGCCAGTAACGGTGTCAATCATGTCCTCGACATCATGCTGGCGCAGGGGGCTGTGCAGTTGGCTCTGGCCTCGATCGGATTCTCCCGGGAATCCGTATTCGTCGTGGGTCTTTTCGTGGCCGCGCAGGGCTACTTCGTCCACGCCAACATCGACGTCCATATCGGGCGGTTCAACCATGTGCTCGCCAGCCCCGAACAGCATCGGCTGCACCACAGCGTCGACCTGTCCGAGGCGGGCCACTACGGATCGGACCTGTCCGTCTGGGACCACCTCTTCGGCAGCTACACCTGGCGGCCCGGCCGGGAGCCGATCGCGGTCGGGATCGGTGACCCCGCCTCGTTCCCCCCGACCGCCGATATCACCACCAGCCTTCTCCACCCCTGGCGCCGCGCGAAGAGAGCCGGGCCCGGTTCCGCCTGAGCTGCCTCTCCTTTCCGGGATACCGCACCCCCTCTCGCATCCATGCCGTGTCGCGGCGCCACGATTTGAGGAGTACGACCTTGCCCGACGTGAACAGTGCCTCTGTGAGCGACAAAGTAGCGATCATCGGCATGGGCTGCCGACTGCCCGGCGGTGCATCGGACCACCGCGCCTACTGGCAGAACCTCATGGAGGGCAAGGACTGCATCACCAGCACACCGGCGGACCGCTACGACGTCTCGACGCTCCGCAGCCGGTTCAAGGAGAAACCCGGACGTCTGATCGGTGGCCGAGGCGGATACATCGACGGTTTCGACGAGTTCGACCCCGGCTTCTTCGGTATCAGCCCGCGCGAGGCCGACCATATGGACCCCCAGCAGCGCAAGCTGCTGGAAGTGGCGTGGGAGGCATTGGAGGACGGCGGCCAGCGGCCCTCGGAGCTCGCCGGCAGCGATACCGCCGTGTTCGTCGGCGCGTTCACACTGGACTACAAGATCCTCCAGTTCTCCGATCTGGGCTTTGCCTCACTGGCCGCGCACACCGCCACCGGCACCATGATGACGATGGTCTCGAACCGTCTGTCGCACTGTTTCGACTTCCGGGGTCCCAGCCTGTCGATCGACACCGCCTGCAGTTCCTCCCTGGTGGCGGTGCACCTCGCCTGCCAGAGCCTGAACAACGGCGAGACCGATCTCGCACTGGCCGGTGGCGTCCTGCTGCACATGGCACCTCAGTACACCATCGCCGAGACGAAGGGCGGATTCCTGTCGCCCGACGGCCGCTCGCGTACGTTCGACGCCGCCGCCAACGGCTACGTACGGGCCGAGGGTGTAGGAATGGTCGCGCTCAAGCGGCTGGACGACGCCGTACGCGACGGCGATCCCATCCACGCGGTGATCCTCGGTACGGGGGTCAACCAGGACGGCCGCACCAATGGCATCACCGTGCCCAGCGAGGACGCCCAGTTCGGCCTCATCCAACGCGTCTGCGCAGCAGCGGGCATCACTCCCGGCGCCCTGCAGTACGTGGAAGCGCACGGCACCTCGACCCCGGTCGGCGATCCGATCGAGGCGAACGCGCTGAGCCGGGCGCTCGCCGTGGGACGCAGGCCCGGCGCCCCCTGCTACGTCGGGTCCGTCAAGACGAACATCGGGCACACCGAGGCGGCAGCGGGCATCGCCGGACTGATCAAGACCGTTCTCTGTCTGAAGTACCGCCGTATCCCGCCCCACATCAACCTGGAACGGGTCAACACCGCCATCGACCGGGAGACCTCCCCGTACCGGATCCCGACCGAGCCGACCGACTGGCCGGAGCACGAGGGTCCCGCACGGGCCGGGGTGAACTCGTTCGGCTTCGGTGGCACGAACGCCCATGTCGTACTGGAGGAGGCACCCGAGCGGGCACCGCAGCAGGCCGTGCGCCGCGAACGGGCCTGGAACATCCTTCCGCTGACCGCCCGGACCCCGGACGTCCTGCCCGAGGTGGCGGCGGGCATCCGTCGCGAACTGGCCGGGCTCCACGGGCCGGAGGTGTCGCCGACCGATCTCGGATACACGCTTGCCCGTCGCCGCCAGCATCTTGAGTCACGGCTCTCCGTCGTGTACTCCTCACGTGCCGAACTGGACGAGGGGCTCGCCGCCTTTCAACGAGGCGAACCCCACCCGCGGGTCGTCCACGGAAGGCAGCTCGATGCCGAACAGCGCCGTCTGGTCTGGGTGTTCACCGGCATGGGACCGCAGTGGTGGGGAATGGGCCGCCAGCTGTTCGAGGGCGACGAGGTGTTCCGGGAGGCGGTCACCCGCTGCGATCAGGCCATCCGCAGGTTCGCGGACTGGTCCCTGATCGCGGAGATGACGGCGGACGAAGCAGATTCGCGCATGGGTGAGACATGGCTCGCACAGCCGGCCAACTTCGCCGTCCAGGTGGGACTCGCGGCCATGTGGCGCCAGTACGGTGTGCGGCCCGATGCCGTGGTCGGCCACAGCACCGGCGAGATCGCCGCCTTCTACGAAGCGGGCGTCTACACCCTGGAGGAGGCGGCGCGAATCGTGGTGCACCGCAGCCGGCTTCAGCAGCGGCTGACCGGGACCGGCACCATGCTCGCCGTCAGCCTGCCGGAGGCGGAGGCGCGGTTCCGGGTGGCGGCGTACGGGAACCGGGTATCGGTGGCCGCGGTCAACAGTCCCTCGGCGGTGACGCTGGCCGGGGACCGCGACGCACTGGCCGAGCTTGCGGACGTGCTGCGGTCCGAGCAGGTCTTCGCCAAGCTTCTGACAGTACAGGTCCCGTACCACAGCGCGGGCATGGAGGCGATCAAGGACGAGCTGCTGACATCCCTGGCCGGACTCGAACCCCGGGCGGCGACGGTTCCGCTGTATCCGACGGCTCAGGAGGGCACGGCGCACGGCAGCGAGCTGGACGCGGAGTACTGGTGGAAGAACGTCCGCCACCCGGTCCTCTTCCGCTCGGCCGTCGACCGGCTCGCCGACGACGGGTTCGGGCTGTTCCTGGAGATCGGTCCGCATCCGGTGCTCAGACACTCCATCCGTGAGTGCCTCGACGGCAGGGGGACGGCCGTACGCACCCTTCCGTCGATCCGCCGCCGCGAGAACGAGCCGGAGCGCTTCGCGACGTCGCTGGCGGAGCTGCACAACGTCGGCGTCCCCGTCGCCTGGGACGCCCTGCACCCGGTGGGCAGTCCGGTGCCCCTGCCCCGCTATCCGTGGAAGCGCGACCGCCACTGGACCGAGCCCGGCCCCGTCGCGCACGTCCGCCTCGGCCGGACCGAGCATCCCCTGCTGGGCCGGCGCACGACGCACCCGGAACCGACGTGGCACACGACGCTCGACACCGAGCGGCTGCCCTACCTCGACGACCACCGCATCCAGTCGACCGTCGTCTTCCCGGCGGCGGGGTACCTGGAGATGGCCGTGCAGGCGGTCCGCTCCCTGACCGGCGGCACCCACGCCGTGCTCACGGACATCGAACTCCGCAGAGCCCTCTTCCTGCCCGAGGGCGAGGACCGGGCCGTACGCCTGTCGCTCTCGCTGCAGAGCGCCGTGTTCACCATTGCCTCGGCGGAGGAGGGCGGGGGTGAGCAGGCGGTGCACGCGAGTGGTGTCGTGCGCTCCGGGCAGCCGCGTCCTGCCGGTCCGCCGGTCGACACCGAGGCTCTCGCGGCACGCTGCCGACGTCGGCTGGACGGTGCGGACTGCTACACGGAGCTGGCCGCCCTGGGGTACCACTACGGCCCCGCGTTCCGGGCCATCGAAGAGGTGTGGATCGGATCCGGCGAAGTCCTCGCCCGGCTCCGCCCGCCGGCGGTGATCGGGGACGACGCGGCCCGGCACCACATCCACCCCGTACTGCTCGACGGCTGCTTCCAGTCCCTGCTCGCGACGCAACTCCTCGACGGCGGCGTGGACCGGCAGACCTCAGGCATTCGCCTGCCCCTGTCCATCGACGAGGTGTGCCTCGCCCCGGTCGGGGACCGGCCGATCTGGGTGCACGCCACAGTGACCCGCGGCGGCGCGGACGAGCTCGTCGGGGACATGGCGGTCTACGCGGACGGCGGCGAGTCCCTGGGCGGCATCGGTGGCTTTCGCGCAGCCGATGTGGAGAAGGCGTCCACGACGGTCGGCCTCGGCACGATCGATTCCTGGCTCGCCGAGACCACGTGGATCGACAGACCCTTCGATTCCGCCGAGGGCAAGGACCCGTGCGAAGACCGGGACGAGGGCGAGGCCCGGGTCGGGGCCGGAGCCGAAACCGCGGCAGGGGGCGGTGCCGACTGGCTGGTGTTCGCCGATCGGCAGGGCGTCGGCGATGCTCTGAGCGCCCTGCTCGCCGCGCGCGGTGAGCGCTGCCGTCTTGTGCGTCAGGGTGAGGTGTACCGAAGGGGCGACGACGGACAGGAGTTCACGGTCGTGCCGGGATCGGCCGCGGATCTGGAACGGCTCTTCGCCGACCTGGGCGAGGGCGGCCAGGACCGGGACAACGACCACGAAGGAGCGAACGGCAGGACCGGTGGGCCGTCTTTCGGAGCCATCGTGCATCTGTGGAACCTCGACCTGCCGCACCTCGCGGAGGCTTCACGGCAGGACCTCGTGCAGCACAGCGGCACGGGGGCGTACTCGCTGATCGCGCTCGCCCGGACGCTGCTCCGCCACGGGGCCGAAGGCCGGCTGCATATCGTGACGCGCGGCGCGCAGCACGTCGAGCCCGGCGAGACCGTCGAACCCCTGGGGGCACCCGCATGGGGGATCGGTCGAGTGCTCAGACATCAGGAGCTGACCTCCCACCGCGGCAAACTGATCGACCTGGATCCCGGCCGAGGAGGAGACGAGGGATGCCGGGCCGACGCCCGGGCGCTGCTGCACGAGGTCCTCACCGATGACGAGGAAGAGATCGCGCTGCGCGGCGACCACCGCCTCACCAGCAGGATGCGGCGGGCCGAAGGGCTGACGCGTCCCCTTCCGCTGCGGCTGCGCGCCGATGCCGACTACCTGGTCACCGGTGCCTTCGGTGCGCTCGGCAGACTGCTCTGCCGGACACTCGTACGGCGCGGGGCGCGCGGTCTGATCCTGATCGGACGCACCGCGCTCCCGGAGCGCTCCGCCTGGCGCGGTCTCGACCCCGACACCGCCGAGGGCCGTGCCGTGGCCTTCGTCAAGGAGTTGGAGGCGCTCGGGGCGCGCATCGTCCTGGCACCGCTCGACATCACCGATGAGGCCGCGTTCACGGCCTGGCTCGACGCGCGTCGGCGCACCTCCCCGCCGCCTGTACGAGGGGTGTTCCACCTGGCCGGCCAGGTACGCGACACACTCGTCACGGACATGGACCGGCAAACCTTCGCCGAGGCCCACGATCCCAAGGCCATCGGCGCGTATCTGCTCCACCGGCACCTCGGCGACGAACCGCTCGACCACTTCGTCCTGTTCGCCTCGATCGCTTCACTGCTGACCACGGCGGGCCAGACCAACTACGCCGCCGGGAACGCGTTCCTCGACGCGCTGGCCCAGCACCGCCGGGCACTGGGTCTGCCGGGGCTGAGCGTGGACTGGGGACCGTGGGCCACCGGCATGATCGAAGAGCTCGGGCTCGTCGACCACTACCTCCGCAGCCGGGGTATGAGCTCGCTCTCACCGGATGCCGGGATGGCGGTCCTGGAGCGTGTCATGGGCCAGGACCGGGCCCAGTTGCTCGTCGCGACAGTCGTCGACTGGCCGGTGTTCCTGGCCTGGTACGGCTCGCCGCCCGCGCTGGTGGCCGACCTCGCGGCGACGGCAGGCACCGGCACCGGCGACTCCACGGGTGAGGGCATCCTCGACACCTTCCGCGACGCGGACGCGACCGAGCGCCTGGCTCTGGTGACCCGGCGGTTCACGGAAGTGGCCTCCTCGGTGCTGCGGACGGGAACCGATCGGATCGACCCACGGGCAGGCCTCAACGCGTTGGGACTCGACTCGCTCCTGGCGATGGAGCTGCGCGCACGGCTCGTCTCCGAACTCGGCGTCGCTCCGCCTGTGGTGGCCCTGCTGAGCGGCATTCCGGTCGACGAGCTGATCGGACAGCTCCACGACGGTCTCGCCGAAGCGGTGGCGCTGGAAACCGAGGATGACGACAAGGCCGCGGTGGAGGTGTTCGACGACGAGCTGTGCCATCCGCTGACGCAGAATCAGAAGGCCCTGTGGTTCCTGAGGCAGCTCGATCCCGACGGCTACGCGTACAACATCGGCGGCGCGGTCGAGGTCCGTGTCGCTCTTGAACCCGACC
This sequence comes from Streptomyces sp. NPDC014727, assembly GCF_043083485.1. Taxonomy (NCBI): domain Bacteria; kingdom Bacillati; phylum Actinomycetota; class Actinomycetes; order Kitasatosporales; family Streptomycetaceae; genus Streptomyces; species Streptomyces sp. NPDC014727. Next base: position 38,967 of record NZ_JBIBYR010000008.1, on the reverse strand, counting down.
TGATGTTCGAGGCCGTCCGCTGCCTGGTGCGACGTCACCCCGCGCTGCGGACGAACTTCCTCACGGTGGACGGCGTGCCGGTGCAGCAGGTGTCCACGGACCGGAGCCCGGACGTCGCGCTGTTCGACGTACAGGACCAGGAGTGGGAGGACATCCACCGGACGATCGTGGCCCAGTACCGCAGGCCGTACGACCTCGAACACGACCCGCTGTTCCGCTTCCGGCTCTTCAAGCGCGGCCCGGACCGCTGGGTGATCATGAAGGCGGTCCACCACATCGTCTCCGACGCGATCTCGACGTTCACCTTCATCGAGGAACTCCTCGCGGTGTACGAGGGGCTGCGTCAAGGCCGTGCGCCCGCGCTGCCGCCCGTCACGGCCCGCTATCTGGACTTCCTCAACGCGCAGAACCGCTTCCTGGCCGGGCCCGCGGCGCACCGCATGCTCGACTACTGGCGCTCGCACCTGCCCGCGGAGGTACCGGTGCTGGAACTGCCCGTCGACAAGCCCCGTCCGGCCGTGCAGACACACAACGGCGCCTCGGAGTTCTTCGTACTGGACGAGGCTCTCACGGCCCGCGTACACGCTCTGGCCCGCGCGCACGACGTGACCCCGTTCATGGTGCTGCTCAGCGCCTACTACGTACTGCTCCAGCGCTATTCGGGTCAGGACGACGTCATCGTGGGCAGCCCCGTGACCGGCCGGACCGACCAGGAGTTCGCCTCCGTCTACGGCTACTTCGTCAACCCGCTCCCGTTGCACGCGGACCTTTCCGGCGAACCATCGGTCGCCGACCTGCTGCAGCGGGTCCGCGCGACCGTGCTGGGCGGCCTCGACAATCAGGAGTACCCGTTCGTCCTGCTTGTGGACGAGCTGGGGCTCCAGCACGACCCCAGCCGCTCCGCGGTGTTCCAGGCGATGTTCATCCTGCTGACCCACAAGGTCGCCACCGAGAAGTACGGCTATCGGCTGGAGTACATCGAACTACCCGAGGAGGAAGGGCAGTTCGATGTCACACTCTCCGTCTACGAGGACGAGGCGGAGCGTCGGTTCCACTGTGTCCTCAAGTACAACACCGACCTGTTCCTGCCTCAGACCATGCAGCGGATGGCAACGCACTACACCACACTGCTCGACAGCATGACCCGGGCACCGGCCGAACGGCCCATCACCCGACTGGAGATGCTCGGTGCCCAGGAGCGCGAACGGCTGGTCCGCGAGTGGAGCGGCGCCGGGCACCTCGCTCTGCAGGCCGGTGCGGGGCAGTGGGAGAAGGACCGGGTCCGCCCGGTGCATCAGCTGATCGCAGAGGTGGCGGCCCGGTGCCCGGACGCCGTCGCCGTCACGGTGCCGGCACGTCGCGGGACGGCCCTTCGGCTGACGTACGCGGAACTGGACCGCCGCTCAGGAGAACTGGCCCGGCGGCTGCGGGGACGGGGAGCCGGTGCCGGATCGGTGGTGGTGCTGTGCCTGGAGAAGACGTCCGACCTCGTCGTCGCACTGCTGGCGGTCCTCAAGGCGGGAGGCGCCTACCTCCCGGTCCCGACCGACCATCCGGCCGACCGGGTCGCGCACACCGTGCGGACCGCGGCCGCCACCCTCGTGGTCGTCGAGGACGATGCCTGCCGCGACCGGCTGCCGGGGCTGCCGGCCGAGACGCTGACCCTGCGGGAGCTCCGCGAGTCCGAGCCCGCCCCGGACGACCCGCGGGAGCCCGCGCCCGGCGCCGAGGACGCGCCCGGCCTCGACTCGCCCGCGTACGTCATCCACACCTCCGGCTCGACCGGGCACCCCAAAGCCGTGCAGGTCAGTCACCGGAACCTCGCCTCGGCGTACGGAGCGTGGCTGAAGGAGTACCGGCTGGACCGTGACGTGCGGGTCCACCTCCAGATGGCGGCCCCGTCGTTCGACGTCTTCACCGGGGACCTGGTGCGCGCACTGTGCTCGGGCGGCAATCTGGTCCTGGTCGACCGGGACCTGCTCTTCGACACCGAACGTCTCCACCGGACCATGCGGGAGGAGAACGTCGACTGCGCGGAGTTCGTCCCCGCCGTCGCGCGGGCGCTCATGGACCACTGCGAACGAGAGGGCCACCGGCTGGACTTCATGCGCCTGCTGGTCGTCGGGTCCGACTCCTGGAAGGTGGGGGAGTACCGACGCCTGCGCGAGCTGTGCGGACCGCGCACCCGCCTCATCAACTCCTACGGGGTCACCGAGGCCACCATCGACAGCGCCTGCTTCGAGGGTCCCGTCGACGACCTGGAACCCGGGCGGACGGTGCCGATCGGACGCCCCCTGGGCAACAGCACGCTCCATGTGCTCGATCAGCACGGCGAGCCCGTGCCGCCCGGGGTGCCGGGCGAACTGTGGATCGGCGGCGACGGTGTCGCGCTCGGCTACGCGGGGGACCCCGCGCAGACCGCCCAGCGCTTCGTGACCCGGACGCTGAGCCGGGAGCCGGGCGCCGAACCCGTACGCCTCTACCGGAGCGGCGACGCGGCGCGCTGGGACGTGAACGGCTTCGTCCATCTGCTGGGGCGCGTCGACGACCAGGTCAAACTGCGCGGCCATCGGATCGAGATCGGCGAGATCGAGGCCCACCTCGCCCAGTGGCCCCAGCTGGCCCGGACGGTCGTCGCGGTGCGCCCCGACGCCCAGGGCGAGGACGTGCTCTGTGCCTACTGCGTTCCGGCGGAAGGAACAGCGCTCGACCGGCACGCGCTCCGTCGGCGTCTCGCGGGGCTGCTGCCCGCGTACATGGTCCCCTCGCACTTCGTCGCCCTGCCGGAACTGCCCTTGACCGCCAACGGGAAGGTCGATGTCGCCGGTCTCCCCACTCCCCGGTTCGACGCACGCGACGAGCCCGAGGAGAGACTCACCACACCCTTCGAAATGAGCATGGCCAGGCACTGGAAGGAGCTGCTCGGGCTGGAACGGGTCAATCTGACACTCGAGTTCTTCGAGGCCGGAGGCAGCTCCATCAAGCTGATCGAGCTCATCCACCGACTCCGGCAGGAATTCGGCGTGGCCATTCCGGTGAGTCTGCTGTACCAGGTCACGACCCTGCACGGGATGGCCGCCACGGTGGAGCGTCTCGCCACCGGCGGGATCTCGGACGACCTGTCCTGTCTCAGCTTCAACGACGACCGGGAGGTGACGGTGTTCTGCTTCCCGCCGGCCGGCGGCCACGGTCTCGTCTACCGGGCCTTCGCCGCCCAACTGCCCGAGTACCGCCTGGTCGCCTTCAACTACGTCCCCGGCGAGAACAAGGTGGGCCACTACGCCGACCTCGTCGAATCCCTGCGGCCCGAGGGCAGTTGCCTGCTGCTCGGCTACTCCCTCGGCGGCAACCTCGCGTTCGAGGTGGCCAAGGAACTCGAATGCCGGGGACGCGATGTCGTCCATGTGATCGTCCTCGACTCGCATCGCATCCTGGAGCCCTACGCGCCCGGCCGCGAGCACTTCGAGATCTTCGAGGCGGAACTGGCCGAACACCTGCGCAAGCACACCGGGTCGGAGATCGTCGCTCGCGAAACCCTCGAACACGCCGCGGAGTACCTGGCGTTCTGCGGCCGCACACCGAACCTCGGCGCGGTTTCCGCGACTGTCAGCGTGGTCACGGACGAGGAGAAGACCGCGCTCTACGCGGCCGGCGCCCGTGGCACCTGGCACGGCAGCTCCACCACGGGCACGGCCGTGCTGCGCGGCTCCGGAAGCCACGCCGACATGCTCGACCCCAAGCACGTGGCGCGCAACGCCGAGCTCGTGCGCGGCATCCTCCAGGAGGGCGGCGCCGATGGCCGGTGACACGGGCGACGCGTGGAGCGCAGGTGAGCGGGGAGCGGACGGCAGCCCCCGGGTCATCGTGATCGGCGCCGGTGTCGCCGGCATGTCCACCGGGTGCTACGCACAGATGAACGGAATGCGGTCCCGCATCTTCGAGAAACATGTGCTGCCCGGCGGGTGCTGTACGGCCTGGTCGCGCGACGGCTACATCTTCGACTACTGCATCGAGTGGCTCATCGGCACGGCCATGGGCAACGACGCCCACCAGGTATGGCGTGAACTGGGAGCGCTCGACGGCAAGACGATCACCAACTTCGAGATGTTCAACCGGGTCGTCGACGAGACCGGCCGTTCAGTGGTCTTCTACAACGATCCGGACCGGCTGGAGCGCCACCTGCTCGACCTGTCGCCCGGCGACGCCCGGCTGATCCGCTCGTTCTGCCGCGATCTGCGGCGGTTCATCGACATCGAGCTGTACCCCTTCCTGACCGCCCCGGCCCTGCGGAGCGTGCGCGAGCGGGTGGAGACGCTGCGCACCGTCCTGCCCGCGTTCCGTCTCTTCTGGCGCACGGCGTCGACTCCCATGCACGAGTTCGCCGACCGGTTCCAGGACCCGCTGCTGCGCCGGGCGTTCCGCAACATCTTCTTCCAGGACCCGGAAGGGTTCCCGCTGCTCCCTTACCTGTTCAACATGGCCAGCGCCCATCACCACAACGCCGGCTTCCCGCAAGGAGGTTCGCTGGGCCTGGCCCGGTCGATCGAGGAGCGGTACACGGCGCTGGGCGGCGAGATCAGCTACCGGGCACGAGTCGAACGGATCCTGGTCGAGGACGGACGTGCCATCGGCATCGAACTGCGCAACGGCAGACGGTACTACGCCGATCACGTCGTCTCCGCCTGCGATGGCCACACCACGATCCACGGCCTGCTGCAGGGCCGTTTCACCGGGCCGCGGATCGACAAGCTGTACAACGACCTGCTGCACCGCCCCGGCACCCTCTTCCCCGCGGTGGTCTCGGCCTTCGTCGGGATCCGGGGCGATCTGGGCCCCGACCGGGCGCACAGCACCACGTATCTGCTCTCCCCCGAGGACGCCGCGCGACTGCCCGGCGCGCTCCAGAGCAGTCTGGTGGTCCAGCTGCGCTCCCGCTACTCGGACGGCTTCGCCCCGCCCGGAAGGTCGGTGGTCCACTGCACCTACTTCAGCGACTTCGCCCACTGGAAAGCGCTGCGCACTGCCGACCGCAGGGAGTACCGGGCACAGAAGCGCCAAGTGGCCGACTTCGTCCGAGGATTCCTGGAGCGCCGCATGCCGGGCACGGCCGAGCGCATCGAGCTGGTCGACGTCGCCTCCCCGGTGACGACCCGGCGCTACACCGGCAACCACGACGGTTCCATTCTGGCCTGGAAGGCCTTCTCCGAGGCCGACGACATCGCGGCCGGGCTCGTCGGCAAGGACCGCATGCGCCTGCCGGGTCTGCGCGGCTTCTCCATGGCCGGGCAGTGGGTCGGCATGGGCGGCCTGATCCGTGCCGCGTCGACCGGCCGCTTCGTCGTCCAGTACCTCTGCGACGAGCTGGGGCGCGGTTTCACGGCGTCCGAGAGCCGTGGGGAGGAACCCTGGCACCCCGGAAAGCTGGGCCGCCTGCCCCAGCTCGACCAATGGTCCGCGAACGGGGGCACCCGCACATGAACACCGAGGAGAGCAGGTTCATGCCGCGCACCCGACGCGAGTCGATGATCATCATCGGTGCGGGGCTCGGTGGCCTGTCCACCGGCTGCTACGCCCTGATGAACGGCTACCGCACCCACATCCTGGAAATGCACGAGCTGCCGGGCGGCTGCTGCACGGCCTGGGACCGCGGAGACTTCACGCTGGACCCTTGCGTCAGCTGGCTCCTGGGCAGCGGCCCCGGCAACGAGATGCACCAGATCTGGCTGGAGCTGGGCGCGTTGCAGGGCAAGCAGGTACGGCATTTCGATGTCTTCAACGTCGTGCGCGGCCGGTGCGGGCGGGCTGTGTACTTCTACTCCGACCCCGACCGGCTTCAGGCGCATCTGACGGACATCTCGCCCGCCGATTCCGCTCTGATCCGTGACTTCTGCAAGCAATTGCGCACATTCCGCAAGTGCCTCGCGGTCTATCCGTTCCTCAAGCCCGTCGGGCTGATGTCGATGCCGGAGCGCTGGCGCATGCTGGCGTCGTTCGTGCCGTACTTCAACGTCGTGCGCAAATCCATCAGCGTCCTGATGACCGACTACTCGGCCAGGTTCCGGGACCCCCTGCTGCGTGAGGCGTTCAACTTCATCCTCTACGAGAAGCACCCGGCGTTCCCCGTGCTGCCCTTCCACTTCCAGCTCGCCTCGCACGCGAACCTCTCCGCCGGCGTCCCCGAAGGCGGTTCGCTCGGACTGGCCGAGTCCATCGAGCGGCGCTATCGTGCACTCGGCGGCGAAGTGACCTACAACGCCAAGGTCGAGAAGGTACTCGTCGAGGACGACCGTGCCGTCGGCGTACGGCTGAGCGACGGCAGCGAACTGCGCGCCGACATCGTCGTCTCGGCCTGCGACGGCCGCACCACGATGATGGACCTGCTCGGCGGCCGCTACCTCGACGACGCCTACCGCCGCCTTTACACCCGAACCATCCACCAGCCCGGCATGGTCTTCCCCGGGTACTTCACGCTCTTTCTCGGACTGCGTCGCGACTTCCCCGACGCCGACCCCTGTACGACCTATCTGCTCGACGAGGCGGAAGCCGCCCATCTGACCGGAATCCGCCATCCCAGCATCAACGTCCAGTTCCGCAGCAGGCACTACCCGGAACTCTCCCCGCGCGGGACGAGCATCGCGTACGTCACCTACTTCTGCGACATCGCTCCCTGGCGGGCCCTGGACGAAGGACCCGAGCAGGCCACCCGGACCCGCGGCGGACGGAGACTCCACACGCTGCCGGTGCGCCACGGCCGTGGGTACTACGCGGCCAAGAAGCGGGCCCGCGACGTACTCGTCGCGTTCCTGGAACGGCGCCACCCCGGCATCACCGACGCGATCGCCGTGCGCGATGTCTCCAGCCCGCTCACACAGGTCCGCTACACGGGGAACTACGACGGCACGGTGCTCGGGTGGCAGCCGTTCGTGGAGAGCGGGGAGACGCTGGAGACACTCATCAAGAAGCACGGCCCCGGCCTGCCGGGACTGCGGAACTTCTACCAGTCCGGCGTATGGGCGACGACGGGCGGCCTGATCCGCGCGGCGGCGGCGGGCCGGCACGTCACGCAGTTCATCTGCCGGGACGACGGCAGGACCTTCACCGCGTCCGTCGACGAGAGCGGGCCGCCCCCCACCCATCTCGTCGTTCCGGTGGGCCCCCGACCGGACGCGCGGTCCGCGACGGTCGACCGATTGTCCCCCGTCGACAGAAAGGGAACGAGATGAGGACCAGGAAATGGGTGGTACGTGAGCACATCGAGGGCGTCCCCGACATCGAGAGGGTCTACGGGCTGGTCGAGGAGGAACTCGACGTCGATCTCGCCCCGGACGAGATGCTGCTGAGAACACGCTACGTATCGGTGGACCCCTACCTCCAGGGCATCGCGCTGGACACCCCTCTCGGCGCCCACATGGGGGCCGACTCGATCATGGAGGTGCTGGAAGCGGGTCCACGGGCGGCCCACCGGCCCGGCGATCTGGTGCAGGGCTTCGGCGGCTGGCGCACCCATCTCATCAGCGACGGCGCGGCGACCCCGTGGCAGACCGGTACGTTCCCGATGGTCTTCCCGGCCTTCCGCCGCCTGGACCCGAACTGGTACGACGACGCCCTTCCGCTGCCCACCGCGTTGAGCGTCATGGGCGGTCCCGGGATGACGGCCTGGGGCACCCTGACCAAGTTCATGTCCGTCCGCCCGGGCGACACCGTCGTGATCAGTGGCGCCTCCGGCTCCGTCGGGTCGCTGGTCGGTCAGCTGGCCAAGCTCGCCGGCGCGCGGGTGGTGGGTACCACCTCGACGGCGGACAAGGCGGAGTACCTCGACGAGCTGGGATTCGACGCGGTCGTCGTCTATCGCCACAAGGACAGCTGCGACGCGGTGCGCGAAGCCCTCTCCTGGGCCGCACCGGACGGGGTCGACAAGTACTTCGACAACCTGGGCGGCACGGTCACCGACGCCGTGTTCTCCATGCTCAACGTCGGCAGCCAGGTGGCCGTGTGCTGGCAGTGGGCCACCCAGGTCGGTGGGGAGGCCTTCGGGCCGAGGCTGCTGCCGTACATCATGTTTCCCCGTACATCGGTGCGCGGCATCTTCTCGCTGGAATGGTTCACCGAACAGAACTGGCGCGCCCTCCACGACGAGCTCGGCGGCAGGGTCCGGCGGGGCGAGATCCGCTGCGGGCACACCCTTCACCAGGGCTTCGAGAACATCCCGGACGCCTACCGGAGCCTCTACGAGGACACGGGAGCCAGTCGGGGCAAGGTGCTGGTCGAGCTCTGAGCCCCCGTCGCCCCGACGTTCTTTCCCGCCCGCACGACCGTGTCCAGCAGCCCGACGTACCCGTGCCCGCCTGGAGGTCCCATGCCCCGCTCCGACGACACCGACGCGACGACCGGCCTGCCGACTCTCCCTCTGCACCGACTGGGCTTCGACTCACCCGGACCACCCAGGCAGGTCGACCTGCCCGATGGGACGCGGGCGTGGCTGGTGAGCCGGTACGAGGACGTGCGCAAGGTCCTGACCGACACCCGGTTCGGACGCGCGGGGCTCCACACACCGGACGCCCCGCCCCTGACGGCGGACGCCGGTCTGGTGGGAAGCCTGGATCTGATGTTCAACCAGGACGGAGAGGACCATCTGCGCCTGCGCCGCTCCCTGCGGCGCGCCTTCACACCGAGGGCCGTCGCCCGATGGCGGCCCTGGATCGCCGCGATCGTGGAACAGCGTCTCGACGAGCTCGCCGCCGGAGCCCCTCCGGTGGACCTGGTGGCCGCCTTCACCCTTCCGCTCCCGGTCGAGGTGATCAGCCGGCTCATGGGTCTCGACACCCCGGCGAGGCAGCGGCTGCGCCACTGGACCCAGTACGCGTTCTCGGACGGCTCCCACCCCAAGGAGGAAATGGACTCGGCGCTGGCGGAGTTCGCCGCGTTCGGAGCCGCGCTGCTGGCCGAGCGGAGAAACGCCCCGGGGGACGATCTGACCAGTGTGCTGGTACGGGCGGCCGATGAGGAGGGAGGCATCCCGGAGGGACAGTTGGTCGACCTCGTGTGCGGACTGGTGGTGGGCGGGCATGACAGCACCATGACGATGCTGGGCAACGCCCTGCTCTATCTGCTCGGCGAACGGCAGGAGAGCTGGGCCCGTCTCGGGGAGGACGAACGGGCCGCCGAGGCGGTGGCCGAGCGGTTGCTGCACCTGGTCCCGCTCGGCGACGACCGGGGGACCGCGCGCCACGCCGCCGCCGATGCGGAGGTCGGCGGCGTGACCATCCCTGCGGGATCGGTGGTGCTGGCCGACTGCGGCATGGCCAACCGCGATCCCGATGTCTTCCCGCCCCGGCCGTTCGACGACCTGTTCGCGCCCTTGGCGGCCCCCACCCTGTCGTTCGGCGCCGGTCCGCACTACTGTCTGGGCGCCTGGTTGGCGCGGCTCGAACTCCAACTGTCCCTGCACCGGCTCGCCGCCCGATTTCCCGGCCTGCGGCTGGCACGACCGGCCGAAGAAATCGAGTGGCGACGCGGCACCACGTCCCGCAGTCCTCAGCGGATCACCGTCACCTGGTAGGAGGACAGCACACGGTCCGTGAGAGGGGCCGGAGCCCATCCCGGACGGACCGGCCGCGGAGCGCCGGGCCCGACAGGACCGACGGACCGCGGAAGGGAGATGCGCGCGGCCCGCACACGACGACGGGGGCGACGGACCGCGGCGGAGGGCAGCCGATGTGCCGGGGTGACCACCCGCTCAGCGCAAGTGCACCGGCAGCGATTCGACGCCGTACACGATGGACAGCTTGCGGAAGGCCAGTTCCTGGGGCGGAACGGCGAGGTGCATCCGGGGAAACCGCCGGGCCAGGGCCGGATAGGCGGAGCGCAGTTCCATGCGCGCGAGTTCGGCGCCTATGCACCGGTGCATTCCGTAGCCGAAGGCGAGATGCCCCGAGGCCTGACGGTGCGGGTCGAAGCGCCCGTCGTCCACGACGTACGACGCGTCACGGTTGGCGCCGCTCAGCGAGCAGAGCACCATGTCGCCCTGCGGAATGACCACCCCCGCTATCTCGATGTCCTCACGGGCGAACCGCGGGAAGGCGATCTGTACAGCGGAGAGGTAGCGCAGCACCTCCTCGACGAAGGGCGCGGCCGTCGCGTCGTCGGTCCGTATTCGCTCGAAGACGTCCTTGTTCCGCAGCAACACGAGTGAGCCGAGGGCGATCGTGCTGGCGGTCGTCTCGAATCCGCCGGTCAGCACGCCGTCGGCGAGACCCGCGAGTTCCTCGTCGTCGACGCTGTCGCCGTGCTCCTTCACGATCATGCCGAGCAGGCCGTCACCCGGTTTCTCGCGCTGTGCCTCGACGACATTCCTGAAGTAGGCCAGCGACTCCGACATGGCACCGAAGGGCGCGGTCGTCCCGCCGAACAGGTCGAAGCGGTCCATGGCCAGCTGCTGGAAGTCGTGGCGGTCCTCGTAGGGCACGCCGAGCAGCTCACAGATGGTGAGGGAGGGGATCGGCAGTGCGAACTCCTTCACCAGGTCGACCGGCCCCTGCTGGGCCTCCATCATGTCGAGGCGCTCCTCGACGATGGCATCGATCCGGGGAGTCAGGCGCCGCAGCCGGCGCATCGTGAACTCCGGTGTGAGGATGCGGCGCAGCCGCGTGTGCACGGGAGGGTCGCTGAACCCGAGTCCGCCCGGACTCTGCTCCGCTGCCACTCCGGCGTTCGTGGCGAGGTGGGCGAAGTCGGTACTGAACCCGTCGGCCGAACCGAGCACGGCCTTCGACTCCTCGTATCCGGTGACCACCCAGACGTCCATGCCGAACGGCAGCGAGACCTTGGATATCGGCTCATCCGCCCGGAGCCCGGCCAACTTGTCCACCGGGTCCAGCCCATCCCTGCGCAGCATCATCAGCAGGTCTTCGGGGAGCAGCCGGATCGTGGAGGATCCAATTCCGTACTTCTGGATCCTGGACAGATAGGTGCGCCCAAGCCGGGCGGTGATACGAGAACGGAACTTCGTCCTCAACATGTTCTCCATGGGTCGCGCGGTCCGCACGCACGGTGCGGAGATGAGAGGGATGTGCAGCGGGCTCGGGAACGGACAAGGACAGACGCTGACGTGACTTGTACCGAGAGAGTCGTATCTCAGGGCAGAAGTCGCAACAACGCTGGTAGCACACGGTAGCGCGAGCGGGCGCGGCGGGCGGTCGGCAGCCTTGTCCGCCAGGGCCGCAGGACCGGGGCGTCAGGTGCACAGGGCGGAATCACCGGGCGGCCGGTGCGAACACGGGACCTCGGCCGGGACCGGGTGGCCGGACGGGCGGGCGCGGCAGAGGGGCCGGGAGCAGGTATGCAGCCTTCGTGCTCGGCCCCAAAGCGCTTGTCAGTGCCTGTGGTTGTACGTTCGACCGCGCCCGTCGCACTCAAGCAGTGCGGCGGGCGCATGCGCCGAAGTGGCCTGCGGTGCGGGCCTCTCGCGGCGCGCGGTGCCGACGTGACGGCACGCCATGCCCGTGGGCGGCACGCGGTCGACGGCGCGGCCTCTCGCCACGCCCGTCGGGCCGCGTCCGGCTCGCCGGTGGGCCGCCGCCCGGACTCCGAAGGGCATTGCAACCATCCGGTGCCCTTCGCGACCTGGCGCACGGGATACGGCTGTCAGAAGCCGGCGTTCCGCACCGGACACGAACCGATGGACGCCGGTCCTTCTCCGGGATTCAGCCCGGCATCCTCCAGCGATTGCCCTTCGCCGCCGCCACCAGTTCAGGCACGGTGCCGATTTTGACCCGGGGACGCCCCTCACCGCGGCCACGTGCCAACTCGGCCCGGTTGATTGCCGCCAGACCTCGGGCGTCGACGACATGGCGACTACGGCTCCGGGCGAGGCGGAGCAACCCCTTGGCCGAACCGGTCGGCGAGGGCAGCGCGCCGGCGACGGCGTCGGTCAGGAGGGTGCCGACCGTCTCGGCTGCGCAGACGCGATTGGCACCGATACCGCCCGAGGGCCCGCGCTTGATCCAGCCGACGACGTACGTCCCCGGCATCCCCGTCACCCGACCGTTCTCGTGCGGGACCGTGCCGGTTGCTTCGTCGAAGGGCAGTCCGGCCACCGGCACACCGCGGTAGCCCACTGCCCGCAGGAGGACGCCGGCCGGTATGTCCAGCTCACCCGAACCTCCCGTCACGCGCGTAGCCCGGACGCCGGTGTCGCCCAGCACCGCCACGGGAGCGGAGTGGAAGCGGAAGACGATGCGCCGCCCGGATCCCGGCGCGCGCGACCAGTCCACCGACTCGCGTACCGCGCCGCCCAGCGAAGCGGCCTTCCCGTCGGGCCGCGCGCCGTCGATCGCCGCGCCGATCCGCGGATCGTGGTCGTCCACGACCAGCTGCACACCGGGCAGGTGTGTGAGGGCAAGCAACTCGGAGGCACTGTAGGCCGCGTGCTCGGGGCCGCGCCGCCCGAGCAGGACCACCTCACGCACCTTCGAGGTGCGCAGGGCTGCGAGGGCGTGGTCGGCGATGTCCGTATCGGCCAGTTCCGAAGGATCCGTGACGAGGATGCGGGCGACGTCGAGGGCGACGTTGCCGTTGCCGGCCACGACCACGCGCTCGGTGGACAGATCGATGGCGTCCGGTGCGACCTCGGGATGGGCGTTGTACCAGGACACGAACGCGGTCGCCGAGTGGCTTCCCGTCAGCTCCTCGCCAGGGGCGCCGAGTCGGCGATGCGTGGACGCGCCCACGGCATAGATGACCGCGTCGTGATGCGCGGCGAGCTCGTCCGCGGTGATGTCCTCGCCGATCTCGACGCCCAGATGCATCCGTACTCGGGGATGGGTGTGGAAGCGTGCGAAGGTGTCGCCCACCTTCTTGGTCGCGGGATGATCGGGCGCCACGCCGTACCGCACGAGACCACCGGCCACCGGCAACCGGTCGATCAGCGTCACTTCGGCGTTCGTGTGCAACAGCAGGTCTTCGGCGGCGTACATGCCGGCCGGGCCGGTGCCCACGACCGCGACCCGGAGAGGCGCGAAGTCGGACGGCAAGCTGCGCTCGAACGTGGGAGCGCCCCAGATGTGGAAGTTCGGTCCCGTGCTGCCCGGTTCAGGCTCCTCCTCGGCGAAATAGGCCGCGTTGATCGCGGCGTAGTTCTTCTGCGCCTCGGGCAGGCCGTCCACAGGGAAGATCGCGTCGACCGGACAGGCGTCGGCGCAGGCACCGCAGTCGATACAGGACTTCGGGTCGACGTACAGCATCTCCGTGCTGCCGAAGGCCCGCTCCTGCGGTGTCGGGTGGATGCAGTTGACGGGGCACACGGCGACACACGTGGCGTCGCTGCAGCAGGTCTGTGTGATGGCGTAGGTCATGTCGTCGGCTCGGGTCGCTCGGCTCGGATCAGATCAGGTTCGCGCGCTTGTAGAAGTACAGTGCCGGCCTGGTGAGGAGCCGGGCCGAGGCCAGGAACTCCATGAGGCCCGAACAGCTGGACCGCATCAGGGACTTGTGGTGCTCGTTCGTCCTGGCCTCTGCCACGGCACGCTTCGTGTCCAGCCCGGCGTTCGCGTAGACGCTCCGGTTCACCATGCTCGTGACGATGTAGTAGGAAGCGACCGCGATCACAAAGGCGTTGAGCTGCCGGCGCAGCGCACCGGCGTGCCGGAGATGCTTACGGGTCTCGTCGCGGGCGAACTTCATGTGCCGTGACTCCTCCACGACATGAATGTTGTTGATGGTGCGGACGAACGGTGCGACCCGCTCGTCCCGCATCCAGTCACGCTGCATGACGTCGAGCACTTCTTCGGCGACCAGAATCGCCGCGTAAGCAGCCTCGCCGAACGCGAGTGTCTTGAATGCCCGTCCGAGTTCGACCACCAGCCGGTGCGGTCGGTAGGCCGGGGCTCCCAGCTTCGCCGCGCCACGAGCGAACATGACGGAGTGCCGGCATTCGTCGGCTATTTCCGTGAGGGCCCACTGGAACCGCGGGTCCGTGGCGTCCGTGGTGTAGATGTCGCGCAGCACCATCTGTTGCAGGATCATCTCGAACCAGATGCCGGTGCTGGCCACCGAAGCGGCCTCCTGCCGTGTCAGCTCCTTGCGCTGCGCATCGGTCAGTTCCTGCCAGTAGGCCGTGCCGTAGAGCGTGCTCCACTCGGGGCTCGCACCGTGGAAGTCCTTGTCCAGAGGGGTGTCCCAGTCCACGTCCGTGACCGGGTCGTAGGACAACTTCGCCGACGAGTCGAGCAGGCGACGGGCGACGTCGTGCTCGTGGAGCCGGTCCTGGTTCTCCGGCCGAACGGTGCTGCCTGCCATGCTGCGGCTCCTTGAATCGACGGAACGACTCGACGCCGATCGGCCGTGGCCTCATCTCGTGCCCGCGCGATGAGTCCGTCGGCAGCTGGACGCCACCCCCACTTGTTAGACGCGACGTCTAGCAAGCTGTTGGACGGAACGTATAACAAGACTGCCGCGCGGGCCTACCCCCGCGGAGAAATCCACGCGGTTCGCCGCCGGTCGACACCATGTCCCAGCAATCGCGCAGCAGCACTCGCCCGCCCTGCCGGACCTGGGTGCGTGCCCGGATGGAGCCAAGGGCGTGCGCCCGTTTTGATGGGAGCGGCGGTGCGGCGAGTCACTCCGCGTGAGGTCGAGTGAGGGGCTCGGACGGGGCCCTGAGCGGCCGGTTCACGGGTCGACGGAACGGCGGCCCCGGACGTCGTCCGCCTGGTCACCTTGCCGTTGACCAGGTGTGACTTCCCCGGCCGACGAGGGAACACGGCCCCCGCCGACGCCTGCTCCGCAATGAACCGCGCTCCACGGCACAAGGAGACGGCGCTCGCACGGACGCGGTGCGAGGCCGCCGACGAGCGGCATCGCACGGCAGTACACCGCGTGCAGCGGGCCTCCTTGGAGTGGGCGCTCACGGCATTCCGCCGTAGCATGATCCATGGAAACGGCTCCTCTCAGAGGGAGATCGGATTCACCGCGAGCGGCGGCCTCCTGCGAGCAGGGGGCCGCAGCTTTGTCCGGCGGACGTCCGCGGACATCGGCCCGCACGTAGGGGAGGACCGGGGTCTTCAGCACTCGGCCGCCCCGGCGTTCGGGTCATGCCGAACAGTGGCGCGGGCGTCCCTGCCTGGCCGGGCTACTCGGACGTACCCGCGCGGTGGTCCTTCCCGGCCCGCGATTCCGCTGGTGGCCTGCGTGCGGCGTACGTGCCCGCGCCCGCCGCCAGCAGCATCACACATCCCGTGAAGAGCAGGCCGGCCTGGCGCAGGCCGAGCCATGTGGCCAGGGCGCCCACACCGACGACAGGCACCGAGATCCCGGCATAGGCGACGACGAAGAACGCCGAAATCGTGCCGCCGCGGTGCTGCGCCGGGGCGGCGTCGCTGATCAAGGTGAGCGCCGCGCGGAAGGCGTGCCCCTGACCGGCGCCGCCGCACAGGGCGCCCAGGACGAGCAGGGGCAAGGATTCGGCGATCAGTGACGACGCCACCAGCAGCAGGCCCACGACGAGGACGCCGCACCCCACGGGGAGTGCGAGACGCGCGCCGATGCGTTGCGTCAAGGACTGACCGACGGTCGAAGCGAGGAATACGGAGAACACCACGGCGCCCGAGACGGCCAGATTGTGCACCCCCAGTGTCTGCGAGACAAAGCTCGGCGCGACCGCGGTGAACAGCCCGAGGAGTGCGAAGCCGGCGAACGCCGCCAGCGACGCGGGTGTGAACACGCCCTTGACCTCGTGAGGAACCGTGACTCCCTGTGGTTTCAGGGGCGGCCACCTCTTCGGTGCCACCACGGTTTCCGGCAGGAACCAGGTGATCCCCATGGCGGCCGTTGCCAGTCCGAGGTGGACCCAGAACGGCAATGCCAGCGGCCACGGGGTGTACTGCGCGAGCACGCCGGAGAGCAGTGGCCCACAGCCCAGACCACCCATGTTCGCGGCGGTGGCTGCGAACCCGGCCCGCGCCTTCTGCCCGGGACCGGCCAGTTCGATGACGGCCGCTGTCGCCGCGCCGCTCAGCAGGCCGGCCGCGCAGCCGGACAGCAGGCGTCCCGCGAAGAGCAGAGGCAGCCCGCTCTGCAGGAGGAAGCATCCCGCACTGCCGGCCGACAGGACCATGGCGCACAGAAGGACGGGTCTGCGACCTGCCTCGTCGGAGTAGTTTCCCGCCACCAGGAGCACGCCGATGACCGCGATGGCGTACACGGCGAAGACGACGGTCACGACCAGCTCGGAGAACCCGATCCGGTGCTGGTAGAGCCCGTACAGCGGCGTCGGCAGAGTGGTCCCGGCCATCCCGATGGCGAACACCGCTGCCGCTGCCGGATAGCCCGGTCGCAGCCCGACGCCCGCGCTCACTGCCCCTCGCGAAGGATCACGCACGCCACCCTACGAGCACATGCTCACAGAACCGGCGCCCGGCTCGAAGGGGCGGGCTCGTACGAATGTGGCCGGTCGACTTGAGGTCTGGTCTTCGGGAACCGTCAGTCCCAGAGCTTGTATGTCACGACCTGCTGCGTCTGTGCCGGCTTGGCACCGGTGTAGACGAGCTGCAGTCGGGTGAATTGCTGTACCTCGGGATGCCTCGGCCAGCTCTTCGGACGGTCGAGCCTCACGGTGACAGGATAGGAGTGGAATTTGCCCGCTGCGCAATAAGGTTGACAGTCATTGACCGCGTCGAGTCCGCTCCCCACAGCGGACGTCCGACCCCATTTGCTCCAATGCAGCGCGATCAGGCCGTTGTTGCCGTCCCCGCAGGCGATCAGGAATTCGCCCGGGCGTACCTGTGGATTCGAGAAACAGTCGACGGCCACTGCACGAGCGTGCGAGGGCGACGCGGAGGCGGCGGTAGGTACAGCCGCAGCCGCGAGGGCCACGGCGGCACACAGCATGACCGCTCTCCTGAATTTGTCTCGTTGCATGTCGGCTCCCCAGCTGCCCTTTTTTCGAGCCCATGCGGCCCATCCGTTCACACCGCGACCGCTCCGCACGCGGAGGCCCGCGCGGCAAGGGAAGTCGCCGGTGGCCGTGCACTTCTTCCAGCGGCGGTTCCAGAATCGACAGTACGACCGCACTCAGGTATGCACCACCCGTACAGGTGAGAGCTGTGCAGGCGGGGGCCAGGAGGTTCGCTCCGGCCCGTGGAGCGCCCGGCCGTTGGCATGCTCGGCCGGGCGAGAAGCCCATCCGCCACTTTTCCGCAATCCGGAAAATGGGCGTGCTCGGCAGATTCTGCGATCCCTCCGCCTCGCGACCGCGAGCACCGGACGCCGCGCGGCCCGGCCTGATCCACGCGAGGTGTCCTTGGACCTCATTTCATTCGGATGAGTCTGCCGGGGCGGACGAGTGCTTCTGCCCTGTGCTCCGAAGGCGCCGCCGACCGGGCTGCGGATGCCGCTGGCGGTGGGGGTTCGGTCAGGCGCTGTCGCGGTGGTTCATGAACCAGTGGGTGTCGAAACAGCGGGCCGTCGTGAATGGGTGGTGCGGGTCGATGAGGATGCGGCAGACGAACTCCGCGGCCCGGCAGCCGAAGGGGACGTCCTTGCCGTCGAAGGACCGGACCACGACGGGCCAACGGTACGGGTCGTGGCCGTCGGCCCTCCAGCGGTACAGGTCCTCGTGCTCGGTACCCGCCCAGATGAGCAGGCCATCCTCCCCGTTCCCCGGGCCGAGCCGGGCCAGCAGGTCGGTGACGGTCGCTCGCGTGAGATCCATGGCGGACAGTGAACTGCACCGCACTGCCAATGGACGTGCTCACAGACATGTCCGATCGGGAGGTGTTGAACTGCTTCATTCAGCGAGCCTGCAGTGACATATGAGGGTCGCCGCGATGGCGGTGAACGCGAGGAAGTGTTTCAGCTGTGCGCTCGTAGCGGCGGCGGAGACGCCGACGACCAGGGGCAGTCCGGCCCCGTCCGACGGGACGTGGATCCCGGAACCGGCTCACCCCGGGCCATCGCCCCGCTCGTACAGCGCGTCCCTCAACTTCACCGGGTACATCAACAACGTCTATTCTCACCGGGTTACGCCGCTGACCAGGCGGGAAGAGCGGGGAGTCACACCACCATGAGCGGTACGAACGGGGATGGCCGTGACGAGCGGGACGACAGCGTCGACCGGGGTGTCAAGCCGCTCGCGGTGAGCGATCCCGCGCGGAGGGTCGGTGAGCGGTACACACGGCGCCGGTGCTCGACGCGGGTCCGGGCGACGAACCGCCGTGGGTCGCCACGGGGGTACGTTCCAGGGCTCTCGCTTGAGCAAGTCGTCCGGCTGTACGGGCCGTTGCCGACGGCTTCCCTGCACTTCCTCGCCGACGGCTTGCTGAAGGCACGTCGGTCGAGTCCTTGTTGACCAGTACGGGGATGGCCATCGGCTCACCGGGGTTCATGTCGCCGGAGCAGGTGCGTGGGCAGCGCGTGGGGGTCAAGAGCGACGTGTTCACCCTCGGGTGCGTGCTGACGTATGCGGCGACGGGGCAGCTGCCGTTCGGGCAGGGGGTGAGCAATCAGCATGCGGTGATGTTCCAGATCGTGGAGGGCGAGCCCGATCTGACGCGTGTCGAGGACGCCGCGCTGCGGGCGCTCATCGCCCGGTGCCTGACGAAAGGCATCGACCAACGACCTGACGTCGACGAGCTGTTGGTCCGCTGCCTCGATGGTGTGGTCGTCGTTCGCGTTCCTCGTCGACGTGGTCCCGTGCCACCTGGCAGTGCCAGGGAGGAGGTCTCCTGCGGCGCGATGCCCACGAGACCGGGAAGCCTGTTCACGCTCCCTGGCGGTCCACCGAGCCCAGCCACTGCGTCAGGGCCTTGCGCACCTCATCCGGGCTGGGGCCCTCGGCCGCCCACGCGGCATAGCCGTCGGGCCGGACCAGGAGGGTCCGGCGCAGGCTGGTCGCCGGGGGGACTGTCACCACTCGCCCCGCCCACGGCGTCGCAACCGCAGCGACATCGCGGCCCACCAGCACGAACTTGCCCTCCCGCAATGCCTCATGGAGCCGGGCAGGTTTCTCTGCCAGACGAAGGTCCGGTACGCGGCGTCCGACGAGCGGATGAGAGCCGCCGGGTGCCCGGTAGGCGATCCCGATGCCGGAAATGCCGCGTGATGCGCGCGCCTCCACCACGACCAACTGGTGCACGGCGGCGGCCAGTGCGGCCCTGAACGCGCGGATCACGGGTGATCCGGCGGTGACTGCCGTGAGGAGCGCGTGACTGACGCGCAGGACCATGCGCCCCACCGGGTGACGCTCCGCGTGGTAGCTGTCCAGCAGTGCGTCACCGGCCCAGCCGTGCAGGACGGCCGCCAGTTTCCAGCCGAGGTTGGCGGCGTCCTGGATCCCTGTGTTCATGCCCATGCCGCCGGCGGGTGAGTGGACGTGTGCGGTGTCGCCCGCGAGGAACACTCGTCCCTGCCGGTAGTGGGGTACCTGCCGCTCGTCGCTGTGGAAGCGGGAAAGCCACCGTGGGTCGTGCATTCCGAGGTCGTTGCCGATCGTGCGCTTGGTGATGTCCCGGACGTCCTCCAAGGTGATCGGCGCATCGTCAGGCATCTGCTCGCGCCGGTCCCAGGCGATGATCCGGTACCAGCCGTCCCCGAACGGTGCGAAGAACGTGAAACCTTCTTCATTCGAGCTGAAATTGAAGATGTCGCAGCATCAGCAGTAGGGGAAGCCACCAGACCCATGTCCTGTCGCGGATGTATGTGGACGTTCCGACAACGCGGCGAGGGGCCGTAGCTGTCGTCGCGTGCCCGCCAGGGATTACGGGACACTCCTTACGTCAGCCACCACCACGGCACCGTCGCCGTCGCGGTGCGCCTGTCCGGGGCCGGGAGTACGGACGGGCCGCGAACAGCACGCATTCGGCCCCGTCGACGCGCTGCCGACGGGGCCGATGGGCGGTCTACGAGTGATCAGCCCAGACGCAGCGCCTCGCGGATCGTCGTGAACAGGTCGGTCTGGTCGGTGACGCCCAGGACCCGGTACGCCAGCGGCCCCTGAGCCGCGATCCGGACCTCGGTGCCGGTGTGCTCCTGCGACTGACCGGGCGTATTGGTCGAGTAGTTGACCTTCAGCTGCTGGCCCTCGTCGGTGACCAGCGTGGAGGACAGACCGGGCGGCTGGGCCTCCAGGGGCACGATCTGGCTGGTGTGGCCGTGGTCGGCCGTGGTGACGACCAGGGTGTCGGGGTGCTTGGCGGCGTAGGCGCGTGCCACCTCGACCGCGCGGTCGAACGCCGCGGTCTCGCCGATCTGGCCGCACGGGTCGGCCGCGTGGTCCTGCTTGTCGATCGAGGCGCCCTCGACCTGGAGGAAGAAGCCGTTCTTGGTGTGCTTCTGCTTCTGCTTCGCCTCCAGGAGCTGGATGGCCTTGGTCGTCTGGTCGGCGAGGTTCGGGGTGCCGGAAGGCCGGTTCGGATTGGAGGTGACGCAGCGCTGCGGGTCGGTCCCGCCGAGCGCGGCGGGCTTCCCCGTCCACTCGGTCGGCACGTTGCCGGGCGCGAAGAGCCCCAGCACCGGCTTGTCGCCCTTGACCGCCTTCAGGGAGGCGTTGTCCTCGACGACCTGGTACCCGAGCTTCCGCGCCTGCTCGGTGACGGTCAGGCCCTTGTACGTGCCGTCGGTCACCTTCTGGTCGAAGCGCTGCTTGCCGCCGCCGAGGAGGACGTCGACCTTGTGATTGACGCTCTGCTCCGCGATGGAGCCCGGTCCGCCCTTGGCGATCGTGTCGGTGGGGCACTTGGCCATATCGGCCGGGCCCTGGCAGGAGCGGTCGGTGGCATGGGAGGCCAG
Source organism: Streptomyces sp. NPDC014727 (assembly GCF_043083485.1). Classification (NCBI taxonomy): domain Bacteria; kingdom Bacillati; phylum Actinomycetota; class Actinomycetes; order Kitasatosporales; family Streptomycetaceae; genus Streptomyces; species Streptomyces sp. NPDC014727. Next base: position 18,186 of record NZ_JBIBYR010000008.1, on the reverse strand, counting down.
GACGGCCGGGGTGGCGTCGGTGAGCTCGGCGGTGGTCACCGAACCGGTCGCGTAGCCGCCCTTCTGCGCCAGCTCCAGAATGGTCCGCACGGCCTTGTCCGTGCCCGGCGTCTTGGAGATCCGTCCGTTGACCGTCTTCTGGCCCGTCGCCCAGCCGGTGCCGCTGGCCGCGGAGTCGGTGACGTAGTCAGGGGTGCCGTCCGCGTGCACCGCGTACGTCGTGTAGGCGCCGGTCAGCGGGAACTTGTCCATGTTCAGACGGCCACCCGCGCCCACGGTGTAGTCACGGGCCAGAGTGATCTCCGAGTCGCCCATGCCGTCGCCGATGAGCAGGATGACGTTCTTCGCCTTACCGCTTTTGACGGCACCCTTGGCGTGCTCCGCCGTGTCGTACGCGCCGGCCGTCGTGGTGACTGCCACGGCGGCGGTGGCGACGAAGACCGCACTGGCGGCTATCAGGTGGTTGCGTGTCAGGCGCGGTCCGCGCATGAAGGTCTCCTTGAACAGGTCGGTGCAGGGTGCCAACGGTGATCAGTCCATCAGCGCCATGTGAACCGCGGACGACGTCCAGGCGCCCTCCGCCCTGCCGGGACGTGGCGCGTCGGGCCGCGTGCTCCGCGGGGTCCCGGCCACCCGGACGCCACGAGGACGGGACCGTCTCCGCTTGGCGCGGCGCGGCGCGCACGTCCGCCGGTGCCGGGGCGGGCGGTGCCGAACACTCCCCTCCCGCCCCGGCACGCGGGTGTCGTCAGGGAATGACCTTCAGGGTGGTCGGCTCGCCGTTGCGGTCCAGCGTGGCGAAGAGCGCCTTGAGGTGGTCGGGGCGCAGCTTGATGCAGCCGACGGACCGGTAGTCCCGGTCACCCCGCCACAGCGAAGCTCCGTGGACGTTCATCCTGCTGTGGATGAAGAGTTCGTTGCGCAAGGCCCCCTTGCCGTTGTTGCACCGCTTGTCGGCCAGCCGGATGGCGTATCCCTTGATCTGCTGACCGTTGTGGCTCTTGGTGCGGCCCTTGATCGCGTACGCCCCGTCGGGCAGCCAGCCGCCGGTCCTCCCGTTGCTGCCGACGTGGCACTCGCGGGTGTCGGTCCCCGAGCCCGCGCGCCAGTGCCCGATCTCGCGTGTGCCCTTGTAGGCGGTGAGCTTGGAATAGGTGGGGTGCTTCGGGTTCTTGTCGAACACGAGGTACACCGCTCCCCTGGCCGGGCCCGCTCGCCCGCCGTCGTTTCATCCTGGTCCCGCGCTCGTCCCGTTTCTTTGACCTGCACATATGTCAGAGGCCGGGATGGCGGAGGTATGACGACGAAGATGTGCGAGACCCCGGAACAGGAGCAGCCCCGCGCGGAGCTGGCTCGCCGGATCGGCGCGGCATGGGCCCGGTCGGGCTGTCTGGCGCAGGAGCGGATCGAGGCCCGGCTCAAGCGCCGTTTCGACGGCCAGAAGAAGCGCGGACTGAGCGATTCCAGCTTCAACCGCTACAAGGATCCGACAGCGACGGCGCTGCCCGATCCGGCCGTCCTGATCGCCTTGGCCCAGATCTTCCACGTCGACGAAGGGGAAACGAAGGAGTGGACACGGTTACTGGATCTGGCCCAGGCGGAGGAACGCAGGCGCAGGGCTTCCAGGGGCCGCCGCACCACCACGCTGGAACCGGCGCAGGCCACCCTCGGTCACGCCGCTCCCGATCCCGCGGGATGCCCGCCCGTTCCCGTGAGCCCGGTTCCGGGCGCGCGCATGCCTTCGGGGGCGGCCGCGGCGGCGACCGGCGTCGCCGTCCCACGTCGCGGCCGCCGGTACCACGGCGCGGCCGCCGGTACCACGGCGCGGCGGCCGTCGCCGCGGTCACCGCCGCAGCACTGGTGGCGAGCTGGGCGGTCTCCGACCCGTCGAGGCCCTCCTTGCCGGGCCACGGGGCGCCGTCCGAAGGTCCGGTCGGCCCGGCCGCGGTCACGGCCACCGCGTCTTTGGGGCCGATGACCGGTGACTACCGCTGCGGGGTGGAGCGCGCTGTGGCCTGGGCGGCCTGGAGCGCCTGTACACAGGTCCTCGACAACGGCAACACCGTCCGGTTCGCGCTGCAGATCAACAATCCGGGCTCTCGTGCCTTGACGGTGCGTGCCCGTCTGTCCTCGGTCCGCAGCCAGGGGATCAGGCCCTGTCCGCGACCATGGGGCCACGGCGTCCGCTTGACCGTGCCGGCCGGGCAGGTCGCCATCACACCGCTCGCGGCCTGCGCGCAGCGCGCCGACCGTCGCCGCGCCTACCAGGCGATGGCCTGGGTGATCGCGTCGTCGGACATGAGCTGGGGCACGCGCGAGACATCCCAGAGCGTGCACATCCAGGCTGAGGCGTACCGGTGGAAAGACCAGCTTTCATGACCTTCCCCTGCCGCGACAGCCGAGGCGCGCAGGGTGTCGGACGAGCGGCCGGGGGGGGGGGGGGGGGCGCCCGGGGGGGGGCCCCCCGGCGCCCCCCCCCCCCCCCCCCCCCCCCCCCCCCCCCCCCCCCCCCCCCCCGCCCCCCCGCCCCCGCCCCCCCCCCCCCCCCCCCCCCCCCCCCCCCCCCCGGCCGCACCGGCGTCGCGACCTGGAACTCGTTCAGCGACCGGGGATCGGCTCAGAACACGAACGGTCCCGGAGACTGGGCGGACGTTGCGTTGCAGGTCGCTGTGATGCCCAGGACCACGACCTTGAGGGACTTGGCCTCCAGGCTGTCACCTGAGGCGACGGTGCCGTTGAGCGGGCCCGTGGACACGGGGCCGCCGGCGGGGATGGCCGGGTTGGCATTGCCGGTGAACGTCACCGTTCCCGCACCCTTGTTGGTGAGGGTGAGCGTCGATTTCACCGAGTTCGCCCCGATGCTGATCGGTGCGGTGATGGCGGACGTCGAGACGTTGATGGTCGCGATCGTCCCGTTCTGGGTGGCGGTGAGGGTCGCGCTGCCCGAGCCGTAGGCGCCGCAGTCGAAGGAGATGGTGGCGGTGGTGGGGCTGACCGCGTCGGCCGTGGGTGCCAGTGCGAGTGTGCCTGCGGCGAGGGCGGAACAGACGCCGAGTCGCCTTGTGCCAAGCCTCATGGTGGTTGCCCTTCGTGTGGGGGGATTGCCGACGCGCGTCATCACGGGGCCGCGTCGGAACTGCCAGTTCCCTGACGCATCGTCAGCGAACTGGCTCCCCATTGAGGCACAGCCCCCTTGAGGCAACAAGGTGCACCGTCATGATTTTTGGCATGTTACGGTCAATTTTGGTCAGCCTGCCGACAGAGACCTCGGCGCGGTGGCGGTCCCGTTCAGAGGCTGGCGGCTGTCGAGGCGGATCCGGCCGCGGCGGAGTCAACGGTCCGTCCCCGACGGCCGATCCTGGACTGCCGCAGGCGGGTGGCCAACCCGTGTCGGGGAGCCAGCACCCAGGCCAGGGCGAAGAACCCGGTCAGGACCACCACGACGGAGCCGCCGGCCGCCAGGTCGAACGCGTAGCTGACGTACAGCCCGGTCAGGCTGCCCAGGCAGCCGAAGGACGAGGCCAGCAGCATCATCGCCGACAGGCGTTCGGTCAGCAGCCGGGCCGTGGCCGCCGGGGTGATGAGGAGGGCCAGGACGAGGATGTTCCCCACCGCTTCGAGCGACATCACGATCGTGACGGTCACCACGATGTAGAGCGTCAGGTCGAGACCGAGAACCGGCAGTCCGGCGGCGCGGGCCGTTTCGCGGTCGAGGCTCACCGCGACCAGTTCCTTGCCCAGGGCCAGGACGAGCACGACGAGCACGGCACCGATGCCGGCGACCCGCCGGACGTCGGACGCGTCGACCGCGAGGACCTGGCCGAACAGGAAGGAGGACAGATCCGTCGTCCAGCTGTCGCGCGTCGAGACGAGGACGATGCCGAGTCCGAAGGCGAAGGCGAAGAAGACGCCGATGACGGTGTCCTCCTTGAGTCTCCGGCTCTGGGAGACGAGGGCGATCAGCACGGCTGTCGTCACGCCCGCCGCCGCTCCGCCGAGCAGCAGATTGCCCTCGAAGGCGTAGGCGAGTGCCACTCCGGGGAAGGCCGAGTGCGCCACTGCGTCGCCGATGAACGCCATGCCGCGCAGGACGACGTATACGCCTACCACTCCGCAGACGAGTCCGACGATCGCGGCGACGGCGAAGGCGCGCCGCATGAAAGGGAGTTGCCACGGGTCGATGAGGAAGGCCAGGAAGTCGGTCATGCGGCGGCGCCCGGTTCCGTGCGGATCGCCCGGTCGAGCCCGAACGCCCGCAGCATCTGCTCGGGATCTGCCAGCAGTTCGGGTCCGCCCTCCGCGACCACTGTGCGGTTCAGCAGCACGACCCTTGTACAGGTGCGTGCCGCGGCGGCCAGGTCGTGGGTGGTCATCAGCAGCCCTCTGCCGTTCGCGGCCAGCCGGCCGAAGAGTTCGTCGAGCAGTTCCTGGGTCGGCACGTCGACACCCGTGAACGGCTCGTCCAGAAGCAGTAGCCGCGGCTCGCCGGCCAGTGCCCGCGCCACCAGCACGCGCTGGCGTTGCCCGCCCGACAGTTCACCGATGGGGCGCCGGCGCAGATGGGCCAGGCCCGCCAGCTCCAGCGCTTCGTCGGCCGCCGCCCGATCGTGCGCCTTCGGCCGCCGGAGCCGGCCGACGGATCCGGTCCGGCCGCTGAGCACAACCCCTGCCACATCGATGGGGAAGTCCCAGGCGAATTCATGGCGTTGGGGCACATAGCCGACCGGGCCGACGGCGGTGACGCTGCCCGCGGACGACGCGGCGAGCCCGAGGACGGCGCGCAGCAGCGTGGTCTTCCCCGCCCCGTTCGGCCCGAGCAGACCGACCAGTTCACCGCCGGACACCGTCAGGGATGCGTCCTGGACGGCCTGCCTGCCACCGAGCGCGACGCAGAGGGATGCGACCCTGAGCAGGGTCTCTTCGGCGATCACGCGGCGCGCCTGCGGGTGACGTAGAGGAATCCGGTCCCCACGGCGGCGAGCGCGGCGGCCGCACCGCCGAGCAGGAGTGTGGAGCCCGCGCCCGTGGAGGCCATGGCGCCACGACTGGAGGAGCCGCCGGACGTGCCGTTCGCGGTGCCGCCCGACACGTTCCCGCCGGTGGTACCGGAGCTGCCCGTGGCGCTGCCGGTGCCGCCCGGTTCGGCGCCGCCGGTGGAGGCACCACTGGTGCTGTCGCCGCCCGTCGAGTTCCCTACCGGGATCGCGTGCGGATCGGTCGCACCGACCGCGAAGGTGAGCGTCTCGATGTCGCTCACCTTCGTACCGTTGGCCAGTTTCGCCGCCATCGTGAACGTCAGCCGGTACACGCCCTCCTTGCTGAAGGCCCACCCGCCGTGTGCGTGGGTGCTCTGCGGTACACCGAACGTGTCAGGTACGCCGTCCCCACTGTTGAAACGGATTGTCGCGCCCGACAGGCCGTCGTAGTTGTAGAGCGCGAAAATCCCCGGTCCATCGGCCCTGACCAGTGTGAACTCCACATCCCCGGTCGTCGCGCCGGCCGCCATGTTCTCCGTGGACCAGCCCGGCCACAGCAGTCCCGGCTGCTGCACCTGGTCGAGCAGCCACACGGGATCGCCCGCCTTCCCCAGGAACGAGAAGGCTTTGGCCGCGGGAATGACCTTCCTGGCTTCCGGTTTGACATGCAGGACGACCGACGAGGGCTCGCGCCACGCCGTCCTCCCCGGGTTCGTGCCGTCCTTGATGTGGATCTGCAAATCTCCGTCGACCAGGCGTGCGGCGATGTCGATGTGCCCCTGGTCGAGCACCTTCCTCGCGGTCTCCACCGGCTCGCCCGCCGCGGTCGCCCGCCGGGCCGTGAGGGCCGGACCGGCGCCCGCCGGGGAGGTGGTTGTCGGGCGCCGGCCCTCGCCCGCGTCCGCCGGAGCACCGGCGACGGGGGCGGCAGGGGAGAGGGGAACGGTGTCGGCGGGTGGCGACACCGGGGGAGCGGCGGGACCCTCAGCGACCTCGACCGCGTCCCCCACCCGTATGGTGCAGCGGGTCTCGGCGCTGACCGGTCCCGCCTCGGTCTCCGCCTGCGCGGTGAACGTCAACTGGTACGTACCGGCGGTGTCGAAGCTCCAGCGTGTCTCGCCGCGCTTTCCTGCCGGCAGGGCGTAGCCGTCGGGGAGACCGTCGGTGCTGTCGAACCGGACGACCGGCTTCTCATTCACGCCGCCCGGCTCGTAGACCCGCAGTGCGCCCGGCCCCTCGACCCCGGTCAGAGACCAGAGCACGCCGTCACCGCGGGCCGGCCCGGCCGGCAGTCCGGTGGTGTCCCAGCCGGATGTCAGTTCCCAAGTGATTGTGCCGTCGGGCCCGGCCACGCGGTGCGTGTCGTCGATGTCGAGCACCCCGCCCGTCCCGAGACCCAGCACGCCGTCGTCCAGGGTGAACCGCGCGACGACCGGCATCGGGGTCCCTTCCACCGGCGGCACGGCGACGGCCGTTCCGCCGAGGGCCAGGACGCCGGCCGCCGCGAGGGCGATTCTGCTGTTCTGTACGAGCCTCATCGGACTCAACTCCCCTCCCGGCCAGACAACGGGCCAGTTCCTTCGCGTTGTGGCGCATCATCGCGACGTAGTCGTGGACCTTGTCGTCGAACGAGTCGCCGTAGATCGTGCAGATACCGACGCCCTCGTCCTCGGCGACCCGGCGCAGGACATCGGCCCGCGCCGCGAGATTCGGCTCAAGGAAGACGGCCGGGACGTTCTTCTCCCGGATGGCGTCGCGGAGCTTCTCGACCTCCGCGGCGCTCGGCTCCCGGCTCGGCACGGGAACCACGAAGCCGGCGACGCTCATTCCGTACGCCTTCGCGAGATAGCCGAAGGCGTCGTGTGTGGTGATGAGTCTGCGGTTCTCCCCGGGCACGGTGGCCAGCGTGGCGGCCACCTCGTCGTCCAGCCGTGCCAGCCGCCTCAGATACCGCCGGGCATTGCGCTCGTACTCCGCCCTGCCCCGCGGGTCCGCCTTGATCAGCTCGGCCTCGATCCGCCTGACGTACGCTTCGGCGTTGCCCACGTCCTCCCAGGCGTGCGGGTCCATCTCGCCGTGCACGTGCTTGCCGATGACCGCCTGCGGCAGCACCCAGATGTCCGCGCCCGGCCTGCCGAGGAACCGGAAAGCGCCCTCCCCGGGTGCGGACTCCTTCGCGCGATCGGGTACCGACACTGCGACCGAATCCGCTGGATGGTTCGTGCGCCTGCCGGTCGACGGGTCGTCGGAGCGTATGTACACGGACCTGGTCCGCGCGTTGAGTGCGATGTCCGCGTGACCGGCGTCCAGCACGGTCGTACCGGTCGGCGCCTTGACGCCACCGACGACGAAGGTGATGGTGCCGCTGCCGATCGGCGCGGTGTCGCCGTCCAGGGTTTCCGTCCGCCCCCGCACGGTGAGCCGGTAGGTGCCCGGCCTGCTGAACACCCAGTTGACATGGGTGTGTGCCTCGGGCGGCAGAGTGAAGGAGTCCTCGGCGTCGAAGCCGTCGGTGGAGTCGATGTAGCTCTGCGGATAGCCGAGCGTATCGGTCAGATAGACATGTAGATCGCCTGGCCCTTCCAATGTGGTTGCGGTGGTGCGGACTTGGGAGCCTTCACCCGCGACTTGACCCTCGACGGCCCAGCCCAGCCACAGCACATCGAGGCCCAGGTCCTCCTTCAGTCTGATGATCGTCCCGCCGTACTGCTCCAGGTTCTCGCTGAGGGGAACCTTCGGCGCTCCGCTGCGTGCGTTGGTGTGGATCATCTTCGTGATCCCGGGCTCCTCCAGGAGCAGCCCGTTGCTGAAGACGATGTCTGATTTCGCGACCCTCGCCGCGTCACCGGGGCTCGGCTCGTACGAATGCGGATCGCCGCGGTGCGGCACTACGGACGCCACGTCGACCCGGTCGCCACCGATGTTGCGCACCAGATCGGCGATGATCGCGGTGGTCGTCGAGACGGTCACTTCGGCCTTCCCGGATTCACCGTCCGCCCCCGGGCCGCACCCGGTTCCCCACAGCGCGACGACGACAAGGGCGGCGGCCGTACGTATGCCTCGCGCCCGGCTCATCGCGCGGCTCGCTGACGGCGCGTGAACAGGATGATAGCTCCGCCCGCCGTCACGGCGCCGACCGCGATCGAGGCTGGGAGCGCCACTCCGGCGCCCGTAGCGGCCAGACGGCCTGCCGTGCCGGTCGTCCCGTCAGGAGAGGAGAGTGCGCCGGAGCCTGCGCCCGGACCAACGGGGACGGCGGATGGAGGTGTGGGGCCCGGCCCCCCGGCCCTCGACGCCGGGGCACTCGCGGTCGCGTACGGGGGAACGCCGACGGTGTGCGTCGGCGAGGGCGACGCCGTGTGTGTCGCCGACGCGGTCGCCGTCGGACCGACCGGGGGAGTGCCGGTGGGAGAGGGGGACGGCGGGGAGGACGTGGGCGTCGGCGCGGGCCCCGTGCTGCCGTCACCCGGCACGACCGTCGACGGGTCCACGTCGCCCACGGCCACAGCCAGGGTCTCCCGGTCGGTCACCTTGGCCCCGGACCGCAGGGTGGCGCTCATCTCCATCGTGATCCGGTAGATGCCCGCAGCATTGAAGATCCACAATGGATGGGAGTGGGAGTACGCGGGCAACTCGACCGAGCCGGGGTCGGCGCGGGCGGTGTCGACGGTGACACCGATACGGATGCCCCGTTCCGGGTCGTCCTCGAAGCGGCCGAGGACCAGTCGGCCCGGCCCCTCGATCTTCGGGAAGGTGATCTTCACCGGTCCCGCGACGTCCGAGGGCCGGATCTCCATGGTGTTCCAGCCGGGCCACAGCAGCCCTTCCTTCACCTCGAAGTCCTTGTCGACCCAGAGGCGTTCGCCGGGTTCGCCGAAACCCTCGAACTGCGGCACTTCCTCGCGCGGGGGGATGACGAGTTCGTGCCGGGGATCGAAGTGCAGCAGGACATCGGAGGGTTCACGCCAGACGGGTTCGCCCGCGACCGTACCGTCCTTGATCCGGTATTCGAGCCCGCCGTCCGTGAGCCGGGCGGCCAAGTCCAGATGGCCGCCGTTCAGAACGGCTCGTTCTCCGGGAGGTGCCTCACGGGGTGGAGCTTCGGCGGCGAGCGCGACGGGTGCGGCGGCGAGCAAGGACAGTACGGCGGTGAGAGCGGCGGCTCTCGACGTGTTTCGCGACAGTGAGGCCCGCATGCGGGGCGTCTCCTTCGAGCGTGGGATCAGTTGACCCCGCCGTGCCGGGGAGCGGGTCGGCTGCCGGACGACCCACCCCCGGCACGGAGTCGGAGGGCCGTTGCCGGCCGCAGGGTCAGGAACCGGCCTTGAAGGTGTACGTCGCGGAGGCCGGGCCCACCTTGGTGCCGTTCGTGAGCGTGCCGCTGACGTGGAAGGTCGCGGTGTACGTGCCGGCCTTGGTGAAGACCCAGTTGGCGTGGTCGTGTTCGCCCGCCGTGATGTCCTTGGCATTGGTGAGAGCCGCGTCACCGCTGTCGTAGTAGCGGTTGCTCTTCGGGCACAGGCCGTCCTTGTAAACGGTGATCCTGCCCGGACCCGACACCGAGACCAGCTTGACCTGGACCTTGTTGTTCTGGAACACGCCGCTGGTGAGGTGCTCACCGGAAAGCCCCGGCCACAGCAGATTCGCGTTCTGGACCTGTGGCAGGCGGAAGACGGTGGAGCCCGCGGTGCCCAGGTGCGTGTAGCAGTTGCCGGCCGGAACGGTGTACGCCGACGCGGGAAGCGCCTGGAGGACCACGTCCGCGGGCCGGTACTCGACGTCCGGTGTCACCGACTCGTCGTGGACGTGCAGGTCCAGCGCGACACCGTCGTACTCGACGTCGAGGACGTCGACATGGCCCTGGGACAGTGTGGTCCCCGCCGCGTGGGCCGAAGCGAGTCCGCCGACGGCAAGGGCAGTGGCCATGGATCCGGCGACGGTGAGAGTGCGCGTGAAGGTACGCAAAGGAAGCCCCCCTTGAGCTTGGATGCCTTCTTCCGCAGCGATAATCATTTTCAATAAGGGGGCCCAAGGGGGTTGGGGCGACTGAAGGTGACCACGGAGGGGTGCTGGGGTGCTCCGTGGTGGATCCGTCGGCAACCGCTGCGGACGAAAAACCTTAGGCTTCCGCCTGATACCGGCCCAGACTCAGGAGCGCACCTCATGTTCGGCCCCGTTCAGAAGCATCCGTACCCCGACGCCCTTCGACCGGACGAAGCACCTGCGCCGCACGCACTGCTCGCACCGCTGATCGGGTTCCTCGGCACCTGGGTCGGCCGTGGCCGAGGCGGGTACCCGACGCTCGCCGAGGAATTCGTCTACGCGCAGGAGGTCACCTTCAGTCATGACGGCCGGCCCTTCCTCCGCTACGAGGCGCGATCCTGGCTGCTCGGCGCGGACGACACGCCGCTGCGGCCGTCGGCGCGGGAGAGCGGCTGGTGGCGGCTGCAGCCCGAGGCGCGCGTGGAAGCGCTGATCACCCAGCCCACCGGCGTCGCGGAAATCCTGGTCGGCCACGCGGGTGACGGCCTGGTCGACCTCAGCTCCCATCAGGTGGCGCTCGCTCCCACCGCGAAGGAGGTCGATGCCACCCGCCGCCGCTACACGCTGACGGACGAGGACACGCTCGACTTCGTCCACGACCTCGCTGCGGTCGGTCAGCCGCTGCAGCACCACCTGTCGGCGCGGCTTCGACGTGGGGGTGGCAGCTAGGGCCTTTCGTTCGCCTTGCGGTCCACGGCACCGGACCCCACTCGCCGATCCGGCCCGATCCGAACGAAGGATCCCAAGGCCACCGCGCCTGCGGACCCCGTACCGATGGCGACCGGCGTCAACACGGCGTTCCCCGGTTTCGCGTCCGACGTAAAAAGGTGGAAAAGCGGGTAAACCATTGTGGCGTGCAGGGCATCCTCCCAGGCGTGATGAGCCTGACGGGGACACCGTTCTTCCTGGCCACGATCGCGCTGGTCGTGGTCACCGTGTTGTTGCCCCTGCTGCTGTGGGGCCGAGTGCGCGGTCCCGCCGTGGTGCGCGGCACGGCCCGCCTTGTGATGGTCGTCTCCGCGCAGGCGGCGGCGGTGCTGAGCGTCTTCGTGATGGTCAACAACACCAACGGCCTCTACGACAGCTGGGCCGATCTGCTCGGCACCGGCCACCACATCGTCGCCGCGCCGAGCCTCGGGCGCGACGGGCTCGGGGAACACGGGCGCCTGGCGAACGAGCCGAAGGTCGTCCAGGACTTCAGCCTGACGCACGATGCCCGGATGGGCCGCGGCGTCCGCGTCACCCAGCTGAACGGCCGGGTGTCGAGGGTGCGCGGCGAGGTCTACGTATGGCTGCCGCCGCAGTACGGCCAACCGGCCTTCCGGCACCGCAAGTTTCCCGTGGTCGAACTCCTGGGCGGCTTCCCCGGATCGGCGAAGGCGTGGTTCGGCAGCCTGCGGGTGCAGTCGCAGCTGGAGTCCGGGATGCGGAGCGGGCGGATCGCCCCGTTCATCCTCGTGGAGCCGCGGACCAACCTGCTGGCGGGCCAGGACACCGGGTGCGCCAATGTGCCGGGTGTCGTGGACGCCGAGTCCTGGCTGAGCGTGGACGTCCGGCAGATGGTGACCGATACCTTCCGCGCGCAGAGCCGTGCGAGCGGCTGGGCGGTGGCCGGGTTCTCGGCCGGGGCGCACTGCGCCGTGAAGATGGCGCTCGCCCACCCCGACCGCTACCGGGCCGCCGTGGGTCTCTCCGGTTACAACGACCCGGCCGCCGAACGGGTCTCCCTCACGGCCCGGGACCCGAAGCTGCGGCGCGTCAACAACCCGCTGTGGATTCTGCGCCACGCCATCACCCCGCCGCCCGTCGCGCTGTATCTCTCGGGCGGGCTCAACGACGGCTACCGTGACGGCCTCGCACTGCGGCGGGCCGCGGTGTTCCCGACACGGGTGGCGGTGGCCGAGGTGAGCGGGCCGCACACCATCGGACTGTGGAAACGCCAGGTGCCGCAGGTCTTCCGCTGGCTGACAGCAGAACTGGCGCCCTACCCGGGCGGGGGCGCTCGCGCGAAGGGCATCTGATCGACGGGGCCGGGCCGGTCACGAGGCCCGGCCCGCGCGCCCGTCTGCCGTGAGTCCGCGTGTACCGGACGGCTAGGAGCCGTCGCGCGGCGGGGGAGCCGGGGCCGGGGCGGCCGGACGAGGCGCGGGCAGGCGTTGCTGGACGCGCACGGGCCCTTCCCCGGCAGGCAGCAGGACCAACTTCCTGCGGCGGAGGACGGCGACTGGGAACGGGCCGCGCAGGTCGACCCGGCGGCGTTCGGACCCGGCAGCACCTGGGAGCGGGACTTCCGTTGCTACGCCGTACGCCGACCGGCCGGCCGTGTCACGCTCGTGGACACCGGGGTGGGCCCGGCGGGCAGCCCCGCGTCGGGATGGGCGCCGGTGCCCGGACATCTGCCGGAGGTGTTGGAGTCGGCCGGGGCGAAGTCGACTCCGCCGTCCTGACACATCTGCACGAAGACCATTTCGGCTGGGCCGTGGGTCTCGGCGGGGTGGCGATGTTCCAGGGCGCACGCCACGTCGTGCAGCGCGCCGAGATGTCGTCGCTCCGTCCCCGTGACTCGGCCAGGACCTACGTGGTGGACCCGTTGCGCCGGGCCGGGCTGCTCCAGGAGATCGACGCGACGACCGGCAGGATCTCGATCGCGGGGCCCACCGGATGGTCCCGTTTCTGCTGCTTCAGAGGCTGCGGGCGGTGATGTCGCCGCGGGAGGTGGTGGCGCGGATGTCGAGTTCGGCGGTGCCGTCGTTCTTGAGCGCGTTGCTGATGCGGCCGTAGGCGGTGTCGGCGTCCAGGGCGGCCGAGACTCCGACGGCGGCGGCGACCGTGATGTCGCCGGACTGAGTGCGGAGCACGACCGGGCCGCGTACGGCCTCGATGATCCGGATGTCGCCCCTTGCGGTGCTGATCTCCGCGGGGCCGTTGAGCCGACCGACCTCGACATCGCCGTCGATCGCGGTGAGGCGGACGCTCGCGGCCTCGTCGATCTTGATCTGGCGGTACGCCCCTTCGAAGGCGACGTCGCCGAGGCGGCCGACGCCGCGGAGCTCGGAGCCGGCGGCCTTGGCCTCGATGCGGGAGTCGGTGGGGAGTTGGACGGTGACCTCCAGGGACCCGGAGGGGCCGAAGAGCTGGTTCTTGGGCTCGGGGGTGTGGATCCGCAGGACGCCGTCGGCGTAGTCGACGGTGGTCTGCTCGGCGGTCCGGACGTCGCGGTTCCTGGCGGGATCGGAGGGCAGGACCTCGACGGTGGTGTCGGCGCGGTCGGCGGCGATGAGCTGGATACGTCCGGCAGGGATGTCCAGGACGGCGGAGATCGGGGCGGTGGTGTCGAACTTCTGCATCGTGCTCTCCCGTGCTCTTAGTGTTTCTGACATCAGAAACGCTACGTTGCTTTCTGAAAGACGACAATGCGTCTGTTGCGTAGAATGGGTATCTTGGCAGGTAGAAGCTATGAAAGTGTTGCAACGATCTAGCTTTTAATGCAACGATTCCCATGCGCGCATTGCAATGGGTGAGAAATGAAGGCTACGGCCAGGGGATCAGGGGCAAACGTGAAGGGCCCCGGGGAGATCACGATGCCGCGAGGCGCGCTCACCCAGCAGGCACGCCGGTAGATCGCGCTGGGGTGTGCACGCCCTCCGGGATGGAGCCGGCCATGCTGGCCGGGATCTCGGTCGACTACGTGACCCGACTGGAACAGGGCCGGGCGACCAACCCGTCGGAGCAGGTCATCGAGGCCCTGGGGCGGGCTCTGCGCCTGTCCCCGCCCGAACGCGAGTACTTGTTCCCTGTCGCCGGGCTCGTGCCGCCGGGGCAGGGCACGGTTCCGGCGTACATCATGCCGAGCGTGCACCGGATGCTGGACAGGCTCACCGGAACGCCCGTCGCGGTCTCCGACACGTCATGGACGCTGCTGCTGGCCAACCCGTTGTACACGGCGCTGATGGGCGAGCGGCACGGTCGGGAGCGCAACGGTGCGTGGCGCGCCTCCCTCGGCCCCGGCGGCCGTGTCCGCTACACATCGCAGTCCCGGCTCGCGATGGAGAGCGCGGTGGTGGCCGATCTGCGCGCGGCAGCGAGCCGGTACCCGGAGGACCGACGGTTGCGGCACCTGATCGCCGAATTGCGGGCGAACAGCGAGCGGTTCGCCGATCTGTGGGACTCCGGAGCCGTGGGGCGTCACGAGGCGTCCCGCAAGACTGTGGATCACCCACAGGTGGGCGTCGTGACGCTGGACTGCGACCTGCTCAGCGTCGCGGGCAGCGACCTTCGCATCATGATCTACACGGCCGAGCCCGGCAGCCAGGACGCCGAACGACTTGAGCTCCTCTCTGTCCTGGGCACCCAGACACTCGCCGGGTAGTGCTTCGAAAGCGCCATCACACCGAGGCCGTCGCCCGCGCCGGTGTCCTGCGCGGCGGCCCGTCTGCCACCTGCTTCCAGCAGTGTCGTCGGGCACGCCAAATACCGTGCTCAGTTTGTCATTCATCGAGTTGGACGCGGTGTCGTGCCGACAAGGGGCAGCGGCCGATTCCGGTCGCTCATGCCCGTGGCGCCTGGCCGGAGACTGCCCTGCGTCGCCGAGGTCCCCGAGAAGCGTATGGAACGCGCCCTGGGCCGCGCCTGCGAGAACGTGGGCCTCACCGGCTCGCACAACGACATCGCGTGCACTCCGCCGGAGCAACGCGAGCAGAACAGCGACGTCGGAGGTATCACGCACCGGTCCGAGCCGCCGTTGCGAGCAGCTCCCGGGGTAGGCGGTCGGCATGTGCGGGGTCGGCGGTGTCTGATCCAGATGCGCGCGAGCGAGACCGGCGTGACGATCAGGGTACGGGCAGTGGTCCGGTCGCGCCCCGGCCCTGAACGGGGCCGGTCCCCTTCCTCGGGCGCTCCGGTCCGCTTCCCTTCCCACACTGCCAGGGGGGCCTGGAGGTGGACATGCCGCGGCCCTTGTGGACCGGTGCCATCAGCTTCGGCCTGGTCACGATTCCGATCAAGGTCGTATCCGCGACCGAGGACCGCTCGGTCCGCTTCCACCAGGTCCATCTGAAGGACATGGGCCGGGTCCGTACCCGCAAGGTCTGTGAACTCGACGGCGAAGTCGTCCCGCAGGAGGAGATCGGCAGGGGCTACGAGCTCACCCGGGACGAGACCGTCCCGGTCACCGATGAAGAGCTGGATGAGATGCCGCTGCCCACGGCGAAGGCGATCGAGATCGTGGCGTTCGTCGACGCGGACAGCATCGACCCGATCCGGATCAGCGACAGCTACTACCTCGCGATCGACGGACAGGTCGCCGCCAAGCCCTACACCCTGCTCCGCAAGGCCCTGGAGCGCTCCGACAAGGTCGCCGTCGCGAAGTTCGCCTGGCACAACCGCGAGCGCCTCGGACTTCTGCGGGTACGGGAGGGGGCGATCGTGCTGCACAGCATGCGGTGGCCGGACGAGATCCGCAGTCCCGAATCCCTCGCCCCCAAGGTCACCGGCCTGGGCGAGGACGAGATCGAACGGGCGGTCCAGCTCACCGACACCATGGCCCTCGACGACATCTCCGGATTCCGGGACCAGTACCGCGACGCCCTGGAGGAACTGATCGAGGCGAAGGTGGAGGGCAAGGAACCACCACGGCCGGCCGAGGGAGAGGAACCGAAGGGCGGGAAGGTCGTGGACCTGATGGCTGCCCTGAACGCCTCGGTCGAAGCCGCCAGGGAATCACGCGGCGAGGAAGCGACGGTGCACGAGATGCGACCCCGCAGGAAGACGCCTGCGAAGAAGACCGCACCGGCCACGAAGACCGCCGCGCAGAAGACCGCGACGACGAGGAAGACCGCGACGACGAAGAAGACCACGACGACGAGGAAGACCGCGGCCCGGAAGGCGGCTGCGACGAAGCGCAGCGCCTCCTGACCCGAATCGCCCCATGCTGTTGCCCCGGATCGATCCCATGCTCGCCACGCCTGGCAGCCTGCCGGTCAAGGACGACCGGTGGGCGTTCGAGGTGAAGCACGACGGCCAGCGGACCGTGATCTACCTTCCGGGCGATGGCACCGTCACCTTGCGAGCCCGGTCCGGGGCAGACATCACCGGCGCATACCCAGAGCTCAGGGACCTGGGATCCGTCCTCGGCGGTCCCGCGGTCCTGGACGGAGAGATCGTCGCGCTCGATTCCGAGGGGCGGAGCGATTTCGAGCGGCTCCAGTCCCGGATGGGGCTCGCCGGATCCCCGGCGAAAGCGGCCCGCATGGCCCGGTCCGTGCCCGCCCACCTGGTCCTGTTCGATGTCCTTCACTTGGAGAAGTCCAGTCTGATCCGGCTGCCGTACACCGAGCGCCGCACCGTACTGGAGGGTCTGGGCCTGGACGGGGACCGGTGGTCCACTCCTGCGGCGGTCGTCGGGCATGGCGCGCAGGCCCTGGAGACGACCCGGGTCGCGGGCCTGGAGGGTCTGGTCGCGAAGCTTCTCACCTCCCGCTACGAGCCCGGTGTTCGCTCCCACGCGTGGATCAAGATCCGGCACGTCCGCACCATCGACGTGATCGTCGGCGGATGGCTGCCCGGCCGCGGCAGGCTCGCCGGCCTGCCCGGCGCCCTGCTCCTGGGAGAGCGACACCAGCACGGACTGCGATACATCGGCAGCGTCGGCACGGGATGGAGCGACAGGCAACGCACCACACTGGCAGCACTTCTCCAGACCGCCGCCGTCGACCACTGCCCCTTCGACACCCCGCCTGCAGTAGCCGGAGCACGATGGGTGCTGCCACGCCTCGTCGGTGAGGTCCGCTACACGACCCGCACCAAGGCAGGCCTGCTCCGCCACCCCACCTGGCACCGGCTGCGACCCGACCTCGCCCCCGACGACACCGCATGAAGACGACATGACCTGCCGGACCAGGCGTGCCTGCGGACTGCCGATCCGGCACAGATCGATCTCCGGCCCGGCCACGGCCATGCCCGCCTCCTCCCGGCTCGGTTGCGCCATGTTCCCGGGCCGCTTCGGCCGCCCGGATCGTCAGCCGGAGGCCTTCGGGCCGGTCACTCGTGGCCTCCCGAAAGCGGAACTTGTGGAGCACCTACAGCGGAGTCCCGCCACGATCACGAAGCACATCGGGCGGCTGCCGGCCAAGCTCCACGCTCGCGATCGTGCGCAACTGTTGATCGTCGCCTATGAGACACGCTTGCTGGGCGACCGCCGGACCGGAATGTGATGCAGCTGCCTTCCGTCCGGCTCGGCAGAAGGAGGCGGCGCACGGCTTTGTCATGATCCGCCCCACCCATGTGCCGCAGGTCGGAGCTGGCCGAAACTTAAGTCAATCAATTGACTTAAGAATGCGGGCGTGTCTGACTGAGGGCGCATCCCGCGATCACGGATCAAGGAGGCGGCCCTCTGTGACCGACACCCCGACGACGAGGACAGCGCGGCCGCACCCCGTTCCGCACGCGACACAGACGGCGCGGACCCGCCGGGTGATCATGACGGCAGCCGAACGGCTCTTCGCCGAGCAGGGTCTGGTCGCCGTGTCGAACCGGCAGATCAGCGACGCGGCCGGACTCGGCAACAACACCGCGGTCAGCTACCACTTCGGCAGCAAGTCCGGCCTGGTCCGGGCCATCATGCGCGACCACGCCGAAGCCACCGAGCGCATCCGCGAGCGACACCTGACACGATGCGCCACCAGCACCGACATCCGGGACTGGGTCGGCTGCCTCGTCCGCCCGTCCTGCGAGCACCTGGCCGAACTCGGCGTCCCGTCGTGGCACGGCCGCTTCGCCGTCCAGGCCATGGCCGACCCCGTGCTGCGCGCGATCGCCATCGACGAGGCACTCGAACGACCCTCCCTGTGGCGGACGTTGGAGGGTCTCGCCGCCCGCATCACCGCAGTACCCCTCCAAGTCCGTGCCGAGCGCGCCGACATGGCGCGTCACCTCATCCTCCAGACCTGCGCCGAGCGGGAGCGCGCACTCGCCGACGGCACTGCCACTCGCCACACGTCCTGGACCCATACCGCCGACACTCTTGCCGATGCCGTCGTCGGCCTGTTTCTCGCACCGGTCACCGTTCGCCGCTAAGCCTCAATCCGCCGAGGTGGTTCGAGAGTGATCTCCTGATCGATTTCTGCGTCCGCTTTGGGCTGGTGGCTGGGTGTGGGCAGGTGGTATCTGC